>NZ_JAAGOU010000020.1:0-83899 GCF_010500775.1 Salipiger sp. PrR002
TCAAAGCCGTGAATCATGCTGTTCCCGCGAAATCAATGCATCCTGAGCCTAGACTTGGACATTGACGCTTCCACGATCGCAGCGCGGCGCCGCAGTTCCGCGGGCTTCGCCTCCTGAGCCTCTTCCCGCCGGCGCACGCCGAATACCCGGCGAGCAAAGCCGACGAGGGCATCGAACGCCGGCATAATCCGGTCCTTGAGTGAGCGACGTTCTTCCTCAGCCTCAGGAGCTTGCGGTCCGAACTGAAGTCCTTCCCGGCGTTTCTCCGTGCAGGGCCGGTAGTCGATCTGGCGCGCTTCTATGGCCTTCATCCCGCATTCGAGCGCCTCGGTCCTTCCGGTGACCGACGATGCGAGTTCTTCCGCGCGGATAATTTCCGCGCGGCCCTGCGCCGACATCTTCGCCGCTTCGGTTTCACGGACGAGGAGAGCGATCTTCTCATTTTCGATAGCGGTAACCTGCTCGTTGAACGTCGCGGCACTCTCGGTCCTCCGTTTCTCATCCCTGGCCTGCCGGTCTTTCACCGCCAATGCCTTCTGATACTCGGCACGCGTCATACGGTATCGCTTGGGCCCGAACCGGAGCAGACCGGCGCCGTCGAAGATCGCTTCGTAGAAGTCGTCCTGCCACTGTCGCATGGCCGCGCGATAAGCACGGTTAGCACCCTGACCGATGGCTTTGCGGTCATTCGCCTTCTTTTCGGCGTGGGCCTCGTTGAAGGCGGCTTTGGCAGCTCTGCCGGGATGGAGCCCATCGACCCGGCCAAGTCGAGGATCGATCGCGAGGTAATGCGCGTGGACATGATCCTCGTCCCAGTGAATGACCCCAATGAGGAGAGCCCCACCGACCTTCTCGATGGTCTTCTTCTCATGCTCCATCGCCGCCGTGAGCAGATCGACGCATTCGTCCCGAAGGGCGGAATCGGCAAGCGCATCTTTCGTCAGCGTCGGCAGGGATACGACCGAGGAATAGAGCGTGCGGGCGTCGGCCCGCAGCTTGCGCTTCGCCTTCTTGCCTCTGCGGAGATAGGTCTCCTTTAACGTTGATGCTTCGGCGTGCGCCGCGCGCGCTGCGGCAAATGTGCTGACCATCCCAGGCAGGATCTGGGGCGGGGGGCCGTCAGGATCGACATGGAACGACGCCCAGGGTTTCCGTTCGGCTTCGTCCAGCACCTCTTCCGTCGTCCAGGCCCGCTCGCCGCTCTTGCGGAATTTTGCTCCCGTCGATTTGTTCCCGGGCGCGCCTTGCACTGAATACGTCTCCATGCGCGCGAATTGATAACCTTTCATCGCCGTCTCCTTTGTTCGAGGCGACGGGGAAATAGGTAAGAAGGGTGCCCCTCCGGGAATGTCTGCGACGCCCGCTGAAGGTGGGCGCATCAGGCATAGTGTCCGACTATGCGTAGTGCGAGACCGCCCCTCCGGGACTCACTACGCGCGGCTCTCCGAGGGCCCCTCACGCCGGGGAGGCGGTCCTGCGAGGACAGCGGCAGGGCGTTCGCCACCCCTGCACTCCGGCGCCTCCGGCGGGTCAGAGGGCAGTCGTTCCGCACTCTCCCCTCCGACACCTCCCCGCTGCTCGGGCCTCCCCGGCCCCGGCCAGGGGGCTGCGTCACCCCCAGGACCCCCGCGAACGAACAGCAGCCAACATGGGGGCAGCGACAAGACTGATGGGAGCCGGCGCGCTCATGGCCGCCCGACGCGCTCCGGCTCCTTGGGGAGAGCCGGAGCGGACAGCCGGCCTGAGAGGCGCGTCGAGAGGAGATGCTGCAAGCAGGAAGATCTTGACCCCGGCCAATTTGCCGGCTCCCCGAACACGGAGATCGTCATGTTTGACGAACAACGTTCCTGCGAAATCGAATCCCCAGCAGTTGTCGGTGATACCTCACCGCTGCGTGCCTTTGCCGAAGAACATCGGGAAGCGCTGATCCGTGCGGCAGAACTTCTCGCCGGGCGCCGAGGCGAGCGCCTCGCCCTCGAGGTGGCGGACGCTCTTGCAGGTGCCGCCCCTCTCGCGCGGCGCGACATGCGCCAGCTGCACGCGTTGCTGGACATCCTCGCGCTCGAGAACGTGGACGACCGCGACAGCGAGGAGTGTGCACGTTTCGCTCTCATTGATCCCGCATCACCGATTGTCGAGGAGATCTGCCTCCTCAACGACGGTTTGCGCGACGCCATCGATAGGACGGACCTGGATCATCCGTGGGCAGCGCGCTTCTCGGCGGCGGCGTAATTCCGCGCCGTCCCCGACGTCGCCGGTCCGCTCCTGGCCGGCGGCGATTGACCGACAGCATCCGATGCGCGGCCTCTGCCCGCAGGCCGTCGTGGGGGAGCCACCATGTCCGAGACTACTCTGATCTGCCATGTGATCGAGCCTGAAATGAACGAACGATACCGGTGCATCGCCGGTTTTCTTTCCATTGAAGCCACGGCGCTGCATGAACTGCTCGTCACCTGCCGCCGAGAGGCTGCGAGCCAAGCCCTCATCCGCCTCACGGAAAGCGTTGCCTGCGACATCCGTGATCTGCCCGCGATGCGCGCAGAGATCGACCTTGTTTTGTCAGAGTTGGCCGGGATCGGCGCTGGTGATCTGGACGAAGCCTGTGTCAGCGGCGGAGCTCCTGCGGACCTCGACGCGGCCGTGCGTTTCTACGGTGCCCGGCTCGGTGATCTGCGTGCACGGCTGGGACATTAGACTTCCAGGGCCCGCACCCGCCGGCGCTGGCCCCCTTGACGACGACAGCTGATCTTTCGCGGCCCTCGCCCCGGACTGTCGTCAGGGAGACATGCATGAATATACTTTCCACCACCAGTCGCGTCGTAACGGCGCAAGAGCGGCGCGAAGACGCTGTTCTCGACGTGGTCGACTTCATTCGCCGAGACGGCATGGCGCTCTACGACCTGTTGTCTGTTCTGGGGGATGAGGAGGGGGCCGACGCACTGGCCGAACTCGTCGGCCTCTGCGCTGCCCCGCTGCCCGCAAGGTCGGCCGTTATGGCCGAGATGGCAGAGGTTGCTCTCTCCCTGAACATGCTGTCGTTTCGGGAGATCGACGCGCTGGCCACTTCGGGCCGCGCGACCTTCGATGTCTACAACGCGGTTCGCTGGTCCGGGGCGCGAGTGGCGGACCTTTGCGCCCGCCTCGCCGCGACTTAATCCGCCCTCTCAGTCCTCGGCGCGATCGTCCGAGAGACGGTCGATGACCGCCATGACCTCGGACAACCTCCAGCGGGAGGAATTACCCAGTTTCAGAGGTTTAGGGAACGTCTTGTTCTTGATGTCCCTGTAGATGCTGGCGCGCGACCGCTGGAGGATGTCCACAAGAGTGGCGATCCCGACGAGGGTGTCGGGGGTGGGCGACGTGATGTGCATGATGATCTCCTTGTCTCTATGCGGAGGGGAGATCGGACCGTTTTATGACGGCCCAAAAGAAATCATGGCGGGTTGGACGAAAAAACTTTTCCGGATGCTGGACGCGATGAGGGCTTGTCCCATCGGCTTCGCGCCCGGATCATTCCGTGTTTTGAAACGGGTGCTGAGAAAGCAGCCCTGCCATCTTGCCACCCCGGCGCTACCCCAGACGGCTTTACGCCCGACAGGCATCAACGCCATATAGGAGGAAGTCACCGATAATACAGGGGGAATTTGGTAGCGGAGGAGGGACTTGAACCCCCGACACGCGGATTATGATTCCGCTGCTCTAACCAACTGAGCTACTCCGCCAAGAAGTGGGGGCTGAATATGGTTCTGGCGCGGTATCGTCAAGCGGAAAAAACACCTGCCGCAGCGGAAATTTCCAACTTTTTTGGACCGGCGCCAGAGACCCTATTTCACGATGGTTTCGTCGCGCACGAAGAGGTTCGCCCAGGCCCTGTCGACGAGGTCGGGGGTCATCTTGTAAGGCCAGCCTTCGAAGTCGCAGATCGCCTTCATCTGGTCGATCAGGAACACCGGCTGGTAGTTGGCATAGACGTTGTCGATGGTCGGATATTTGGTCTTCAGCAGGTGCACGAGCGAGGCCTCGTCGAGCACCATCTGTTTTTTGCGGGCGACCATGGCGAAGATTTTCAGGAAGTCCTGCTGGTTCGGGCCGTCGATCTTGATCTTGAAGAAGATCCGGCGCAGCGCGGCTTTGTCGAAGATTTCGTTGGGATGGAAGTTGGTCGAGAAAATCACCAGCGTGTCGAAAGGAACCTCGAACTTCTCGCCCGATTGCAGGGCGAGAATGTCCTTGTTTTCCTCCAGCGGCACGATCCAGCGGTTGACCAGTTTCTGCGGCGGTTCGGCCTGACGTCCAAGGTCGTCGACGATGAACAGACCGCCGGTGGATTTCAGCTGCAGCGGCGCCTGATAGGTGCGGGCGGTGGGGTTGTAGACCAGATCGAGCATGTCCAGCGACAGCTCGCCGCCGGTGATCACCGTGGGCCGGTCGCACAGCACGTAGCGCGTGTCGAAGCGGTTGTTGCGGCGCAGGCGGGTGGGGTCCTCGATGTCGCTCTCGGCGGCGGAATGCACGATCGGGTCGTAGACGGTGATCACCTGCCCGGAATATTCGATGGCGCGCGGCACGAAGATCCGATCGCCAAGCGCGGCACGGATGCCGTTCGAGATCGAGGATTTACCGTTGCCGGGCGGGCCGTACATCAGGATCGACCGGCCAGCGCTCACCGCCGGGCCAAGGTGCGAGATCAGATCGTCGGGCAGCACGAGATGCCCCATTGCGCCGGTCAGCGCCTCGCGGGTCATCTGGATGTTGCGGATCGACTGGCGCTTCACCTGCTCGCGATAGGCCGAAAGCGGCACCGGCATGGGGCCGAAGTATTCCGACTGCGAGAGCGCATCCAGCGCCCGCGCCTTGCCGCTGTCGGTCAGCTGATAGTTCATCTCGCTGCTGCCCGTCTCGCCGCGGGTGCCCATGGCTTCGATGAGCCCGTGGCTGCGCGCGAGATCGACCAATTCTTGGGTGATCACGATCGGCAAGCAGATCGCATGGGCTAGATCGGTGACCTTATTGGTGTTGTTGCGGAACATGGTCTTGAGGACAATGTCGCGCATCATCGTGCGCGGAAGCACCATGTCTTCAAGCCGCTTCGGCGCCGGGGGCGCGATCACGCTGGTGGTTTGCATGTTCATCGGTCGGTGATCCCTGATCTGGCCTGCGCGGCGCCATCCTTCTTGCCGCACAGGAAGCCGCATCATTGTGGCAAGAGCTTGACTTGGGGCGGGAATTGCAGCGGCGCAGGAGCGGCGGTGCAAAGGCGCGGCGGCTTGTGTCGCGCGACCGGCTGCGCGAGGCTGGCGCCCGAAGCAGGATGACGCAGGATCAGGAGATGACGATGGGCGCGCAGGTGACGGTAGGTGTGATCGGGGGAACGGGGATGCTGGGGCGGAGCCTTGTCACCGGGCTGCTTGCAAGCGGGGAGGTCGCGGCGGAGGCGCTCTGGGTCTCGAACCGCTCGGGCCGTGCCGAGGGGCTGCCGGACGGGGTGCAGGCGACCGCCGAGGCGCAGGTGCTGGTCGCGGCCTGCGATGTGGTGATCCTGTCGGTGCCGCCCGCGCAGTTCGGCGCGCTGGAGATCGACGCGTCGGGCAAGCTGGTGATCTCTGTCATGGCCGGTGTCAGCGCCGCGCGGATCGCCGAGCACACCGGCGCCGAGCGGGTCGTGCGCGCCATGTCGAGCCCGGCCGCTGCACGGCGGCTGGCTTTCTCGCCGTGGTGCGGTGCGCTGTCCGCCGAGGATCGCGCGCAAGTGGACCGGCTGCTGGGCGCATGTGGCAGCACCGCCGAAGTGCCCGATGAGGCGCAGATCGAGATCTTCACCGCGATGACCGGGCCGGTGCCGGGCTTCGTCGCGCAGCTTGCGGCCTCCATGGCCGATTACGCCGAACGCCGGGGTGTCGCGCCCGAGGTGGCGGATATGGCGGTGCGCCAGCTGTTTCTGGCCTCGGGCGAGATGCTGGCCGGGGATCCGCAAACCGCCTCGACGCATGTGCGCGGCATGATCGACTACGCGGGCACAACGGCGGCGGGGCTATTGGCGATGCAGGAGGCGGGATTTCAGGATGCCGTCGATGCGGGGCTGGACGCTGCCGTGGCGCGCACGCGCGAGATCGCGGGGTAGGGGCCGCCGCTCAGGCGGGCTCGGCCCCATAGAGGGCACCCAAAAGCAGATAGAGGCCCAGCGTGCCGCCAAGAGCCAGCCCCATGGGAAAGCGGCTGCCGCTTTCCCAGCTGGCCCAGCCGGGCGCGAGGCGGCGCAGCGGCGTGGCGCGCATCAGCCGGTGGCTGACGAAAGCGGCAAACAGCGTCGCGGCAAAAAGCGCCATGACAAAGCGCAGATCGCCAAGGTGGATGAACGGCGCGGCGGCGGCGGCGAATTTCGCATCGCCCGCGCCAACGGCCCCACCGGCGTTCAGCGCGATGCCTGCCAGAAGCACGGCCATCAGCTGCACGTAGCGCCATGCGTAATCGCCCAGAGGCAGGACGAAGGGGCCGACAACGACGAAGACCACGAAGAGCGCGATCACCGATTTATTGAGGATCTTCATCCACTTCATATCGGTGTAGCAAACCCAGAGGCAGATGGGCAGCACCAGCGGGAGGAACCAGAGCGCAGCGGATGCGGAAATCACCAGCACCTCCCCAACCTCAGTTCACCACGGGCGCTTCGAGGGCGTCCAGCGCACGGGCGGCCGCTTCGAAATGCTGCGGATGGGTTTCAAGCGCGTCGCGCAGCAGGCCTTTGCCGATCTCCACATCCCCGCGTTTCACCGCCGCAAGGCCCAGCGTCTGCAGCAGTTCCGCGCGCTCGATCTGGGTCATATCCATCACCGGCAGCGTGTAGTTGCCCTGCGCGCCACGGGCCAGCACGAGGTTGTTCTTGGCGGTGAAGAGTTTGGGATCGCGGCGGATGGCGTCGCCAAAGAGCTTTTCGGCGTCGGCGTAATCGCCACGGCTCAGCTTCGAATAGCCCCAGTTGTTGAGCACGGAGGCGGGCTTGGTGGTCAGACCCGTGGCGATCTCGTAGAAGCTGTCGGCCTTTTGCCACTGCTGGTGGCTGTCGGCGATCATCGCTTCGAGCCGATAGCGCTCAAAGGTCTCATGGGTTGGCGGGATGGTGCCCAGCACCTGTTCTGCCCTGTCCCAGTCGTTGTTGCGGATCAGCGCATCTGCAAGCGCCACGCTGTCTTCGTTGCGGGCCCCTTGATGCGCGACGACCTGCGTCCACGCGGTGACGGCTTCGGGATAGCGCTTGGCGCGGACGAGAGATTTTGCAAGGCCGCGCTGAAAGTCGATGCGTTCGGGCTGCTGGTCGGCGCTGCGCGAGAAATAGGCCACGGCCTCTTCGGGGTCGCCAGCGCTCAGCATCACTTCGGTAAGGCCTGCGCCGTCGATGGCGTTCACCCCGGTGAACTCGCGGTCCACGGCGTCTTTGTCGATGTCCTTGCTGCAGGCGGACAGGGCGATAAGACCCGCCGCGCAGGCGATCAAAACGTTCGGGTGGCGCATTTTCTGCGTCCTTTTGCTGCTCTTGCCTCGTCTGGGGCCTGTTTTCAGGCCAAGGGCTTAGCCGCCGTGCCGGATCAGATAATCGCCACCGCCCCGGCGGATCAGCCTATAGTCTTGATTTTGCGCCGGATCATAACCCGTATCGTCCAGCTTTGCGAGCGCCAAGCGCAGGTTGTCGCGGATTTCGTCGCTTTCGCCGTTATCCAGCGCGTAGGCCCGGCGGAACACCTCGGCGGCTTCCGAGGTCTGGCCGGAGTTGATCAGCGCGACCCCAAGGTTGTTCCAAGCCGCGGGCCATTCGGGTTCGACCTCGACGGCGCGGCGCAGCAGGGTCTCGGCCTGTCCGAGCCGACCGAGCGCAAGGTTGGCCGAACCAAGCGAGCTGAGCACCTCTGCGGTGAGCCCATGCTTGCCCGCGGCGCGGGTGTAGGCCTCCAGCGCCAGTTCTGCCTGTCCCGCCTGCATCAGCCGGTGCCCGACGAGCAACTGATCGACCTCGGAGCCTCTGGGATCGAGGGCAGGGGCGAAGGGAGTGCCGGGCTCTTGTTCCAGCGTGTCACCCCGCCCGAACGCACCAAGGCCGCCCGAAGAGCAGGCGGCCAAGATGAGCGGAATGAATATGAGCGTCAGTGCGCGCGGCATGGGCCTATTTGACGAGACTACCGATGTTCGAGATGCCCACCACCGAAGGACCCACGAGGATCATCAGCAGCGGCGGCACCGTGAGGATCATAGTGGTCAGCGTCATCTTTGTCGGCAGCTTGTTTGCCTTTTCCTCGGCGCGCATGACCCTTTTGTCACGCATTTCGGCGGCGTAGATGCGCAGCGAGTCGGCGATCGAGGTGCCGAAGGATGCGGCTTGGTTGAGTACGGTGACAAAAGACGACACATCCTGCACGCCGCAGCGCTCGCCCATGTCGTTGAGCACGGCGGATTTCTCCTTACCGGCCTTCATCTCGTTGCTGATGATCTCGAACTCGTCGGCCAGCGCCGGATAGGACGCGCGCAACTCGCCAGAGACGCGGCGGATCGACTGGTCAAGCGACTGACCGGCTTCGACGCAGACAAGCATCATGTCGAGCGCGTCGGGGAAGCCTTCGACGATCTGCTGGCGGCGTTCCTCGACGCGGCGGGTGACCCAGTATTTGGGCGCGAAATACCCCGCGGCACCCGGGCCGATCATGAACAGCATTTTTTCGTGCAGCGGCGCGTCGGGCGTGCCGAGCACCAACATGTAATAGGCCGAACCGATGGCCAGAAGGCCCAGTCCCAGCACCATTTGCGCGAGGTAGTAGATGCGCACCGCATCGCGCGAGCGATAGCCTGCCTGCATGAGCTTCATGCGCATGGCACCCAGCTCTTCGGCGGTCTGCGGCTCGAGATATTGCGCGTATTTGTTGAGCTTCTCGTTGCGCCGCGTGTCGCGAAGCACGGCGCGGGTTTCCTTCTCCATCTTCTTGCGCGACGTCTCGCGCAGCTTGTCCATCGGATCGGGACGCGACCGCAGCATCAGCGGGATGCTGGCGAGGATCAGGAAAAAAGCAAGGCCAGCGACGACCATCAGCGGTCCGGCGGGGCCGAGCTTGGCGGTGATCAACGTGTTGAGCGTGTCGAGCATGTGAGGGCCTCAGACTTTGATGTTCACGAGCATCCGCATGACCAGCAGGTTGGCGGTCAGGAAGAAGGCCACGGCAAAACAGCAGGGGATGAAGAGCGGGTGATCGAGCACCTCGTCGTAATAGTGCGGATCGAGAACCTGAATCGCCAGCAGCACCACCAGCGGGAAGCCCGAAAGGAACTTGCCGGACCATTGCGCCTCGGCGGTGATGGCTTTGACGCGGCGGAACAGGCGGAAACGGGCGCGGATCACCTTGGCCAGACCGTCGAGGATCTCGGCGAGGTTGCCGCCCGACTGCTGCTGGATGGTCACCGCCACCGCAAGGAAGCGAAGGTCCTGCATGTCGAGCCGCTCGGCCATATGCTTGAGCGCCTCGCCGATGTCGCGGCCATAGGTGGCCTCATCCGAGATCACACCAAATTCGGTGGCCAGCGGGTCCTTGATCTCTTTCGACACGATGGTGATGGCAGAGCTGAACGGGTAGCCGACGCGCAGGCTGCGCACCATCAGTTCCACCGCGTCGGGCAGTTGCTCCTCGATCATGGCGAGGCGCTTCTTGGCTTTGTTGTTCACCCAGATGAAGACGCCGCCAACGCCGATCGCCACCCCCATGATCAGCCGGACCGGCAGGGTTGCTTCGGTGCCGATGGTCAGGCCGAAGAAGGCAAAGACGCTGACGCCGACCATCATCAGCATGAGTTGCTGCGGGGTAAAGGCCAGCGCGGCCTTTTGCGCGCGATCAGCCAGCAGCGAATAGAGCGGGATGCCGCGCCGGTCGAGATGCTGGTCCATCTCCTTGCGCAGCTTGGCCAGCACCTCTTCGCGGCTGTCGTGCTTGTTCAGCATTTCCAGCCTGCGGTTGACCCGGCTGTTGAGGCTGATGGATTTGCCAAAGGCGACGAGATAGACGCCCTCGACCAGCACCAGAACGCCGATGAAGATCAGGCCGTAGATGATCGGTTCTGCACTCAGCATGGCGCTTACTCCGGGCGGAAGGGTTCGTAGATCGAGGGCGGCACGTCATAGCCCCACATGCGGAAGCGCTCGGAGAAGTGGCTGCGCACGCCGGTGGCGGTGAAATGGCCGAGGATCTTGTTCTCGGGGGTGAGGCCGACGCGCTGGTAGCGGAACACTTCCTGCATCGAGATCACGTCGCCTTCCATGCCGGTGATCTCGGTGATCGAGGTCATCCGGCGCGAGCCGTCCTGCAGGCGGCTGGCCTGCACGAGGAGGTGCACAGCCGAGGAAATCTGGCTGCGCATGGCTTTCAGCGGCATCTCGACCCCGGCCATGGCGATCATGTTCTCGAGGCGCGAGATGGCGTCGCGTGGGTTGTTGGCGTGGATCGTGGTCATCGAGCCGTCGTGGCCGGTGTTCATCGCCTGCAGCATGTCGATCACTTCCTCGCCGCGCGTCTCGCCGACGATGATGCGGTCGGGGCGCATCCGCAGCGCGTTCTTGAGGCAGTCGCGCGGGGTCACCGCGCCCTTGCCCTCGACGTTCGGCGGGCGGCTTTCCATCCGGCCCACGTGGGTCTGCTGCAGCTGCAGTTCGGCGGTGTCTTCGATGGTCAGGATGCGTTCGCTGTCGTCGATGAAGGATGACAGCGCGTTGAGCGTGGTGGTCTTGCCCGAGCCGGTACCGCCCGAGACGATGACGTTGAGGCGGGTGGCGACGGCGGCCTGCAGATAGACAGCCATTTCCTCGGTGAAGGCGCCGAAGTTCACCAGATCGTCGATCCCCAGCTTGTCCTTTTTGAATTTACGGATCGACACCAGCGAGCCGTCCACCGCGATGGGGGGCACCATGGCGTTGAAACGCGAGCCGTCGGCAAGGCGGGCGTCGACATAAGGGTTGGATTCATCGACCCGGCGTCCCACGGCGGAAACGATCTTGTCGATGATCCGCATCAGGTGGCGTTCATCCTTGAAGGTGACGTCCGAGAGCTGCAGCTTACCGTTGCGTTCGACGAAGATCTGCCGCGGGCCGTTGACCAGAATATCCGAGACGGTGTCGTCCTTCAGCAGCGTCTCAAGCGGCCCCAGACCTTTGACCTCGTCATACAGCTCTTGGTTCAGTGTGCTGCGTTCCTCGCGGTTCAGCACGATGCCCTTTTCCTGCAGCGACTCGGTGGCGATCGCGGCGATCTCCTCGCGCAGTTCGCCCTCGCTGGCCTGATCGATGGCGGCAAGGTTCAGGTTGTCGAGCAGCGCGCGGTGCAGCTCCAGCTTGATCTCGCCAAGCCGTTCCTTGCGCTTCTTTTCTCGATCCTGCGGTGCCGCCTCGGCGGCGCGCTGCGGCTTTGCCTTGCGCATCGGCTGCGGCTTGGGGGCGGCAACAGGCGTTGCGACGGCGGTTGCTTGGGCCTCAGCGGCGACCGCGGCCTCTGCCAGAGGCTTCGACGGGGTCTTCTTATAGCGCGAGAACATGGCGGGCTCCTATTACGCGGCTTCCGCGTCGGATTGGCCGATGGCGTAGAGCTCGGCGGCCAGTTTGGCGATTTCTTTACGCAGCGGGTTCTTCGCCGCCTGACGGGCCAGCGGCATGCCGTGGTCGCAAGCCATCTGCACCTGCTTGCCGCCGTCGGGCAGCAGCACGCTGAAGTCGATGCCCAGACCTTCGGCCATGCGCTTGGCGCGTGTCTTGCCCTGAAGGTCGGTGAATTTCGGGGCGTGGTTCAGGACAAAGCGGATCTTTTCGAAGGGCAGATCCTCGGATTGCAGCGCCCGCTTCAGGCGCAGCGCGTTCTGAGCCGACCGCATGTCCAGTTCGACCAGCGCGAAGAACACCTGCGCTTCGGTCAGCACGGTGTCGGTCCAATCCGAGATCGCCTTGGGCAGGTCGATCACCACAAAATCGAAATGCTCGCGCGCGACGTCGAGCAGCGCCTTCACATCGGTCGGCGAGAGCATGTCCATCGGCAGCATGTCCGGCGGCGAAGTGAACACCTGCATCTGGTCTTCGTAGGGCGTCAGCGCCTGAGCAAAACTGTCGCCGTCCATCGAAGGAATATCGCTGAGCAGTTCCAGAACCGCCTCGCGGCGGGGCAGGTCCAGATAGGTGGCGACGGTGCCGAACTGCAGGCTGAGGTCGATCAGGCAGACCCGGGGCGGAGCGTCGCCGCGCACCGTGGCAAGTTCCCAGGCAAGGTTCACCGCGAAGGTGGTGGTGCCGGTCCCGCCGCAGAGGCCCTGCGCCGCCACGAGCACACCGTCCCCGCCGCCTTTGAGCTTCTTGGTGCGTTCCGGCGCGGGCGCTGCGGCTATCGCTTCGGACCGCGCGCGCAGGCGGGCGACGGCGTTGGCCAGTTCGCCCTCGGGCAGCGGGTAGGGGGCAAACTCGTCGGCCCCGCCACGCAGCAGCTGGTGCAGGGCCGCGGGTGTCACATCCTCGGCGATCAGAACAACTTTGATGCCGCGCTCGGTCGCACGGCCAATGATCTTGCAGAGCATCGCAAGGTTGTCTTCGTCCTCGCTGTCGATGGCGAGCGCGATGAATTCCAGCGTGTCGGCGTCTGGCTGTCCAAGGAAGGTCAGCGCCTCTCCAAAGCCGAGATCGCCCCAGCCCTCGCCCAGCAGCGATTCCATATCCTCGATAAGCAGGTCAAAGTTCTGCACGTCCCGGCTGACCGTGCAGGCCTGGATCGGTGCGGGGGCGCTCTGCCGCTCGAGTTTGCTCGTCATGCTTCTTTCCTCTGCCTTTGGCGGGAAGGCGGCGGGCTGGGCGCATCAGGCGCTCGTGCACATCCGTCCGCTGCGCGGACCGACTCGAGACTGAGCCGGGACCGCCCCGCTAAAGCAGAAATTGTCGGTCAAGTGAGGCGACATTTTGACCGAAAAACCGTAATTGTACGGTATTCTTGGACGATGGCCCCAGCGGGAGCGGCTTATTCGCCGCCGCCCGAAAGCGAGGTGCCGCTCACCGTGCTGGCCGGCGCAGCGCTGCGCACATACTCGCGGTAAATCACCTCGGCGTATTTGCCATCAAGCAGGTTGGGGTGGTCCTGCACGAAGCCCGATACTTCCGTCACGGTGCGGCGGTTGCGCCGCTCGCGGCCCTCGGTGACGATCAGCGGCTGTGTCTCGCCAAAGGAGACAACGGCCTCGAGCCGCGAGGTCGAGATGCCTTGGGTCGCAAGGAACCGCACCACCGCCTGCGCCCGGCGCAGACCGAGCGATTTGTTGTAAGCGGCGTTGCCCACAAGATCGGTGTGTCCGTAGACCCGGAAACGAACCTCGGGGAACTGGCGGATCCACGTGGCCTGTTGGCGCAGCACCTGCTGTGCGGCGGCATCGAGAACCGTGCTGTTGAAGGCAAAGTTCACCATGCTGGGCACTTCGGAGGCAAAGCGGCTGGAAAGGTCGTGCACGTAGCTCTGCTGACCGGTCATCACCAGCGAGTTGTTCATCGTGGCATTGCCGAAGTTGCCACCATCGACGTCAGAGCCGGTTTCCCGTGGCGAGCAGCCCGCGACAAGCGCCAGCACGAGGGCGGCGGTGCCGCCTTTGATCATCGTCCGTGTTGTCCGCACCAGTCCTGCCCGCATCAGATCAATCCATCACATAGCCGTAAGAGCCGCTGAAGTCCTGCTTGGCGACTTCGCCCGCCGCGCCCCTGACCGGGCGTTTGCCCTCGTCGGTGGTACGGCCATAAAGGAAGAGATCGCGTTCGGAGGGCGGGCGGACACGGTCGGTCGGCAGCGCCAGAGCCTGACCGCGGGTCGGGGTGACCAGATGCGGCGTGACGATGATCACCAGTTCGGATTGCTGGCGGCTGTATTCGGCGCTGCGGAACAGCGCGCCAAGCACCGGCACATCGCCAAGCCACGGCACCTGACCGTTGAGGTCGGTGAAATCATCCTGCAGCAGGCCCGCGATGGCAAAGCTCTCGCCATCTCGCATCTCGACGGTGGTCGAGGTCTCGCGGCGGCGGAAGGCGTCGATGCGAATGCTTTCCTGATCGAGGCCATTGGTGCTGTCGATCGACGAGACCGCGGCCTTGAGTTCAAGGTTGATGAGATCGCCGTCTACCACGCGCGGAATGAAGTTCAGCTCGACACCGAAGGGCTTGAACTCGACCGAAATCGAGCCCTCATCCTGCGCCACGGGCACCGGGTATTCGCCGCCCGCAAGGAACTTGGCCTCTTGGCCCGAAAGCGCCGTCAGGTTCGGCTCGGCCAGCGTGCGCACAACGCCTTTCGATTCCAGCGCTTCAAGCAGGATGCCCACTTCGAGCCCGCCAGCGTTGAAGCCAAAGAGCGCGGCGCCCTCGGTGTCTTCCGAAAGGGTTAGGGCAGAGCCCAGCTCGTTCTCGTTCTGCAGCCAGCTGCCGGATTCGGAGTTGAGCCCGAGATCGCCGCCCAGCAGGTCACCGCCCACCGAAAGCGAGCTGCGCAGGGTCTTGGCGACCGAGCGCTGCATCTCGGCGAAACGCACCTTCAGCATCACCTGCTGCACGCCGCCCACCGACATCAGGTTCGATACCCGCTCTGGCGCGTAGCGTTCCGCAAGGTCCAGCGCCCGTTGCAGCTTTTGCGTGCTCGAGACGGTGCCGGACAGCACGATGCCGTCATTGGCGGTGCGCACCTCGATCTTTTCGCCGGGCAGGATCTGCCGCAGGCGCTCTTTGAACTCGGTCACATCGGCGGCGACGCGGACGTCGACATTGGTGATCAACTGCCCCTCAGCATCGAGAATCGTCAGCGTCGTCGTGCCCGGCGTCTTGCCCAGCACATAAATCGTACGATCCGAAAGCGATGAGATGTCGGCGATGGCAGGGTTGGCGATCGAAAGCTCGGCAAAGGGCGTGTCGCTCTCCACCACGACGGCGCGGTTCATTGGAACACTTAGCGCGCTTTCGGTGCCGGTGCGGACGACGCGCAGGCTGTCGGCCTGTGCCGAAGGGGCAAGGGCACTCACGCTCAGCGCCAGCCCAAGCAGGGCCGCCTTGAAGATGCTGTCAGCTGTCATGTGACCTGCCTTTCGATCACGCCTCGGAGGCGGGTCTTTGTGCCCGCATTTCCCATCACTCTGCGCGCGTTGCCGATTTTATGCAATAATCAATGGGTTCGCTGCGTCTCCTGTTGTGGATCCATGGCAACAATTTGGCGTTTCCGTTCACGAAAACGGGACGCCAAAGGGCGTCCCGCGGGGTCGTCTCCGAGTTTCGGGGGGGTCTGCTGTGGCAGCAACCCCCTGAAAACCTGTCAGTTGGTGCAGGGAATCGCGATCTCCGCCACCTCGCCGCCGCGGCGCACACGGGTGGTGCAGACCTGCGGGCGCTTTTGCTCGGGCTCAGCCTGGTTCTGGGCGAAGCCAAGCAGAACGCGCTGGTCCACTTCAATAGCCTCGGCCACGGTCGTGTCATTGGCATTCATCAGCGACAGCGAGAGGCGGCCGGTGCTTTGCGCCTGCGCCAGCGAGGCGATCTGCTGCGGGCTGGCCGCCACGGTGACCGAGCGCGCCACGTTCACATCGGCATCCTCCATATCGGCGGTCTGGTCGATGGCGAGCAGGCGCACCCCGGTCTGGATCAGCTTGGTGAACTCGCCGCGCGGGCGGTTGAGGTCATCGGTGGCGACACGGCCCGTCCAGTAGACATCCACGCGGTCACCCGGACGCAGGAAGCCCGACACGCCCGAATGCACGTCGACCTTGATGGCAAAGGCGCGCTGACCCGGCTCCAGCCGCGAGGTCAGGCCCGCGTCGCCGCCGGGTTCGCTGATCTTGGCGGGCACCACCGCTTCGAACTTCTCGATCGGTCGCATGGCCACGCGCGGCGCATCGCCGTCGTGAAACAGCGGCGTTTCGGCGTCGAACGCGCCTTGGGGCATGATCTCAACCGGCCAAGGTGCCAGCTTGACGTCGTCCGGCGTGACGATTTGGCCGTGCGCGATGGCGCGGGTGGTCACATAGATCTTCTTGGTGGGCACGGCTGCGACCGATTTCGCGCGCTCTTCTTTCAGCGCGGTCTGATAGCTGCCGATATAATTCTGCGCCATATAGACAGCGAAGCCGGCAAGCCCGAGCCCCGCGATCAGAACCAGTCCGAAAAGCAGTCGCATGTCATACCCTTTCGCGACAGGGCCGCGTGCGGCCCGTGCATCCTGTTGCGCACGTCAGGCTGTTTCCTGCGCGCTACCAGTCACCGAAGATGCCCGAGGATTGTGTTGAAAACTGGCCCGTTCTGGGCTTTCACCGCGGCAGTTGCGGGGCGAGGGTGAGATCAGGACGAGGCTGACCGGGCCTCGGATCAAAGGTCAGCGGCTCAAACGCAGATCGGACCGCGCCCAAAGGGTGCAGCCGGAGGAAAGCCCTGCGCGGGCGGTGAAAAAAAGGTGAAGCGGTGCCTGCTCAGCACCGCGAAAGCGCCGATCCTTCGGATGGCGACGGGAAGGGTCAGTCGAAGATGCTGGCTTCTTCTTCGACGGCGGTTCCGGCGGCCCCAAGCAGATCCGCGGCGGAATTGCGCGTCGCATAGGCGACGATCCCGGTAAGAGCCACCACCGCAGCGGTGAGCACGACCCAGTCGACGGTGACTGCGCCGGCCTCATTGCTTGCAAAGCGTCTCAGGAACTTGCGCATCATATCATCCTTGTCGGCACGCACGGGCTTATCTGCACGCACGGGATCAGCGGGCACAGGCGTGTCAGCAGGCGCGGGAGCGGTCAAGTGATCAGACCTCCGGGACGCTGCCGAGGTGGTATCGCCGGGCTGCCTGCCCGGCGATACAATCTCATGCGCGGTTGCGCGCCTGATCAGCTGCCGAACAGCTCGGTCTCGTGATCGCCAACGGCGTCGCCGGTCGCGGACAGCAGCGCGTTGGCGCTGTCGCCGATCATCGAGTAGGCGCCGAGCGCCATGGCCACCACGGCTGCGGTCAGCACGACCCAGTCCACGGTTACTGCGCCGTCTTCGTCCTTACGGAAGTTTTTGATGAACTTAAGCATGTGTCTCTCTCCGAAAATCCAGTTTGCTTCCTTTAACCGGCGCGGTCCCAATCGCGGGCCTCTCTCATTGCCCAGTCCCTCGCGGCATGAAGCTATAAAGCCCTTGGAATGAGGCGGGAATTTGGCGCAATCGGATTGTTTTGCGGTCGTGGGGTTGATCGTGGAAAATTTCGTCAATGCACTGATATATAGTGATAAAATCGAAAATGCCGCGGCATTTCTGGCAAAAGCACGCCATGAGAGGGGGGATTTGCCACGATTGCGAGCCGTTTCCGTGGCTTGACTTGGTTGCTCAGCCGTTCTGTGCGACATTTGGCAATGCCGTTGGGCCTTGGTCCGGCGCAACAAACCGACTCGATCCGCCGCAGGGCAGAGGATCGTGCGACATGAGGCAGGACTTTAAAGACTGCACGCCGGCTCGCTGGCGTCGCAGACAGATGGCTCAACGATGATTTCAGGGCCATTGACGGTGAAGCAAGGCAAACAGGCAAGACAGCAGGACGGGGCGGGCAGACAGGTGACACCCAAAAGCAGACTACTCGCATCCGCGGGGCTTGCGATGCTCGTGAGCCTCTCTGCTATCTCGTCATATGCGGAGCAGCCCGCGCCCTTCGCCGATTTCTCGGCCAAGCGAGTGACGCCTCCGAAACCCGGCACAAAGAAGCGGATCACCGTACAGATCGCGCCAGCCCCGCCGAAACCCGTGCCGCTGGCGCGCGGGCCGGAGGCAGAGGCGCCGCCCGCGGGGGGGCGCGCCGAGGGCGGCGGCACCTACGCATGGTTCTGGCAGGCGGTCTCGCCGGAACTGGCGGCCACCGGTCCGGGGCGGCTGGAGCCCGCGCTGCTCAAGCTCGCCAGCCCGCCACAGGGCGGCGGCGTGCACGCGCCGCGGCTGCAGCAGCTGCAGGACATCGCCGCGCGCTACGGCCGCGACCTGCTCGGCGCCACGGTCGGATCGCGCGTGTCCCCAGCGCTCGCGCTGGCGGTGATGGCGGTGGAATCGGGCGGGCGCAGCGATGCGGTCAGCCGTGCCGGGGCGCAGGGGCTGATGCAGCTGATGCCCGCCACCGCCGCGCGCTTCGGTGTCGCCAATGCGCTCGATCCGGTGCAGAACATCAAGGGCGGTGTGGCTTTCCTCGACTTCCTGATGGAGCGGTTCGACGGCGATCCGATCCTCGTGCTGGCCGGATATAACGCCGGCGAAAACTCCATCCCGCAGTATCAGGGCGTGCCCCCTTACGCCGAAACCCGCGACTATGTGCCCAAGGTGCTGGCCGCCTTCACCGTGGCCAAGGGCCTCTGCCTCACGCCGCCGCAACTGATCTCGGACGGCTGCGTCTTCCGCGTCAGCGCCAACTGAGCTCTTCTTCTCTTTCCAAATACGCCGGGGGAGGCGCGCGCAGCGCGGCGGGGGCAGCGCCCCCAACAAACGCGTCGAGGCGAGTGCGACCACCGCCAGCCCCTCGACGCGCCCGCGCCGATCCCGCATAACCGCGCGCATGGATCATCTGCCCATCGACGCCGCTCTTCCCGATCTCATTTCCGCCCTGCGTGCCGAGGGCCGCGCGGTGCTGCAGGCGCCGCCGGGCGCTGGCAAGACCACCCGCGTGCCGTTGGCGATGCTCAAAGCGGGGCTCACCAAGGGCCGCATCCTGATGCTCGAGCCGCGCCGCCTTGCCGCGCGCGCCGCCGCCACGCGTATGGCCGAGACGCTGGGCGAGGCCGCGGGCGAGACGGTGGGCTACCGTATCCGCGGCGAAAGCAAGACCTCCAAAGCCACCCGGATCGAGGTGGTGACCGAGGGCATTCTCACCCGGATGATTCAGGCCGACCCAGAGCTTGCGGGCATTGGCGCGGTGATCTTCGACGAGTTCCACGAACGCTCGCTCAACGCCGATCTGGGACTGGCGCTCTGTCTCGAGATCGCCGGGGCGCTGCGCGACGATCTGCTGCTGCTGGCCATGTCGGCGACGCTCGATGCGGGGCCGGTGGGCGAGCTGATGCAAGCGCCGGTCATCACCTCCGAGGGCCGCAGCTTCCCGGTCGAGGATCGCTGGCTCGACCGCGCCGTGCCCAAGGGCCAGCGCTTCGAGCCCGCGATGGCCGAGCTGATCGAGCGTGCCGCGCGCGAGACCACCGGGGGCATTCTCGCCTTTCTGCCGGGGGAGGGGGAAATTCGCCGCACCGAGGGGCTGCTCAAAGGGCGGCTGCCCAAGGATGTGACCATCCGTCCGCTTTTTGGGGCCATGGAGTTCGCCGCGCAGCGCGCCGCCATCCGGCCCGAGGCGCAGGGACGCAAGCTGGTGCTCGCCACGTCGATCGCCGAAACCTCGCTGACCATCGAGGACATCCGCGTGGTGGTCGACGGAGGCCGCGCCCGCCGGGCGCGCTTCGATCCCGGCTCGGGCATGTCGCGTCTGGTCACAGAGAAAGTCACCCGCGCCGAGGCGACGCAGCGCGCCGGTCGCGGGGGCAGGGTGGCCGAGGGCATCGCCTATAAGCTCTGGACCAAAGGTGAGGAGGGCGCGCTGCAGGCGTTCCCTCCCGCCGAGATCGAAACCGCCGATCTGTCGGGGCTGGCGCTGGAACTGGCGCTCTGGGGCGCCACGCCCGAAGATCTGCCGTTCCTCACCGCGCCGCACCCCGGTGCCTACGCCGAGGCCTGCGCGCTGCTGACGATGCTTGGCGCGCTCGATGGCTCTGGCCGGATCACCGAGCATGGTCGCGCGCTGGCGCGCCTGCCGCTGCACCCGCGTCTGGCCCATATGCTCAGCCTCGCCGGGCCCGAGGCCGCGCCGCTTGCCGCACTGCTGGCCGAGCGTGACCCGCTGCGCGGCGCGCCTTCGGACCTTGGATTTCGGCTCGAGGCGATCCGCGATCTGCGCCGCTTCAGCCAGAGCCGCCCCTATGAGGTGAACCGCGCGGCGCTGGAGCGCATCAAGACCGAGGCCAAGCGCCTCGCCCGCGCAGGCGGCGCAGGCAGCGCCGGCGATCCGCTCTCGCCCGCGGCGCAGGCGGCGCTGGCCTATCCCGACCGGATCGGTCTGCGCCGCAAGGGCGATGCGCCGCGCTTTCAGCTGTCGGGCGGCAAGGGCGCGGTGATGGATGAGGGTGACCCGCTGGCTGGCACCCGCCTGATCGTGGTCACCGACACCGACGGCAACCCGCGCGAGGCGCGCATCCGGCAGGCGATCCCGATCCCCGAATCCGAGCTGCGCGATCTCTTCGGCGCGCAGATCGCCTGGCACGATGTCTGCGCGTGGTCGAAGCGCGAGCGCCGCGTCGTTGCCCGTCGGCAAGAGCGGTTCGGGGCCATCGCGCTCGACGACCGTCTGTGGAAAGAGGCGCCTCCCGAGGCCATCGCGCAGGCCATGCTGGAGGGGGTGCGCGATCTGGGGCTGGCGCTGTCGGATGCCGCCCGACGCTTCTGTGCGCGGGTCGAGATTGGCCGCGAGGCGGGGCTGGGCCTGCCGGACATGGGCCCCGAGGCGCTAATGGCAGAGCTCGAGGACTGGCTGCTGCCCTATCTCACCGGGGTGAAGACCGCCGAGGACTGGAAGCGCTTCGACCTTCTGCCGGCGCTGCGGGCGCGGCTCGACTGGGGGCAGATGCAGGCGCTTGATGCGTCGGTGCCGGGCAAATTCGTTACGCCGCTGGGGCGCGAGATCCCCATAGACTACTCCGGCGAGCACCCCGAGATCACCCTGCGCATCCAAGAGATGTTCGGCCAGCGCGAGCACCCGAGGGTTGGCAAGCAGCCGCTGCGCGTGACTCTTCTGTCACCGGCGCGCCGCCCGGTGCAGACGACAATGGACCTGCCGGGCTTCTGGCAGGGGTCCTATGCCGATGTGCGCAAGGATATGAAGGCGCAATATCCCAAGCATCCATGGCCCGAAGACCCGCGCGAGGCCGATCCGACGCTGCGCGCCAAGCCGCGCGGGCGCTGATGGGGGCAAAGAGCCGCAAGCGCCGCGGAAATCTGCTGCGATTTTTCCGCGCGGTGCTGCCGCGCGGGTGGACATTGCCCGCGCCCGTGGCCCAAATCGGGACAAACGGAGCGAGGTGGCATGGATATCGAGGATCTGGCAGCACGGATCGAGGCCGGGGAGCGGCGCGCTCTGGCACGCGCAATCACGCTGGTGGAAAGCGGGCGGGCCGATCACCGGGCGCAGGCAACGGCGCTGATGGAGCGGCTGCGCGGGCAGGGCCGGGGCCGGGAAGGGCTGCGCATCGGTCTCTCGGGCACGCCCGGCGTCGGCAAATCCACCTTCATCGAAGCCTTCGGCATGATGCTGACGGGGCAGGGTCTAAAGGTCGCCGTGCTGGCGGTCGATCCCTCCTCGGCGCGGTCGGGGGGCTCTATTCTCGGCGATAAGACCCGCATGGAGCGCCTCTCGCGCGACCGCAACGCCTTTATCCGGCCCTCTCCGGCGCAATCCCAGTTGGGCGGCGTGGCCCGCCGCACGCGCGAGGCGATTGGCCTCTGCGAGGCCGCGGGCTTCGACGTGATCCTGATCGAGACCGTGGGCGTGGGGCAGTCCGAGACCATGGTGGCCGAGATGTCCGATCTCTTCTTGCTGCTGCTGGCCCCGGCGGGCGGCGACGAGCTGCAGGGGGTCAAGCGCGGCATCATGGAGAGCGCCGACATCATCCTCATCAACAAGGCCGATGGCGACCTCAAGGCCACCGCGACGCGCACCTGCGCCGACTATGCCGGCGCGCTGCGGCTTCTGCGCAAGCGCCCGCAGGACCCAGACGGCTTTCCCAAGGCGCTCACCGTCTCGGCGCTCGAGGAGGCGGGGCTGGAGGCCGCGTGGCAGGAGATGCAGGCACTGACGGGCTGGCGCCGCGAGGCCGGTCAATTCGCCGCCCGCCGCGCCGAGCAGGCCCGCCACTGGTTCGAGGCAGAGGTGCGCGAGGGGCTGCTCTCGCGGTTGCGTCAGGAGCCGGTGCGCGGCGCCATGGAGGCGCTTGCAAGCCGCGTCGAATCCGGAGAGATAGTGCCCGCGCGCGCGGCAGATGAAATCCTCCGGACTTATCTGCCGGCCTTTGCCGGGAAGGGCACTTGACGCCAACCGGCCTTGGAGCTAGAGAAGCGCGACCAGATTCCGGGCGCTGTGAAAGCGGCGCCCTTTGATATTGGCGGAAGGCCCGCTTTCGCCCCGAGACATGAAGGAATGGACCAAATGTCGCGCGTATGCGAACTGACCGGCAAAGGCCCCATGACGGGCCACAACGTGAGCCACGCCAACAACAAAACCAAGCGTCGCTTTCTGCCCAACCTGAACGACGTTACTCTGCAGTCGGAAACCCTTGGCCGCGGCGTTAAGCTGCGCATCTCGGCTTCCGCTCTGCGTTCGGTCGACCACCGCGGTGGCCTCGACAAGTTCCTCGCCAAGGCGAAGGACACCGAACTGAGCGCCAACGCGCTGAAAGTCAAAAAAGAAATCGCAAAGGCTCAGACGGCGCAAGCCTAATCTGGTCCACAGAGATTTCCACAGCCCCGAAGCAGCCCGCTTCGGGGCTGTTTTCGTTTGTTTTCATGTAGTTGATCTGCTGTGCTCTGCGCGGCTGCCGAACCTTCCCCAAAAGTTATCCCCACGTCATGCCCTTGCGTCGCCTCTGGGGATGGTTCACGAAACCGCTGTAAGCTTCGGTGTTTGGGGAGGAATGTTAAACATGCAGGTGAACCTTTTTGCGGCGATGGCGCTCGCGCTGTCCACAGTGGCTGCCGGACACGCCAAGGCTGAGATCATTGTCGAGGATGCCTACGCCCGCGCGGCCATGCCCTCGGCGCCCACCGGCGCGATCTTCATGACGTTGCGCAACGACGGCCCCGAGGACGAGCGACTCGTTTCGGTTGAGTCGGACGCCGCCGCCAAGACCGAGCTTCACACTCATATCGCAGGCGAGGATGGCGTGATGCGGATGCGCCCGATCGAGGGCGGGCTGGTGATTCCCGGCGGTGGTAGCCACGCGCTGGCCCGCGGCGGCGACCACGTCATGCTGATGGGCCTCACCCACCCGCTCGATCAGGGCACGCAGATCGGCCTGACGCTGGGGTTCGAGTCGGGCGAAGAGATTCGCGTCGACGTGCCAGTCGATCTGGAGCGCTGAGCTTCAGCCCGCCAGCAGGTCCTCAACCCAAAGCGGCACGATCCGGCTCGCCGGTCCGACCCGGTGCTCGGCAAAGAGCCGCGAGCCGTCGCTGTCGGCGAGGTTGAGCTCCACCGTATGGGCTCCGGCATAGGTCGCCTCCTGCACGAAGCCAGCGGCGGGATAGACCTGCCCGGAGGTGCCAATCGCGGCAAAGAGATCGCAGCTTTCGAGGTGCTCGGCGATCTCGTCCATGTAATAGGGCATCTCGCCGAACCAGACGATGTCGGGGCGAGTCGCGGCGCGCCCGCAAGTAGGGCAGGGATCGGCAGGGGCCATGACCAGCGGCGCCGTCCAGCGAGACCCGCAGACGGCGCAGAGCGCGCCTTCAAGCGCCCCATGCATGTGCAGCGCCGCGGCGCCCGCCGCCTCATGCAGCCCGTCGACGTTCTGCGTCACAAGGATCACCTCGCCCGCATGCTCGCGCTGCAGACGCGCAAGGGCGGCATGGGCCGCGTTGGGCGTGGCCTCGGCGGCCTGCGCGCGGCGGGCGTTGTAGAAATCATGCACCAGCGTGGGGTTGCGGGCAAAACCCTCGGGCGTGGCCACATCCTCGATCCGGTGCTGCGCCCAAAGCCCGCCCTCGTCGCGGAAGGTGCCCAGCCCACTTTCGGCAGAGATGCCCGCCCCGGTGAGAATGACGATCTTGCCCAGCTTTGCCAATTTGTCCGTCTCCTGCTTTGCGCCTGCGGCGTGGACAGGCTATCACCGGCCCCGGAAGGAGACCCGCATGGCTTACCGTATCCTCTTTGTCTGCTTGGGCAATATTTGCCGCTCTCCCTCAGCCGAGGGGGTGCTGCGTGTGAGGGCCGCAGAGCGCGGCGTCGCGCTCGAGATTGACAGCGCCGGCACCGGAGACTGGCATGTGGGCGAGCCGCCCTACGGGCCGATGCAGCGCGCGGCGCGGACCCGCGGCTACGATCTGTCGCGGCTGCGCGCGCGGCAGGTGGCGGCCGAGGATTTCCACCGCTTCGATCTCATCATCGCCATGGATCCGTCGAACCTCGAAAATCTTGAGCGCCTGCGCCCGGCACAGGGTGGGGCCGAGCTGCGCCTCTTCACCGATTACGCGCCGGGCAGTGGCGCCACCGAGGTGCCCGATCCCTACTACACACGCGATTTTGACGGCACGCTCGAGCTTATCGAACGCGCCGCAGAGGGTCTGCTGGACGTACTTTCGCGCTGAGGCGCTGTTGCGCCGAAGGATCGCCTCAGATGGTGTGCGCTGCGGCGGGTGGACAGCCCGCGCGGCATGCGCCATTGAGACGCTAGGTAATATCAAGGCGCATCAGGCGTCGGGGCAGATCGAAGGGTAGTAGAATGGCAAACGGAACCTTTGCGGTGCTCATGCTGATCGCGGGTCTCAGCGACATGGGCGTCAACTATTGCGGCACGTCGAGCGGCTGCGTCGGCAGCAGCGAAACCTCGCCGCGGCTCGCCTTCTCGGCAGGCTCGGTGGTCGAGCGCCACGCCGAAGCGAAGCCCGAGGTCTATCTGCGCTACGATTTCGGTCGCAAGTTCGGCCCCTTCGGTCAGGCCATTGGCGTGTCGCTGGCCGAGGATGGCGAAAGCTGGATCGGCTATGGTGCGACGTGGAACACGGCGCTCGGCAACACGCCCTTCTACGCCGAATTGCACGCCATGCCGGGGCTTTATGCCGACAACGGCGGGTTTGACCTTGGCGGTCCGATCGAGTTCCGCTCGGGGATCGAACTGGGCTACGAGAACCGCATGGGCTGGCGCTTTGGCCTCAGCTACGATCACCGCTCGAACGCCGACATCTACGACAACAACCCCGGCATCGAGACGGTTCAGTTCCGGGTCAGCATCCCGACCCGCTGAGCGCGCATTTCCGCCGAGCTTGAGACAGGCGCCCCTTTGTGGGCGCCTTTTTCTTTGTACGGCCTAACAAATTCGTCAATTTGAACGTATCGCTTTGGCGCGCCCGCGGACGCGCGGTAACATGGGCCGCAGACCTCAGAGGGGGAGAGCCCAAATGTCCGCGCATTGCTATCGCATGTCCCAGTCCATAGCCGCCTATGTCGCGCCTTTGGCCGCCTGTGCCGCGCTCCTGCTGGCGGGCACAGCGCACGCCCAGATGCAGGGCCATGGCGCAGGGGGGCACACGGGGGGGCATATGGGGGGCCAGACGGGCGCGGGCATGATGCATGGCCATGGCGCCGATGGCACCGGGCATGATGAGGTCACCATGCCGGGTCTGCGCGGTCTCAACGCCACGCCCGAGGAAAGCGCTGAGCTTGCCACCATGTTCCGTAATTTCCCCACCTTCACGCGCGAGGTCACCAATCTGCCGGACGGCATCAGGACGGTGACGCGCTCCTCCGACCCAGAGGTGATGGACGTGCTCATCAGCCATGTCACCGGGATGATCGCGAGGGTCGAGGCCGGGGATGATCCCAAGGTCTTTATCCAGAGCCCGACGCTCGACATCTTTTTCGCTCGCCCCGAGGCGATCGACACGCAGATCGAGGTGACGGACGCCGGGATCATCGTCACCCAGACCTCGGATGATCCGCAGATGGTCGCAGCGCTGCACACCCATGCTGCCGAGGTCTCGGACATGGCCGCACGCGGCATGCAGGCGGTGCACGAGCGGATGATGCATCAGGGCGGCTGAGCCGCGCCGCCGCTGAATTGCAGAAAGGCCGGGGTGATCGCCACCCCGGCCTTTCATTGTTCGCCAAATACGCAAACCCCGGCCCGCACCGCCAAAGCGGCGCCGGGCAGGGGCGCCGCGCTTACCCCAGCGCTTCGTCGCAGCGCGCGCAGGTGGACGAATAGCTGTGCGTGCCCACATCGGGGAGGATCTTCCAGCAGCGCTGGCATTTCTCGCCGTCGGCCTTTTCAAAGACCACGCCCACATTCGGCACATCGGCCATGCGGAAGGCCTCTGCCGGGGCCGGATCGGCGGTGAGCGCGACGTCGGAGGTGATGCAGATATCCTCGAAGGCGACCGACTTCAGCGCCTCCAGCATGTCCGCATCCTCCACATGCACCACCGGGGATGCCTCGAGCGAGGCGCCGATGACCTTCTCGGTACGCTGGATTTCCAGCGCCGCGGTGACTGCGCGGCGAGCGAGGCGCACCTTGCCCCATTTTTCGGCCAGCGCGGCATCTCGCCAGTCAGCGGGGGTGGCGGGGAAGTCCTGCAGGTGCACCGAGCTTTGCTCGCCCGGGAAGCGGTCCAGCCAGACGTCTTCCATGGTGAAGGGCAGCACCGGCGCGAGCCATGTGGTCAGACGGTGGAACAGCAGATCCATGACCGTGCGCGCGGCCTTGCGGCGGGCGGTGTCGCCGTCGCAGTAAAGCGCGTCCTTGCGGATGTCGAAGTAGAAGGCCGACAGGTCCACGGTGCAGAAGGTGAAGACCTGCTGGAACACGTGCTGGAAGTCATAGGCGCGGTAGCCTTCACGGACCACCTCGTCGAGCTCGGCCAGACGGTGCAGCACCCAGCGCTCCAGCTCGGGCATGTAGGCGGCGTCGACCCGGTCGCTCTCTTCGAAGTGGCCAAGCGCGCCGAGCATGAAGCGCATGGTGTTGCGCAGGCGGCGGTAGCTGTCGGCCACACCCTTGAGGATCTCCGGCCCGATCCGCTGGTCGGCGGTGTAGTCGGTCTGGGCGACCCAGAGGCGCAGGATGTCCGCGCCATACTGTTTGATCACCTCTTCGGGCACGATGGTATTGCCGAGCGATTTGGACATCTTGTTGCCCTTCTCGTCCAGCGTGAAGCCATGGGTGACCACGTTGCGATAGGGCGCGTGACCGGTGGTGCCGACCGACTGCAGCAGCGAGCTGTGGAACCAGCCGCGGTGCTGGTCGGTGCCTTCCATGTAGACGTCGGCGATGCCGTCCTTGGTGCCATCGGCGCGGTCACGCAGCACGAAGGCATGGGTCGAGCCGCTATCGAACCACACGTCGAGCACGTCGTAGACCTGCTCCCATTCATCGGCGTTGTAATCCGCACCGAGGAAGCGCTCCTTGGCGCCATCGGCGTACCAGCAATCGGCGCCCTCGGTCTCGAAGGCCTCGCAGATGCGCGCGTTCACCGCCGGGTCCTTCAGCAGGAAACCTTCGTCGGTGGGCAGCGCGCCCTTTTTGGTGAAGCAGGTGAGCGGCACGCCCCAGGCGCGCTGGCGCGAGAGCACCCAGTCCGGACGCGCTTCCATCATCGAGTAGAGACGGTTGCGGCCCGATTGCGGCGTCCATTTCACCTGATCGATGCAGGTGAGGGCGCGATCGCGGATGGTCTTGCCGTTCTCGTCCTGCCCGTCCTGCACGTCGCGGTCGATGGCGGCGAACCACTGCGGCGTGTTGCGGAAGATCACCGGCGCTTTCGAGCGCCAGCTGTGCGGGTAGGAGTGGGTGACGCGGCCACGCGCGATGATGCCGCCAGCCTCGACCAGTTTGGCGATCACGGCGTTGTTAGCTTTGCCTTCCTTGCCCTTCTGATCGAACACGCGCAGCCCGGCAAAGAACGGCACATGCGGCAGGAACTCGGATTCTTCACCCACGTTGTGGGTCATCCGGTCGATCCAGTTGCGCTTGACGAAACATTCATAGTCGTCGGCACCGTGGCTGGGGGCGGTGTGCACAAAGCCGGTGCCCGCGTCGTCGGTGACATGGTCGCCGTCGATCATCGGCACGTCGTAGTCCCAGAAGCCCTCGGCGCCGTCGACGCCGCGCAGCGGGTGGGCGAGGGTCATGCCAGACAGCTCATCGGCCGAGACGCTGCGCTTGCGCGAGACCATCTCGGGCTCAAGGCGGGCGGCTTTGAACACGTCGCCAGCCAGCTTGTCGGCCACGACGTAGAGATCGCCGACCGAGCACCAGCAT
The DNA here is from genome assembly GCF_010500775.1 of Salipiger sp. PrR002. Classification (NCBI taxonomy): domain Bacteria; kingdom Pseudomonadati; phylum Pseudomonadota; class Alphaproteobacteria; order Rhodobacterales; family Roseobacteraceae; genus Salipiger; species Salipiger sp. PrR002. The sequence goes on from NZ_JAAGOU010000020.1 coordinate 28,086, forward strand.
TCCTCGGGGGTGCCGGTGACCTCGTAGAGGCCGTATTCGATGTCGGGGTGATAGGCGACGGCCTTGTTCGACGGGATGGTCCAGGGCGTGGTGGTCCAGATCACCACGCGCGCGCCATTAAGCTCGCCGCCCGAGACGATTTTGAACGGCACCCAGATCGTGTGCGACTTGTGGTCGTGGTACTCGATCTCGGCCTCGGCCAGCGCGGTCTTTTCGACCGGCGACCACATGACCGGCTTCGAGCCCTGATAGAGTGTGCCGTTCATCAGGAACTTCTGGAACTCTTCCGCGATCACCCGCTCGGCGTGGAACGCCATGGTCAGATAGGGATCGTCCCAATTGCCGGTGATGCCGAGGCGCTTGAACTCGTCGCGCTGGATGTCGACCCAGCCTTCGGCGAACTTGCGGCATTCCTGCCGGAAGTCGATGACCGGCACCTCGTCCTTGTTCTTGCCCTTCTTGCGGTACTGCTCTTCGATCTTCCACTCGATCGGCAGGCCGTGGCAGTCCCAGCCCGGCACATAGCGCGCATCATGGCCCATCATCTGGTGCGAGCGCACGATCATGTCCTTGATGGTCTTGTTCAGCGCGTGGCCGATGTGCAGGTGACCGTTGGCGTAGGGCGGGCCGTCGTGCAGCGTGAAGGGCGTGCGCGTGCCGTCCTCGGCCTTGTCGCGCAGCCGGTCGTAGATGCCGATCTTGGCCCAACGCTCCAGCCATTCCGGCTCGCGCTTGGGCAGGCCCGCGCGCATCGGGAATTCGGTCTTCGGAAGGTTCAGCGTGTCCTTGTAGTCAGGCGTCTGGGTGGTGGTGTCGGCGCACATGTTCTGCGGTCCCGGAAATGATGTCGGATGTCTGAGAAAGGTCGGCGCGGCGGTCCATACGCCTTGTCCCGGCGGCTCTATTGATCAGAGCGCCGGGCATGTAATTCGAATGATGATCGCATTGCGGGGCATCATGCGCGCCTTATAGGCAAGCGACTCGCGATGGTCCAGAGCTTGCGCGCGGTGCCCAAGGCTGGTGCCGAAATACACGCCATGGGCGGAAATCCCCCGGTGACGCTGCGGCAGTCCGGCGCTCTGGCGCCGCCTGGCCCGAGGCGCTGGCGGGGATCGGCCAATGCCCCAAGGGTGATTTGGCGGCTGCGCGCCGAATTCCGCGATCACGAAGGAAGTGAAGGACCCGCCGGACCAAAATGAGGTTGTTACGGGCAGACGCGGCGCACGCCGGGCTTTCGCGGCCCGAACCGGATGCGCCCATAGCGAACCCATGGAGGCTCGATGGCCTATCGTGACGAAGATCTGCCGCGTGGCGGCGCCTATGGCTCGACCCTGAGGGCAGAGCCGACCTTGCGTATTGCAGAGCCGCCGCAGACCGGCGCCTTCGGTAATTTTGCCGGGGGTCTTCTGGTGGCGGTCCTGCTTGTGCTCGGCCTGATGGTCGGGATCGGAACCCTGCGCGTGCACGGGGATGGGGACGCCCCCGCCACCGCGCCGGGGGGCGGAGCCATAAGCTCCGTTCCGGGGGAGTGAGGCGGCACCGGCGCTGCCGGCTTCCTGCGTGCGCTGGCCAATTGTGGCTGGCGTTTGGTGCGCCCCTGTCCAGCCGCAGCGGCTTCGCTGCCACTCACGGATGGTATGGGCAGGGGCTTTCTCTTTCGACTGGCCCCGCGTAACGGGGTTTGTTCAGGCCAGCGCCGCCGGTGATGGTTTCGTGATCTCTTCGGGGGCTGTCGCGGCGCTGGCCGCCCTTAAAGCGCGCCGTCAAAGCGCGAAGAGCCGCCCGACGACAAAGGCGATGCCCGCCGCCACGCCGCCGATGGCCAGCGTCTCGAGGCCCGAGCGCCACCACGGGCTGAGCGACCAGCGGCTCTTGTAGGCGCCGATCCCGAAAAAGCAGGCGAGCGTCAGCACGGTCGCCACCTCCAGAGCGTTCCCCAGCCCGAGAACGAAGGGCAGAAGCGGCACCAGCCCGGCGGCGAGGAAAGCGGCGAACGTGGCCAGCGCGGCGCGCATCGGCTGCGGGTCCACCGACGACAGCCCATGATCCCCGGCCAGCAGCTGCGTGCACCAATGCTCGGAGTTGGCGGCGATCTGCGCTGTCGCCGCCTCCAGCACCTCACCGGAGAGACCCTGCCGGGCCAGTTGCGCGCGCAGGTCGCGGCGGGCCGTTTCTGGAGCCGTGTCGATGCGCGCGCATTCCGCCTGCCGCAGCCGGTGCAGATCGTCGAGTTCCGCCTTGGTGCCCGAATAATTGCCCGCCGCCATCGAGAACCCGTCCGCCAGCACATTGGCAAAGCCAAGCGCGAGGATGATGAAGGGCGACAGCTCTGCCCCGGCCACCCCGGCGACGATGGCGAAAGTGGTCACCGAGCCGTCGATGGCACCGTAAACGATGTCGCGCAGCCGTCCGTGGCCCTCGGGCTGCGGCAGGTCGGTAGAGATGTCGGGCTGGCTGGTCATGCGGCTGGCTCCTGCTTGCGGGCATAGAGTGACCCTGCCGCAGCGCGCGCGCCTTGTCTTTGATCAACTTGCCTTTGATCACCCTGCGCCGCGATGGACGGAGCTGCCAGATGGCGCGCTCAGCCCTTGCTGCTGTCCTTCATCACCAGTCCGGCCAGCGCGGTGCGGATGATGTCGCGCACCGGCGGGCGCTTGCGGCGGATGAAGGGCAGGGGGCGGCAGACCTCGATCGCCGCGACGCCGACCCGCGCGGTCAGCGCGCCATTCACCATCCCCTCGCCGAAGCGGCGCGAGAGCTTGCCCAAAAGGCCGCCACCGAGCACCGGCTCGAGCATGTCGTCCCCGATCGCCACCGCGCCAGTGGCCACCAGATGCGACATGACCGCCCGCGTCAGCCGCCAGCTGCCCAGCGTGCCCGAGCGCCCGCCGTAGATCTCGGCGATGCGGCGGATCATGCGGATGTTGGACGAGAGCGCGGCGATCACATCGGCCAGCGCCAGCGGCACCAGCGCGGTCACCGTCGCCACCTGCCGCGCCGCCGCCTCGACCTCGCGCCGGGCGGCGCGGTCGAGCGGTTCCAGAAGTTCGGTCTCGGCCAGTCCGATCAGCCCCGAGGCGTCAAAGACCTCCTCGCCGCGCTCCTTCAGCCGCTGCCGTCCCCAGCGCGTGTCCTCGCGACCCGCGTAGAGCGACGACAGATCGCCCACCAGCTTGCGCGCGGCCTTGAGGTCTTCGGCAGCCAGCGCGGCATCGGCGGCGCGGTGCAGCGCGTCCACCTTGGCAAGCCGCGAGATTGCCGCCAGTTCCTTGACCACGATGGCCAGCGCGACCAGCACAAAAAGCCCAATGAGCACCGTCACCGCCAGCCCCAGCAGCGGCACCGAGGCAATGAGATCGGTCACGAAGCGCCACGCGGCGATCGAGATCAGCGTGGTCAACAGCGTGCCCGCCAGAGCCCAGAACCAGCGCGCCAGCTTCGAGGGGCGGCGGGCGGCGAGCGCCGCGGCGGTGGTCATCGCCTGCCCCTGCGGGCCGGGAAGGTCGGGCTCGGGCACCGGCGGTGCCTCGGACGGGCTGGCCGCCGGTCCTTGATCCTCGTCGAGATCAATCAGGATCGGGCCCTGACGCGGCGGTTTGTTCGGGGGCAGGTCGCTCATCCGCGGGCCTCCATGCTGGGGGAGGCCTGCGCCTCCCAGACGTAGAAAAGATCGGGCAGGCCCTCGTCATTGGCCGAACCGTCGCCGCGGCGCATGACCGCAAAACCCGCGCGCTCGTAGAACCGCCGGGCCTGCGTGTTGGCAACGAAGGTCCAGAGCTCCAGCCGTTCGGCGGCCTCTTTCGCCGCATCAAGCAGCGCCCGTCCGACGCCGCTTCCCTGCGCCTGCGGCGTCACGAAAAGCGCGTGCACATAGCCCTCCTCGCGGGCAAGAAAGCCCTGCAGCCGCCCGTCTTCGGCCTCGGCCACGGTGACCCAGCCGCGCGCGATCATCTGCCCGGCGTGGGCGATGTCTTCGGCGCCGCTGTGCAGCACCGGCTTCCACGGGTGCGCCGCCACCGCGTCGGAGATCATCGCACCAAGCTGGCCCGCATCGGTGGAGCGCGCCGCGCGCAAGGTGGGGACAGGCGCGCTCACAGCCGGTCCCCAAAGAGGAACTGCGCCGCGCGGTCGAGGCGGATATGCGGCGGACCCTCGCCGGGTTTCAGCGTGAGCGGGGCCGGGGCGAAGCGCATGATCTCATAGTCATCGCCCAGCCATTGTTCGGCCCCTTCGCGCGCCGGGGTCAGCAGATGCGCCGGATCCTCGGGCAGCGCACCGGGGTAGAAGGCCGCCTGCCGCCCGCGCGTGCCGTCGGGGTTCAGCAGCGTGCCGCGCACACAGTCAAGCTCGCGCCCCTCATGCGGCAGCGTCTGCTCGACGGTGGCACGCAGCGCGGCCATGGACATCGCCGAGGTTTCGGCTCCGGCGAACCGCGCACGGTCGCGGGCCTCGCGGGTCAGCGCTTCCATGATCGCGGTCAAACGCCCGTGCTGGCTGTGGTGCAGGTGGTCGGCCTTGGTGGCGGCAAAAAGGATCTTCTCCACCCGCCGTCCGCGCAGCAATTGCGTCAGCCACGCGTTGGGGCCGGGACGAAAGGCGCCGAGGATCCCGGCCATGGTGCGGCGCAGATCCTCCAGCGCCTGCGGCCCGGCGTGGATCGCGCCAAGCGCATCCACCAGCACGATCTGCCGGTCGATGCGCGAGAAGTGATCGCGGAAGAAAGGTTTGACGATCTGCGACTTATAGGCCTCGAACCGCCGCTCCATCTCGCGCCAGAGCCCGCGGCGCGCGGGATCTTCGGGCTTGGGCAGCGGCGCGAAGGTCAGCGCCGGGCTGCCTTCCTTCTCGCCGGGCAACAGGAAGCGCCCCGGCGTGCAGTCCGAAAACCCCGCCTCGCGGGCAATGTTCAGCGCCTCGGTGAAAGAGGCGGCCAGCGCCTTGGCTTTCGGCTCGGAGAACTCCTCGTTGGGATCGACCCCGCCGATCAGCGCAAGAAAAGGCTCGGCGCCGGGCCGCTGCGGCAGGCGTTTGAGTGTCGCGTCGGTCCACGCCTCAAAGCTCTGTTCGAGCAGCGAGAGGTCAAGCAGCCATTCGCCCGGGTAGTCGACGATATCGAGATGTAGGGTGCGCGGCCCCTGCAGCCCCGCCAGCATGCCCGTGGGTCGAACCTTGAGCGAGAGCCGCAGTTCGGAAACCGCGCGCGTGCTTTCGGGCCAATGCGGCGTGCGCGCGGTGAGCGCGGCGAGATGGGTCTCATAGTCGAAGCGCGGCACCGTGTCGTCGGGCTGGGGCTGCAGATAGGCGGCGAGGATGCGCGCCTCGGCCTCGGCAGCCAGCTGCGGCATGCGCCCGCGGTCGAGCAGATTGGCCACCAGCGAGGTGATGAAGACGGTCTTGCCCGCCCGCGACAGCCCGGTGACGCCGAGGCGGATCACCGGCTCGAAGAAGGTTTCAGACAGCGTGTCACTGACGTTGCCGACGCTGCGGCTGAGCGTGTCGGCAATGGTTCCGATGACCAAAGTGGAGCCCCTCGTTCTGCGTTTGATGTAACAGATAGAGGCGGATGCGCCCGGTTGCCAGTGTTGCAGGCCGAGGTTGCAGGTTTGGGTAGGTCTGGGTGGAGGGGGCGCTGCCCCCTCGGCGCTATGCGCCTCACCCCCGGGATATTTGTGCCAAGAGGAAGTGGCGTGGGTTTGCGGGGATTGCTGGGCGCGCGGCGGCGGGGTAAGGGGCAAGCCATGCCCAGATACGCGCTTTTGGTGGAATATGATGGCGGGCCCTTCGCGGGCTGGCAGCGTCAGGCGGATCAGCCCTCGGTTCAGGGGGCGATCGAAGCCGCCTTGGCGAAACTCGAAAAGCGCGATCATACGATCGCCGCCGCCGGGCGCACCGATGCGGGTGTGCACGCGCGCGGACAGGTGGCCCATTGCGACATGGAGAAGGTCTGGGATCCGTTCCGTCTGGGCGAGGCGCTGAACTTCCATCTCAAGCCCGCGCCGGTCGCGATCCGCGCCTGCGCCGCGGTCGCGGATGACTGGCACGCGCGCTTCTCGGCCATGGAGCGGCGCTATCTTTTCCGGGTGCTGGTGCGCCGCGCGCCCGCGACGCTGGAGAAGGGGCAGGTCTGGCGGGTGATGAACCCGCTGTCGCTGGAGGCGATGCGCGAGGGCGCGGCGCATCTCATCGGCCTGCATGATTTCACCACCTTCCGCTCGACCATGTGTCAGGCTGCCTCGCCGGTGAAGACGCTGGACGAATGCCGGATCGAAGCGGTCGAGACCGGCGGAGGCACCGAATACCACTTCCACCTGCGCGCCCGCAGCTTCCTGCACAATCAAGTGCGCTCGATTGTCGGCACGCTGGAGCGCGTCGGCGCGGGCAGTTGGCAGCCCGAGGATGTGAAGGCGGCGCTGCAGGCCGCCGACCGCGCCGCCTGCGGCCCAGTGTGCCCGCCCGATGGGCTTTATCTGATGGGTGTCGGCTATCCCGACAATCCCTTCGGCAGCTGAGCCCGCGTAAGGTGCTTGATTTACGCCGCGAAACCCGGCAAGAGCAGCGCCATGACGCAAGTGATCCGAATCCGACGAGCCTGAGCTCCTCCCTTCGTGCCCAATCCGGGCGCGCCGCATACGCTTGTCCGTCTGACATCCCCTTTGAAAACTTGACTTGGCCCCGGGCCCTTGGCACCAATCGGGCCTCATTGCAGAGGAAGACCCAATGATCCCCTCCGTCCTGCCGACCTATTCGCGCGCGCCGCTTCACTTCGTGAAGGGCGAAGGCTGCTGGCTGATCGAGGAGGACGGGCGCCGATTTCTCGACATGGGCAGCGGCATCGCTGTGAACGCTCTGGGCCACGCGCATCCGGCGCTGGTGGCCGCGCTCACCGAGCAGGCAAACAACCTGTGGCACGTGTCGAACCTCTATGAGATCCCGCAGCAGCAGGCGCTGGCCGACAAGCTGGTGGGTGCGACCTTTGCCGACACGGTGTTCTTCACCAACTCGGGCACCGAAAGCTGCGAGCTGGCGGTGAAGATGGCGCGCAAATACTGGTACGAGAAGGGCCAGCCCGAGAAGACCGACATCATCGCCTTCACCGGCTCGTTCCACGGCCGGTCCTCGGCGGGCATCGCCGCCGCGGGCAGCGAGAAGATGGTCAAAGGCTTCGGGCCGATCCTGCCGGGCTTCAAACATCTGCCCTTCGGCGACATGGAGGCGCTCGAGGCAGCGATCGACGAGCACACCGGCGCCATCCTGATCGAGCCGGTGCAGGGCGAAGGCGGCATCCGCCCGCTGCCCGATGACCAGCTCAAGGCGCTGCGCAAGCTCTGCGACGAGCGCGGCGTGCTGCTGATCCTCGACGAGGTGCAATGCGGCATGGGCCGGACCGGGCGTCTCTTCGCGCATGAGTTTGCGGGCATCACCCCCGACATCATGATGGTCGCCAAGGGCATCGGCGGCGGCTTCCCGCTGGGCGCGGTGCTGGCCACCGAAGAGGCGGCCTCGGGCATGACCGCGGGCACCCATGGCTCGACCTATGGCGGCAACCCGCTGGCCTGCGCCGTCGGCGGTGCGGTGATGGACGTGATCTGCGCCGAGGGCTTCCTCGACGAGGTGAGCCGCAAGGCGGGCCTCATGCGCCAAAAGCTCGAAGGCCTCGTCGCGGCCCATCCCGACATCTTCGAGGAAGTGCGCGGACAGGGGCTGATGATCGGCCTCAAGACCAAGGTCGCCCCGGGCGATTTCGTCAAGGCCGGCTATGCGCAGGAGCTGATCACCGTGCCCGCCGCCGACAATATCGTGCGCCTGCTGCCGCCGCTCAACATCACCGAGGAGGAGATCGCCGAGGCAGTTGCCCGTCTGGACGCAACGGCTGCCGCTCTGGAGGCCGCCGCCTGATCTTCCTCTTGGCAAAAATATCCCGGGGGAGTCCGCCGTAAGGCGGGCGGGGGCAGCGCCCCCACCTCCCGGCCCAACAACAAAGACCCGACAGATGAACCATTTTCTCGATATCCATAAAACCGACCCGGCGGACCTGCGGTCGATCATCGACAGCGCCAAAGCCATCAAGGACAGCCGCAACGGTCGCCCCAAGGCTATGGCCGATGACGAAACCCCGCTTGCGGGCCGCATGGTGGCGCTGATCTTCGAGAAGCCCTCGACCCGGACCCGCGTGTCCTTTGACGTGGGCGTGCGGCAGATGGGCGGGCAGAGCATGGTGCTCTCGGGCAGCGACATGCAACTTGGCCACGGCGAGACCATCGCCGACACCGCCCGGGTGCTGTCGCGCTTCGTCGACATGATCATGATCCGCACCTTCGACGAAGCGGTGCTGACCGAGATGGCCGAGTTCGCCACCGTGCCGGTGATCAACGGCCTGACCGACCGCACCCATCCGTGCCAGATCATGGCCGATATCCTCACCTTCGAAGAGCACCGCGGCCCGATCAAGGGCAAGAAGGTGGTCTGGTGCGGCGACGGCAACAACGTCTGCGCCTCCTTCCTGCATGCCGCCGGACGCTTTGGCTTCGATCTGACCTTCACCGGCCCGGTGCAGCTTGATCCCGAGATGGAATTCGTCGGGCTGGCGCGCAACGAAGGCGCCACGGTGACCATCGAACGCGACCCGTTCAAGGCGGTCGAGGGTGCCGATCTGGTGGTCTCGGACACGTGGGTGTCGATGCATGACGCGCAAAGCGCCCGCGAGCGGCGTCACAACATGCTGCGGCCCTATCAGGTGAACGAAAAGCTGATGGAGGCCGCGGGCAAGGACGCGCTCTTCATGCATTGCCTGCCCGCGCACCGTGGCGAGGAAGTGACCTCGGAGGTCATGGACGGGCCGCAGTCGGTGATCTGGGACGAGGCCGAAAACCGTCTCCACGCGCAAAAGGCGATCATGCGCTGGTGCGTCGGCGGCTGATATCGGGCCCGGGCCGCTTGTTTGGGCCGTATGCTCGGGCCGTATGCTTGGGCGAGGGGGCTCTGCCCCCGCCCGCCTGACGGCGGTCTCCCCCGGCGTATTTTGAAAGAGAAGAAGCCGGGTGGCAGCGCCCGGCTTTTTTGGTTTTTGCAGGGGGCACAAGTCATGCACTGGGCATGCACAGCCCATGTGCATCGGCGGCGCCGGGCGGGCGCTTGCCTTGGTCGCTTGTCATGGCGGCTGTTATCGCTACCTTTCGCGCAGAACGCATAGGAGGCTTCCATGGCAGACCCGCAGATCGGCATTTACGGATTGGGCACGATGGGGGCCGCGCTGGCGCTCAACATGGCCGACAATGGCATTTCCATCGCCGTCTCGAACCGCAGCGCAGATGCCATAACGGCATTTCTGAAACGTGCCGAACCCTTCGCGGCGCAGGTGCAGGCGCTGGACACGCTGGAGCAGCTTATCGAGGCGCTGCCGAAGCCGCGGCTGCTTTTGGCGATGATCCCCTCGACCGCGCCCATGGATGAGTTTCTGACCCATGTGATCCCGCTGCTGGCGGCGGGCGACACGGTGATCGACGCGGGCAACGCCGATTTCCACGCGACCCGCGCCCGCGCCGCGCAACTGGCCGAGCATGGGCTGCATTTCGTCGGCCTTGGCGTGTCGGGCGGCGAGGATGGGGCGCGGCATGGCCCGTCGATGATGTTCGGTGGCGCGATGGACAGCTGGCAGGGGCTGCAGCCGATCCTGTCGAAGATCGCTGCCCGTTTCGACGGCGCGCCCTGCGTCGACCGCATGGGGCCCGATGGCGCCGGGCATTTCGTCAAGACCGTGCACAATGGCATCGAATATGCCGACATGCAGATGATCGCCGAGGTCTATGACCTGCTGCGCAATGGCGCGGGGCTCGCGCCGGCGCAGATCGGCGCGCAGTTCACCCGCTGGAACGAAGGGCCGTTGGAAAGCTACCTCTTCGAGATCACCGGCACGGTGCTGGGCTATGAGGATGCGCTGGGCGCGGGGCCGGTGGTGGATGCCATCCTCGACCGCGCCGGACAGAAGGGCACCGGGCGCTGGACCGCGATCGAGGCGGTCAAGCTCGGCCAGTCGGCGACGATGATCGAGGGCGCGGTGGCGGCGCGGGCGTGGTCGGCGGAAAAGCCGCTGCGCGAGCTGGCCGGGGCGGCGCTCGGCAGCGACCGCGAGGCGTTTTCGCCCGAGCCTGACGATCTGGAAGCGGCGCTGCTGGCGGCGCGTATCCTTGAGTATGCGCAGGGCTTTCGGATCTTGGCGGCGGCCTCGGAGGACTATGACTGGCAGCTTGATTTTGCCCGTATCGCCGAGATCTGGCGCGCGGGCTGCATCATTCGGGCAAGGCTGCTGGACGATATCGCTAGCGCCTTCCGCGACGGCGCGCCCGAGGGGCAGCTTTTCCTCGCGCCGCGCTTTGCCGAGGTCTTCGAGGCGGGCATCCCGGCGCTGCGGCGGCTGGTGTCGCAGGGGATCGCGGCGGGCTATCCGCTGCCGGTTCTCTCTTCTGCGCTGGCCTTCTGGGACACGCTGCGCCAGCCGCGCGGCACCGCGGCGCTAATTCAGGCACAGCGTGATTTCTTCGGGCGCCACGGGTTTGACCGGGTCGACGGACAGGACGCGCATCACGGCCCTTGGTGGGACTGACCCGCTGCCCGCGTCTGGGGCTCTGCCTGTGCGCGGGACGTGTCTGACCGGAGCGCGGCGTTGCCGCTCGCGGTTTCCGGCCTAGCTTGCCTTTTCACGGAGCGCGGTCTTGATTTGAGCGTGCTTCCCGCGCAGCATTTCTGCCGAGGTGGTCTGGCCGACATAATCTGGCCAGTTTGATCGGGCCAGTTTGACCAAGGCAGGCCCCGGGCAAGAGATGAGGCGGAGCCGATGCTGTCGATGAAATACGAGCTGCTGGGCGGGCTGGGTCTGCTTGGCGCGCTCTTCGTGATTTTGGTGCAGCCCGGTTCTGAAAAAGAGCGTCTGGCGCTGAGCGCCACGATCGAGACGGCGCGCGAGACGGTCTCTTACGACGTCTTCGGGCCGCAATAGACCCGTCCCGGCGCGTGCGCTTGCCTTGTGCCCGGTGATGTTGAGAACTGCATTGCGGGTGTTCCGGCCGGGCCCCGAGTAACGAGGATAAAGACCATGTTTTCGCGCCTGACCTCCGGGGTGACCGGCCTGAAAGGGGCCGTGCTTGCCCTTCCGATCCTGCTTGCGGCCTGCACCGATCCCGCGGTGGTGGCGCAGCCTCAGAGCTTTGATGCCTCCACCGAGCTTGCCATCGCCTGCCGCCATGACGAGGCCTTGGCCACGCTCGCCAGTACCGAGGCGGCGCGCGGCGGCAGCACCAGCGCCAGCGAGTTACAGCGGGTGATCTTGCTGCGCAATGCCGGGCGGACCATGGATGCGGCCAGCGTGCTGCGCCAGCGCAACGCGCGCGACGATGTGACCGCCGAAGAGGCGGTGCAGTCTGGCACGCAGATCGAAGACGCGCTCGACAGCATCCGCGCGCAACGTGCGGCGCGCAGCGGAAGCCGCAGCTGCGGCTGACCCGCGGGGCGCTCTGGGGTCGGCGGTGCCGCGGCGCTGATGTCGCCGGGCGCGCAACTGTGGTATAACCAAGGCAGGGAGGATGCGGGCCGGACCGGTCTGCATAGTGCATAAGGACGACCCGCGGGTCCTTCCCCGGAGGAGTCGTTATGCCAACATTCATAGTGACAGGGTGCTACACGGCGGCGGCCTTGAAAGGCATGATCGCCGAGCCCAGCGACCGCGCCGAGGGCGCACGTTCGGTGGTCGAGGCCACGGGTGGCAAGATGCTTGCCTATTACGCCACGACCGGCGCGACCGACTGGATGGTGATCGTCGACGTGTCTGACGTGCACGATCTTTTGGCCAGCCTGATGGGGGTTGGAGCCTCGGGGATGGTGAGCAACATCCAGACCGTCCGGGCGTTTTCCGCCGAAGAACTCATGGACATGCAAAAGAAGGCCGGGAAGGCGGCGCAGAGCTACAAATCGCCGGGATGAGGCGGCGCGCATGATGGGGGCGGCGCTGTGCCGCCCCTGCTTTGGGGCGCCTTATTAAGCCCGAAGAACGGCGCCGGGGTTCATGATGCCCGCAGGGTCGAGCGCCGCCTTGATCGCCCGCATCGCCGCCAGTTTCGCAGGGTCGGAGTACCGCTCCAGATCGGGCACCTTCAGCCGCCCGATGCCATGCTCGGCGCTGACCGAGCCGCCCATCTCGTTCACCAGATCATGCACGCAGCGCTGCACGTCGGCGCGCTGGCTCTCATACTCCTGCTTCTTGCGGCCCTTCGGCGGGAAGACGTTGTAATGCAGGTTGCCGTCGCCGAGATGGCCAAAGCAGTTGACCCGGAAATCGCCAAGCTGCGCCAGCCGGTCCAGCCCGGTCTCGATGAACTCGGGCAGGGCGCTCAGCGGCAGCGAGACGTCATGGCTGGCGATCGCGCCGATATGGCGGTTGGCCTCGGGGATGCGCTCGCGGATGTCCCAGAACTGCTGCGCCTGCGCCTGCGACTGCGCGACGAGCCCGTCGCTGACCAGCCCCGCCTCCATCCCGGCGGCAAAGAGCGTCTCGAGCGCCGTCTCGGGGTCCATGCCCTGGGCCAGCCCCAGATCGACGAGAACGCACCAAGCCGGAGCCTCGGGCCACGGCTGGCGCAGGCCCGGCAGGGCCTCGGCGAGGAAATCGAAACTCATGCGCCCGATCAGTTCGAACGCGCTGACCATCTCGCCAAGCTGCTCGCGGGCCAAGGCCAGCAGGTCCAGCGCGGCGGCGGGGCTTTCGACGGCCAGCAGCGCGGTGCCGGTGCTGGCGGGGATCGGAGACAGTTTCAGCGCGGCGGCGGTGATCACCCCCAGCGTGCCTTCGGCACCGACCAGCAACCCGCGCAGATCATACCCGGTGTTGTCTTTGCGCAGCCGCTTCAGCCCGTGCCAGATCGAGCCATCGGGCAGCACGGCCTCCAGCCCCAGCACCTGCTCGCGGGCGTTGCCGTAGCGCAGCACGTTGAGCCCGCCGGCATTGGTCGAGAGCAGCCCGCCGATGCGCGCGGTGCCCTCTGAGGCGAGCGAGAGCGGGAACAGCCGACCGGCGTCCTGCGCGGCGCTCTGCACATCGGCCAGCACCGCGCCCGCCTCGGCGACCAGCACGTTTTCCTGCGGGTAGACGGCGCGCACCGCCGACATGCGCTCCAGCGAGATCAGCAGTGGCGCGGGGCCGTCGGGGGCAATCTGCCCGCCCACCAGCCCGGTGCCGCCGCCATAGGGAAGCACGCCGACGCGCGCCGCGTTGCAGGCGCGGACGATGGTCGAGACCTCTTCGACGGTGCGCGGCAGCGCCACCCAGCGCGACACCCCCTGCCAGCGCCCGCGCGGCTCTTCGAGGTAGCGCGGCTCGGCGCGGCGAAGCGTGTCTTTGGGCAGCGCGCGGCTCAGGGTTTCGGCAAAGCCGTCATCGGCGGCATTGAGCGGCATGTCGGACAGGGGAATTGCAGTCTGGGGCATTGCGGTCTCCGTTTCCTGCGCCCGTGATACCGCGCTCACCGGCGATGCCAAGCCCTGCGCGGGTTGCCGCGATGCGGGCGAAGCGGCGGTAGAGCGGTGCCATCAGCAGCGGCGTCAGGAACATCGGCACCTGATAGCAGCCGATGAACAGCAGCAGCGGGTCGGTGACGCCGGTGGGCAGGGCGACGAGGAACAGCCCGATGTTGCGGTTGCCGGCGATCATCGCCAGCGCCTCGAGCCCTTCGCGGCGGCCCGCACGGGCGAGCGCCCAGCCCACCAGCACCTGCGGCCCGAGGTTGGCGACGAAGGCCAGCGCCAGCCACGCCAACAGCTCGCCGGGCCGCTCGAGCAGGGCGGGCCGGATTTCCGAGGTCAGCGCCAGCACGATCACCGTCATCAGCAGCGCCGAGGCTCCGTCGAGCTGTGCCAAGGCGCGGGGGCCGGGATCGGGCAGCAGCCACGGGCGCAGGGCGAAGGCGATGCCGGTGGCCAGCAGGATCACCACCAGCAGTTTCAGCGCCGTGCCGAGGATGCCCGTCGCGCCGCCGAGCGCGGGCAGCAGGGCAAAGACCGGCAGCGTGGTCAGCGGCAGCACCAGCATTCCCAAGATCAGCAGCCGCAGCGCCGGGCCGGGATCGCCGCCGACCATCAGCGTCAGATTGGGGCTGCTGGCAAGCGGCGCGGCGGCGAGCATCAGGATCACCGACAGCGCGGCGGGGCTGTCCAGCAGGCCAAAGGGCGCCATAAGCGCCACCAGCGCCAGCGGCGCGATCAGCTGGAATGCGAGCGTGGCGCCAAGGTTGCCGCGCAGGTGCCGGGCCGCGCCAAGCGCCGCGCGCGGGCCGATGCGCAGGGCGGCGGTGAAGAGCATCACCGCCACCAGTTCCGACAGCCAAGGCCGCACAAGATGCGCCACTTCCGGCACGGCGATGCCGAAGGTCAGACCGATCAGCATCAGCCAGCGTGCGTGACGGGCAAGAAAGGGCAGTGGGCTCACGCGAAACGGTCCGGCGAGAAGGGCGCGATGTCGATATTGGGCCGCTGCGCGCTGACCAGCTGCGCCAGTAGGCGGCCGGTCTTGGGTCCGGCGGTCAGCCCCACATGGTCATGACCAAAGCCAAGGAACGCGCCGCTGAGCCCCGGCGCCGCGCCGATCAGCGGCAGCGAGTCCGAGACCGAGGGGCGATGGCCCATCCATTCGACCTCATGTTTCCACGTCAGTTCGGGCATCGCCTTGGCGATGCAGCGGCGCAGCAGCTCGAAAGGCGCCTTCGAGGGCGGCGCGTCGAGCCCGCCAAACTCGACGATGCCCGCCAGCCGCAGGCGGCCCTCCATCGGGGTGGCGACGAATTTCTGCGCGGCGAACATCACCGGGGCGCGGGGCATCATCGAGGGATCCCACAGTTCGAGGTGATAGCCGCGCTCGCTCTCCAGCGGGGCCGCGACGCCCAGACGCTTGGCCAGTGGGCCGGACCAGACGCCGGTGGTGATCACGGCGGCATCGCAGGGCAGGGTCTCGCCGCCGATGCGCAAGCCGGTCAGCGCGCCGTTCTCTTCGGCGAAATCCGTGACCTCACCGATCACCAGCCGCGCGCCGAGGCTTTGGGCATGGGTCGCCAGCGCCTTCACATAGGCGCCGGGGTCGGTGATGCGGCCATGATCCGGCTGGCGCACCCCCAGCGCAAAGCTCTCGCTCATCGCCGGATCGTAGCGCTGGAAGGCGCCGTTTTCGAGCACCTCATGGGCAAAGCCGAGCGCGCTTTTGGTCTGCCATGTGAAGGCGTCGGCCTCGAAGGCGGCGCGGTCGGGGTAGGCGTAGACGTAATCGCCCGGCACCAGCCATTTCTCGGCGGGGGTGCCCGTGGCGAGCGCCTGGTGGTCGGCAAGGCTGTCGCCGATGAGGGGCGCGATGGCACGGGCGCGGCGCAGCGCGGCCTCGGCATTGGCCTCGCCCATGTAGCGGCGCAGCCATGGCAGCAGCTTCGGCAGGTAAGGCCAGCGCAGGAACAGCGGCTGGTCGGGATCGAGCAGCATTTTCGGGGCCTTGGCCCAGAGACCGGGGCCGGGCACCGGCAGCACCGCCGCCGCCGCCAGCACGCCGCCATTGCCGTGGCTGGTGCCCGTGGCCGGGCCCTCGCGATCGATCAGCACAACCTCGTGGCCATCGCGCAGCAGCGCAATCGCGGTGCTGACGCCGACAATCCCCGCACCGATCACTGCCACCGTCTTCTTCATCTTCGGCTCCCTGCGCCCGTGTTCGCCGCCCTTGGGGGTGGTGATTTCATCGCGCGCCATAAGGCGCCGTTGCGGCAGCTTGTGCAAGGGGGGCAATGGCGCGTGTGGGACCGATGCGGGGGCGAGCTATGAGGATGAAGGGCATGGGCGCATGCATGGCTGTCCCTTCCGTCGGTGGCGTGCGTGTAGCGCAAGAGATCGGGGCTGGAGTTGGTACTGTCGCCCGGAATCAAGCCGAAGGCGCCGGGCGAGCGACGGCCCGTCCGGGCGGGCTGGCGCTTTGGTCACGGAGCACAACGTTCGGGTGTCTTCCGGGCTTGGCCGGAATAAAGCGCCGACCTCAATCGTGGCGGCGCCACCCCACGGGCCATCGCTCGCCCGGCGCCTTCTTTCGTCGTGTGAGAAACGCAAAGGGCCGGAGCTTTCGCCCCGGCCCTTGGAGTTCACCTGACCCCGGTCACTTAGCCCGCTCACATCGCCGCGCGGAACAGCGCCTCGAGGTTCTCTTCGGTCAGCTCGATCGGGTTGCCGCCACAGGAGGGATCCTTGATCGCGCCTTTCACCAGTTCGGGGATCGACGCTTCGGTCACGCCGAGCGCGGTCAGCCCCTTGGGCACGCCGAGGCTGTCGTTGAGCTCGTCCACGAAGGCGCAGAACCCGTCAAAGCCGCCCTCGAGGCCAAGATAGCCCGTCGCCTTGTCGAAGCGCTCGCGGATCGCGTCCGCGTTGAACTTCAGCACGGCGGGCATGCAGACCGCGTTGGTGGTGCCGTGGTGGGTGCCAAAATGCGCGCCGATGGGATGGCTCATGGCGTGGATCGCGCCGAGGCCCTTCTGGAAGGCGGTGGCCCCCATGGCGGCGGCACTCATCATCTGCGCGCGCGCCTCAATGTCGGTGCCATCGGCATAGGCGCGGGGCAGGTAGTCGATCACCAGCCGCATGCCCTCAAGGGCGATGCCCTGCGACATGGGGTGGTAGTGCGGCGAGGAGAACGCCTCGACGCAATGGGCAAAAGCGTCGAGCCCGGTGCCGGCGGTGATCGCCTTGGGCATGCCGACGGTCAGCTCGGGATCGCAGATCACCACGGCGGGAAGCATCTTGGGGTGGAAGATGATCTTCTTCTCATGGGTCTCAGAATTGGTCAGCACGCCCGCGCGCCCGACTTCCGAGCCGGTGCCTGCAGTGGTCGGCACGGCAACGATGGGGGCGATGGCGGCGGCGTCGGCGCGGGTCCACCAATCGCCGATATCCTCGAAATCCCAGACCGGGCGGCTTTGCCCGGCCATGAAGGCCACGCATTTGCCAAGGTCGAGGCCGGAGCCGCCGCCGAAGGCGATCACCCCGTCATAGCCGCCCGCGTTATAGGCCTCGACGCCCGCAGCGAGGTTGCGCTCGTTGGGGTTGGGATCGACGTCGGCGAAAAGCCCGCATTCGAGGCCCGCGGTTTCCAGCACCGCGATGGTGCTTTCGGTGACCGGCAGGGCAGCAAGGCCGCGGTCGGTGACCAGCAGCGGCTTGGTGATGCCCGCCTGCGCGCAGGCGGCGGGCAGTTCCGCGATGCGGCCCGCGCCGAACTTGATGGCGGTGGGGTAGGACCAATTGGCGGTGAGGCTCATTTCGTCACCTTCTTGAGATGGTAGGATTTGGGGCGGGTGAGGTTGTGATAGCCGATGACCGACAGGCCGCCGCCGCGCCCGGTCTGCTTGCAGCCGGTCCAGCACAGGCCGGGATCGAGGTAGTCGGCGCGGTTCATGAAGATGGTGCCGGTTTCGATGGCATCACCAACCCTCTGCGCGCGCTCGACGTCCTGCGTCCAGAGCGAGGCGGTGAGGCCGAAGGGGCTGTCGTTCATCAGGGCGATGGCCTCGGCATCGTCCTTGACGGGCATGATGCCGACGACCGGGCCGAAGCTTTCGTCGCGCATGACCCGCATCTGGTGGCTGACATCGGTGAGGATCTGCGGCGTCAGATAGGCGCCGCCGTCATCCTCGGGGAGGGGGGCGATATGCGCCTTGGCGCCCATCTCCAGCGCCTCTTTGATCTGCGCGCGCACCTCATCCGCAAAACGGACGTTAGCCATCGGGCCGATGGTGGTCGCCTCGTCGAGCGGGTTGCCGAGCTTGTAGCCTTTGACCACCGCCACGGCCTTTTCGACGAAGGCGTCAAAAAGGCTTTCGTGCACGTAGATCCGCTCGATCCCGCAGCAGCACTGGCCGGAGTTGAACATGGCGCCGTCGATCAGCGTATCGACCGCCGCGTCCACATCCGCATCCTCCATCACATAGCCCGGATCCTTGCCGCCAAGCTCCAGCCCGAGGCCGGTGAAGGTGCCCGCCGCGGCGCGTTCGATGGCCTTGCCGCCGCCGACCGAGCCGGTGAAGTTGACGAAGTTGAAGGCGCCTTCGGCGATGAGCTCGGACGTGGTGTCATGGTCGAGATAGAGGTTCTGGAACACCGCCTCGGGCACGCCCGCCTGGTGAAACGCATTGGCCAGCCGCTCGCCGACCAGCAGGGTTTGCGTCGCGCCCTTCAGCACCACGCTGTTGCCCGCGATGAGCGCCGGGGCCACGGTGTTGATCGCGGTCATATAGGGGTAGTTCCACGGCGAGACCACGAAGACCACGCCATGCGGCACGCGCTTGATGTAGCGCTTGAAGGTGGCATCCTCGCCAACCTCGATGTCCGCCAGCGCGCCTGCGGCGATCTTTGCCATATGCGAGGCGCGCTCGTTGAAGCCGCCGAACTCGCCGCCGTAGCGGACCGGGCGGCCCATCATCTGCGCCAGTTCGGGCACGATCTGATCGTTCTGCGCGCCGATCTCGGCGACGCCCTTCATCACCAGTTCGATACGCTCGGCCAGCGGGCGGGCGGCCCATGCGGCCTGCGCGGCGCGGGCCGATGCCGCGGCCTCGCGGGCCATCTCCAGCGAAAGGGTCTCGCGCGAGGCAAAGACCGAGCCGTCGATGGGGGAAATGCAGTTCAGCGTTGTCATAGTGTCCTCTTCACGCTCTCTCGAAGCCGCGCGCCAGCTCGTAGTCGGTGACGGCGCGGTCGAAATCTTGCTGCTCGATGTTGGCGGCATGGGCGTAGTGATCCACCACCTTATCACCGAAGGCGTCGCGCATCATCTTCGAGCCGTCAAAGGCGAGGATGGCGGTGCGCAGGGTGCTGGGCACGTCGGGCACATCGTCCATGCCGTAGACATCGCCCTGTGCCGGGTCGGGCAGCTCGAGCTTCTCTGCGATCCCCGCAAGGCCCGCCGCCAGCTGCGCGGCGCAGGCGAGATAGGGGTTCATGTCCGAGCCGGGGATGCGGCATTCGATGCGCACGCCCTTGCTGTCCTCGCCGACGAGGCGGAACCCGGCGGTGCGGTTGTCGATGCTCCACGCGGTCTTGGTGGGGGCGAAGGTGCCCGGCGTGAAGCGTTTGTAGCTGTTGATGTAGGGCGCCATGAACAGCGTCACGTCGGGCGCGTATTTCAGCAAGCCCGCGACGTAATGCTTCATGGTCTGCGACATGCCATGCGCGCCGTCCTTGTCGTAGAAGGCGTTGTCATCGCCCGCGAACAGCGACTGGTGGATATGCGCGGCGCTGCCGACTTTGTCGGCCTGCCACTTCGACATGAAGGTCGCGGCATGGCCGTGCTGATGGGCGATCTCTTTGACCGCGTGTTTGGCCAGCGCGTGATGGTCGGCGCAGGCCAGCGCGTCGGCGTAACGAATGTTGAGTTCTTCCTGCCCGGTCTCGGCCTCGCCCTTGGTGCATTCCACCGGCACGCCCATAGCATAGAGATGGTTGCGGATCGGCCGCAGCACGTATTCCTCGCGGCTGGTGAGCTGGATCGAATAATCCTGATTGTAGGGCGAGAGCGTCTCGAGATCGCGCCAGCCGCTGTGGCGGATCTCGTCGAAGGAGCGGGCGTAGAGGAAGAACTCCAGCTCGGTCGCCATCATCGGGGTGAGGCCCATGGCCTCGGCGCGGGCGATCTGCGCCTGCAGGATCTGGCGCGGCGACTCGAAGGCCGGGGCGTGGGTGTGGTGATCCATCACGTCGCACAGGATCATCGCGGTGCCCTCGAGCCACGGCACGGGGCGCAGCGTCGCGAGATCGGGCTTCATCACATAGTCGCCGTAGCCCGAGGCCCAGCTTGTCGAGGCAAAGCCTTCGGGGGTGCTCATCACGAGGTCTGTCGCCAGCAGGTAGTTGCAGCAATGGGTCTCGTTGATCGCCTGCTCGAGGAAGTTCGAGATGTGGAACCGCTTGCCCTGCAGACGGCCCTGCATGTCGATGATGCAGGCAAGCACGGTGTCGATCTCACCGCTCTTGGCGGCATCCTTGAGTTGGTCGAGAGTCATTGGGGCAGCCATTCCGGGGCTCCTTGCTGGGCAGGCCGCGACGGTATCGCGGCATCGTCGTCTCTTGGTTCTACAGAGCTGGCCCCCGCGCAAGATGCGCGGAGGCCGGGTGTCGTAAGGGAAGTGGATCAGAAGGTGTAGGGCGGACCCGCTTGGTTGATCACGCCGTTGTACTCTTCAAAGATCGACACGACCTTGGCGTGCACTTCGCCTTCCTGCGCGATCTCTTTCCAGAACTCCTTGGCGGCGTTCTCGACCTCGGCCCATTCCTCCGGCGGCACCGAGCGCAGCTGCAGCTTGTCGCCGGTGGCGCGCAGCTTGGCTTCGCCGCCCCAGTACCATTGGTTGCGGTAGGTGTCGGCGGCCTTGATCGCGGACATCACCAGCGTCTTGAGGTGCTCGGGCAGGTCGGCCCAACGCTGCTGGTTGACGAAGATCGAACCGATCCACGCGCCCGAGATGTTGTTGGTGAGGAAGTAGTCGGTCACTTCCGCCCAGCCCACGGTGTAGTCTTCGGTGATGCCCGACCACGCCATGCCGTCAAGCTCGCCGGTCTGCACGGCAACTTCGGCATCCTCATAGGGAATGTTCACCGGCACCACGCCGAACTGGCTCAGGAAGCGGCCAGCGGTGGGGAAGGTGTAGAGCTTCAGCCCGTCGAGATCGGCAAGGCTGGTGATCTCTTTCTTGGTGTTGAAGTTGCACGGGTCCTGACCGGCGGCCGAGAGCCACGTGACGCCGACCTTTTCATACTCCGAGCGCCAGATGTCGGCGAGGCCGTACTGCTCGAAAAGCACCGGCACGTCGAGGATGTGCTTGGTGGCAAAGGGGAAGTAGCCGCCGAAGACGCGCATCGGGGTCGGCGAGGCCATGGAGTCGTCATCCGAGTGCACGGCGTCGATGGTGCCACGCTGCAGCGCCTGAAACAGCTCGCCGGTGGGCACGATCTGGTCGGCGTAGTAAAGCTCGATCTCCAGTTCGCCCTGTGCGGCGGTGTTGATGTAGTCGATGATCGGCTTGGTCACTTGCTCGCCGAGGGCGGCGCCCGCGTAGGTCTGGAAGCGCCATTTGATCGGTTCCTGTGCGCGGCCGATGGAGGGCGCTGCCAGCGCCGCCGGAGCGGCGAGGGCGGCCCCGCTGAGGATCTTGCGTCGTGTCAGGGTCATCTTGTCTCTCCTGTTGGATGGTTGAAGTATGCGCCCCTCTTTGCGGGGGTCTCTTTTTTACTTGTCGTAAACCAGGTCCGGCAGCCAAAGGGCGAGCTCGGGGAAGATCATGATGATGGCAAGCACCACGGTCATCACACCGACGAAGGGGATGATCGAAGTATAGATGTCGCGCAGGCCGATCTCGGGCGGGGCCATGGCGCGCATCAGGAAGAGGTTATAGCCGAAGGGCGGTGTCATATAGGCGATCTGGCAGGTGATCGTGTAAAGCACACCGTACCACACCAGATCGAAACCGAGCGCCCCCACCAGCGGCACATAGAGCGGGGCCACGATCACCAGCATCGCCGTATCGTCGAGGAAGGTGCCCATGACGATGAAGCTCAGCTGCATCAGGATGAGGATCATCCACGGCGAGAGGCCCAGCTTTTCGGTGAACAGCGTCTCGATCGCCTTGACCGCGCCCAGCCCGTCGAACACCGCACCAAAGGCGAGGGCGGCAAGGATGATCCACATGAACATGCACGACACGCCGAGCGTCTGCCGCACCGAGGTCTCGAAGACCTCGCGGGTCATCCGGCCCTTGATCACCGCGGCGAGGAAGGCGGCGATGGCACCGATGGCCGAGCTTTCCACAAGCGAGGTCCAGCCGTTGACGAAGGGCACCATCATCACCGCGAAGATGATCAGCGGCAGCAGGCCCGCGCTTAGCAGGCGCAGCTTTTCCGACATGGGGATATCGCGGTCTGCCTTGGGCAGCACCGGGCCGAGCGCGGGGTTCAGGCGGCAGCGGATGATGATGTAGATGACGAAGCCCGCGGCCATCACCAGCCCCGGAATGATCCCGGCCAGCCACAGTTGCCCCACCGGCTGGCGCGCGATCATTGCGTAGAGCACCAGCACCACAGAGGGCGGCACGAGGATGCCCAGACTTGACCCGGCTTGGATCACCCCGGTGACCATGCGCTTGTCGTAGCCGCGTTTCAGCAGCTCGGGCAGGGCGATGGTGGCACCGATGGCCATGCCCGCCACGGAAAGGCCGTTCATCGCCGAGATCAGCACCATCAGCCCGATGGTGCCCACCGCCAGACCGCCGGGCAGCCCGCCCATCCAGACGTGGAACATCTTGTAGAGGTCATCGGCGATCTTCGATTCCGACAGCACATAGCCCATGAAGATGAACATCGGCAGCGTCAGCAGCGGATACCATTTCATCAGCTTGATCGAGGCGGCAAAGCCCAGATCAAAGCCGCCACGATCCCCCCAGAGGAACAGCGCAGCCAGCACGGCAACAAAGCCGATGGCGCCGAACACGCGCTGGCCGGTCAGCAGAAGGCCGAGCATGCCCGAGAACATGACAATAGCGATCAGGTCTTGCGACATCAGATTTCCTCTCCGCGGATGCGGGCGATGTCGCGGAAGAACTCGGCGACGCATTGCAGGATCATCAGCGTGACCCCGAAGCACAGGATGACTTTCACCGGCCAGACGTAGGGGCGCCACGCGCTCGGGCTGCGCTCGAGATAGCCCATGAGCTCACCCGCCGCGTCCGGCCCGCCGGTGACGAAGGCCCAGATCAGCTGGCCGAAGAACTTGAACGGCTCGGTGCCGAAATAGCCAAAGCTGTAGGCGGTGGAGCTGATCGCCCCCCAGAGCAGCACGCCGAGGTAGAACAGCAGGAACCAGATGGTGATCACATCGACCATCGCTTTGCGGCGCGGCGACCAGTCGCCATAGAAAAAGTCCATCCGCACGTTCGAGCCCATCTGGATCGAATAGGGCCCGCCCAGCACGTAATAGGCGACCATGATGAACTGCGCGGTCTCCAGCGTCCAAAGCGTGGGGGTGAAGAAGGTCTTCGACACCGACGACCAGAGCAGCACGCCGATCAGTACAAAGATCAGATACATGGCGAACCGCCCGATGAGGCGGTTCATCCGGTCGATGATGCGGACATAAGAGACCATGGCCTCAGGCATTGTTCGTCTCCGTAAGTCCTAGTCCCGCCAGCGCTGGGCGCAGCAGGGTCAGCAGTTCGCCGGCGATGGTCTCGATGCCGGTCTCATCGGCAAGAAGGTCGTTGCGGACCTCGATCATCACGTTCGGCAAATCATTTCCCATGCCGTGCAGTTTCAGCGAATGGGTCACCCCGTCCTCGGGGCCATAGGGATCGTTTCGGGCGATGCGGCGACCGGGCAGGCGGGTCGCTTCTTCGAGCATGTAATCGGCGAGGCGGCTGTCTTCGTCGTGCAGGATGCCGATCTCGACCTCGCGCTGGATGCCGAACCATGTGGGTGTGAAGCTGTGCACGGTGACAAGGGCAAAGGGCGTGCCCAGCGTCTTGCGGGTGACCACGGCGCCGGTCACGGCGGCGCAGAACGGGTCGTAGATGTCGCGTGCGCGCTGCGCGCGGGTGGCCTCATCAAGCGAGCGGTTGCCGGGCACCTCGACGGTCTCGGTCTTTTCGGGCATCGCCGAGGGCGCCTCGGGCGGGCGGTTGAGATCATAGACCAGCCGCGAGACCGCGCCTGCCACCAGCGGCGCATCCAGCGCCTCGGCCATCCGCTCGGCAAGCGCCAGCGCGCCCGGATCCCATGCGGCGTGGCTCAGCCGGTCGGCCTCGGAAAGGCCGAGCCCGTCGTAGCGTGCGGGAATGGCGTTGGAGGCGTGTTCGCACAGGAACAGGGCCGGGCCTTTTCCCATGGCCCTGCGCACCTCGAATGCGGTCGCGTCCTCTTGCTGCACGGCTGTCCCCCTCGTGTTTGGAAAAACCTTTCCACGAGGCTCGTAATGCGTCAATATTTTTTCAGAGCGGGTTCCCGCAACACCGGGGGGGCGCGAAGGGCCCTGAATATCTGCTCAAATTTTGGACCTCAGACGAAGAGGAGCCGCCGTTGACCAGCCCGACAGGCACCGTGCGCCAGCTCATTCGTGAGCATTACGCGCATCTGACCAACTCGGAGCGCAAGTTCGCGCAGGCCTTGCTCGACGATTATCCCGGCGCGGGAATCGCCTCGATCACCGCTGCGGCCTCCAACGCCGGGGTCTCGACGCCGACGGTGGCGCGGATGGTGCAGAAGCTGGGCTTCAAGGGCTATCCGGCCTTCCATGCGGCGCTGTTGTCGGAACTGCAGGCCAAGGTCTCGGGCCCCGAGGCGCGCCGCGCGGTCTGGGCCTCGGAGGCGCCCGAGTCGCATCTGCTCAACCGGTTTGCCGAGGCGGTGACGCAGAACCTGCGCCAGACCTTCGCCAATATCGATGCCGCCCAGTTCGATGCGGCGGCCAAGCGGCTGGCCTCGACCGACGGGCGGCTCTACGTGGTTGGCGGGCGGATCACCCGGTCGCTGGCGGAATATGCCTTCACCCACTTTCAGGCGATCCGCGCGCGGGTGACGCATCTGACCTCCTCTTCCGCCACATGGCCGCACTATGTGCTGGACATGACCGAAGGCGACACGCTGCTGATCTTCGACATCCGCCGCTATGAAGAGAACCTGTTGCGGCTCGCCGAAATCGCGCGGGCGCGCGGCATGCAGGTGATCCTGATCACCGATCAATGGGCGAGCCCGATCTCCAGCGTCGCCGATCACGCGTTCAATTGCTGGGTCGAGATCCCCTCGGCGTGGGATTCGAACATCTCCACGCTGTCGCTGGTCGAGGCGCTGGTCGCCGCGGCGCAGGAAGAGCGCTGGCCCGATGCGCGCGAGCGGTTCGAGCGGCTGGACGAGTTGTTCGAGCTGACGCGGCTGTTCAGGAAGCCGTGAGGGGGAGGGCGCAACGATAGCCGGGCCGGTGCTGGTCCGTGGGTTGGCGCCGCAACGCTTGAGGTCTGCGCTTTATCCCTGCCAAATCCGCGTGACTTCCGAGCGCCGTGCAAGGTGGCAAAGCGCCAGCCCGTGGGGACGGGCCGGCGCTGGCCCGGCGGCCTTCGGCCTTGTTCCGGGCAGGCGCTCGCCCGCCGCTCGCCCGGCTCTTACCCCAGACAAAAGAAGCCCCCGGCGCTGTGAGGGGCGACGGGGGCAGGCTGGGAGAAACAGGCTCCCTTGGGGTGTGCCATGCGGGCCGTGTGGGAAGGCCAAAGCCTCCGTCCCGATCGCGGCGCAAGTGATGGTCACCTTGCGGCGTCCGGCCAAATCTGGATGTGCCTCAAGTCTGCGTAAGGGCGCGGCGATGTCCTCCCCCGCGCGTCTTTGAAGAGATCACACCAGATTCTGGTGACCCGAGTTCGTGCGGCAGTCTTTCCTCCCTTGCCACGCGATCTACAGTTGCGGTCTTGTCCGTTCTGGTGTGATCTGAGATCACAGTTGCAGAAGGGCTTGGTAAGAGTCAACGGGGAGTTAGGGGACATGGGGCAAATTTCAGAGAATCCGCCGCAGCAACGGCCGCGCACCTTGGCCGATCAGGTGCATGAAACGCTGTGCGAAATGCTGCTTTCGGGCCAACTCAAGCCGCGCGATCGCATTTCGCTGCGCGATCTGGCCGAGCGGCTGGACGTGTCGATGATGCCGGTGCGTGAGGCGGTGAGTCGGCTGGCCGCCAGTGGCGCGCTGCTGGTCGAGCCGAAGCGCGCGGTGCAGGTGCCGCTGATCAGTGCCGCGGAGTTCGAGGATCTGACCGAGATGCGCATGCTCACCGAAGGGCAGGCGGCGCGGCTCGCGGCAGAGCGCGCCACGCCCGAGCAGATCGAAGAGATTCTGGCGCTGGCGGCGCGGTTCGAGGAACTGCTCGACAGCGCCTATGGCACCGCCGAGCCGGTGGCGGCCAACAAGGACCTGCATTTCGCGCTGTATCGCGCGGCGGGATCGCCGGTGCTTATGGATGTGATCCGCATGCTCTGGCTCAAGGCCGGGCCGATCATCAACTACGACATCGGGGTGAACAGCCTGCCGCTCGAAGAGGAGATGACGCGCTCGCGCACGCACCATTCGCGCAGCCACCACCGGCAACTGTGCGAGGCGCTGGAGGCGCGCGACGCTGAGGCGGCGGCGCTGGCGGTGACCGAAGACATCCGCGTGGCCTCGGAACTGATCCGGGCGCGCGCGGAGGAGGAATTGGAAGACAGCAGGAGGAGGTTGTTACCGTGAATTTGGAACTTGAAGGCGCGCGGGTCATCGTGACCGCGGGCGCGCAGGGCATCGGGCGGGCCATCGTCGAGGGGTTTCTGGCCGAAGGCGCGCGTGTGGCCACCTGCGACATCGACGAGGCGGCGCTTGCCGCGCTGCCGGAGGAGGTCTGGCGCCAGCGCTGCGACGTCTCGGATCCGGCGCAGATCGAGAGCTTCATGCAGGCGGCCATCGCCGAGCTTGGCGGTCTCGACGTGCTGGTCAACAACGCCGGGATCGCCGGACCGACGGGGCCGGTAGAGGAGATCGATCCGGCGGAATGGGAGCGCTGCCTGACGGTCTGTCTCAGTTCGCAGTTCCACTGCGTGCGGCACGCGGTGCCGGCGCTGCGCGAAAGCGGCAATGCCTCGATCATCAACCTGTCGTCCATGGCCGGGCGCGTCGGCTTTGCGCTGCGCACGCCCTATGCGGCGGCGAAATGGGGGGTGATCGGCTTTACCAAGTCGCTGTCGATCGAACTTGGCGGCAGCGGCATCCGGGCCAATGCGATCCTGCCGGGCATCGTCGCCGGTGACCGCCAGCGCCGGGTTCTGGAGTCCAAGGCGCAGCGGCTTGGCAAAAGCTTCGACGAGGTCGAGGCGGCGGCGTTTTCCTATACCTCGCTCAAGGAATACGTGGAGCCGCAGCAGATCGCCGACCAGATCCTGTTCCTCGCCAGCCCGCGCGGGCGCACCATCTCGGGGCAGGCGGTGTCGATCTGCGGCGATTGCCAGATGCTCGCGTAACGCGGGCTGCGGTTCAGCTCCGAAAGTTCAGCCCCGGTTTACCCCTGGGGCTGGGCTGCCGTATTGGCCGGGCAGGGGGCAATCGCCTCTTCGGTGCGTTCGAGCACCAGCAGGGTCATCATTCCCACCGGCGGCAGTGCCCGCCGCTCGACCAGCCGAAGCCCCGGCGTGTCCAGCACCACCGAAATGTCGAAATCCGAGTGCCAGCCGATGCGGTCGGCGAATTTCGCCGTGCGGCGGGACAGATGCGCCAGCGGCCCCTGTTTGCGGGCGAAATGGTTCGACATGATGAGCTGACCGCCGGGTTTGAGCACCCGCACCATCTCGCGCATGACGCGCTGGGGTTCGGGCACCACCGAGATCATATGCATGGCCACCACCCGGTCGAAACTGCCGTCGGCGAACTCAAGCTCGCGCGCATCCATACGCTGCAGGGCGGCGATATGCGGAAGCTGCATCCGGGCGACGCGGCGCTTGGCCTGCGCCAGCATCTCGGCGCTGTAATCGACGCCAGTCACCTTCATGTGGCGCGGCAGCAGCGGCAGCGAGAGACCGGTGCCGACCCCGACTTCAAGAACCGTGGTGCCCTCGGGCCCTTCGACCCGGCGGCAGGCGGCGCGGCGCGCGGCCTGCGTGATGGCTCCGAACGTCTGATCGTAGATCGGGGCCCAGCGGGCGTAGACGGTTGTGGCGGCGCGTGGATCCAAGATGCCCTCCCTGCATCACCGTCCCGAAACACGCGGGACAGTCAGGGCATAACATGGCGTTAGCCGGGGCGCGAGGCACAGGACCGCGATTTGGCAGAGGCGTGCCCGCGATCGGGTGCGGCGGCCCGCCTCGCTGGCGGCGCGGGATGCGCGTTTCAGCGCGAATGTCGCCTCTTTGGGTGTCCACGCTCCGCATGAAAGGGTGCCTCAAGCGGCTGTGATCCACTGGGCGTCTCACCGCCCGTTCTTCGCTGTTCGAACGGCGATGTTCCGCAAGCGCGATTTGACGGGCAGAGCGCCGCCGCCGCCATGGCGGCCTGACGGCAAGTCCTTGCCGCATCATCGGGTTTTGGCGCGGCGGGCTTTGAAACGACCGGGTTTGACGCCTAGCTCAGCCTCAACGCCGCGGGATACCCCCGCGTCGACAGGCAAACGGAAGGAGACTTCTATGAAACTCAAGTCGACCCTGCTCAAGTCCACTGTCATCGCAGCGCTGGTTGCGGCCCCCATGGCTCCGGTGATGGCGCAGACCGCCACGCCCGAAGCCCCCGCAGAAGCCCCGGCGCAAAGCCAGGCTCCGGTCGAGACCCCGGCACCGGCGGCTGATTTCAGCGACGAGCAGCTGACCGCCTTTGTCGATGCCGCCACGCAGGTGC
The DNA here is from genome assembly GCF_010500775.1 of Salipiger sp. PrR002. NCBI lineage: Bacteria > Pseudomonadati > Pseudomonadota > Alphaproteobacteria > Rhodobacterales > Roseobacteraceae > Salipiger > Salipiger sp. PrR002. The sequence continues at coordinate 56,526 of NZ_JAAGOU010000020.1, forward strand.
AGGCGGTGCAGCAGGACTACATGATGCAGATCGAGGGCGTGGAAGAGCCCGAAGGGAAGCAGAAGCTGGTCGAGGAAGCGCAGGCCGAGATGGCCGACGCGGTGAACGAGACCGACGGCATGGACGTCAACACCTACAACGAGATCGGTCAGGCGGCGCAGGCCGACCCGCAGCTCAACGAGCGCATCATGGCGATGCTGCAGGAGCGCACGCCCGCCAGCCCCGAGACAATGACTGAGTGACCCCCCTCACATACCGGTCATTGCGAGCCGTCCCTTCGGGGGCGGCTCTTTTCGTGCGGGGGAAGGCGCATTTGGCTGCGCCTCACTCTAGCGGCGCGGCCTCTTCGGTTTGCGTTTCGATCTGCGCCTCGGGCAGCGTTTCGCTGGGCGCATCATCAGGCACAAAGACCACCCGGCCGATCTTGCGGTTCGGCCCCCAGTTGCGGTGCTTGAGCATGCCGTCGACGATGTAGAGATCCTCGATCTTATAGGCGGCGCGTGTGCCGGTCTCGTCCTGCACCTCGATGAAGGGCGTCAGCGTGTCTTCTTCGAGACGGAAGAAGCGCGGGTCGGCATGGGCCTCAAAATCGCGCATGATCATCAGCACCGTGTCGTAATCGGTGATGCGCTCGTCGACGAAATAGGCGCAGGTGGCCTCATAGCCCGCGCCGCCCGCGCCGAGGATCAGCGCCGGAACCCAGATCGCCGGGTTGGCCGCCGCCGCGGCTGCGGCCGCGCCGCCACCCTCCAGCAGCCCCGCCGCGCCGCCCGAGGCGGCCAGCTTGCCGCCCAGCAGCGTGAGCCCGCTGGTGGCATTGACCAGCGTGTAAAAGCCGCCTTCGCCTGCCGTGCCGGTCACCTGCCGGGCCGCATCGGTCGCGGCGCGCGCAGCATCGCCCACGGCGTCGCCGACCAGCCGGCTGGGCCGGTAGTCGCAGATCGCGGCGGACAGGGAGGCGGTGGAGACCAGCAGCGCCACGGTGGCGCCCATGCAGGGTCTCAGGATCTTCGGTGCGGGCATCGGAAAGCTTCCATGCAGATGGCGGTGAAGAGGGGATGTAGCGCGGCCCCGCGCGGGGCCCAACGTGAAAGGCCGGGGCGCATTCGCCCCGGCCTGCCGTTCCAAACCAAACCGGGTTTGCCCCGGGTCAGCTGTCCATCTTGAGTGCGGAGATGAAGGCCTCCTGCGGGATCTCGACCTTGCCGAACTGCCGCATCTTCTTCTTACCGGCCTTCTGCTTCTCGAGCAGTTTCTTCTTCCGGGTGGCGTCGCCGCCGTAGCATTTGGCGGTCACGTCCTTGCGCATCGCCGACAGGGTCTCGCGCGCGATCACCTTGCCGCCGATCGCTGCCTGGATCGGGATCTTGAACATGTGGCGCGGGATCAGCTCTTTGAGCTTCTCGCACATGGCACGGCCGCGCATCTCCGCGCGCTCGCGGTGCACCATCATCGCCAGCGCGTCGACCGGCTCGTCGTTCACCAGGATCGACATCTTCACGAGGTTGTCCTCGCGATAGCCGATCATGTCGTAATCGAAGGAGGCATAGCCCTTGGTCACCGATTTCAGGCGGTCGTAGAAGTCGAAGACCACCTCGTTGAGCGGCAGGTCATAGACCGTCATCGCGCGCCCACCCACATAGGTCAGGTCCATCTGCAGGCCGCGGCGCTCTTGGCACAGCTTCAGCACGTCGCCGAGATACTCATCGGGCACCATGATGGTGGCCTTGATGCGCGGCTCTTCGATGTGATCCACGGTCGACATGTCGGGCATGTCGGCGGGGTTGTGCAGGTCGCGGCGCTCGCCGTCCTTGGTGTAGAGGTGGTAGATCACCGACGGCGCGGTGGTGATCAGCTCGATGCCATACTCGCGCTCGAGACGGTCGCGGATGACCTCAAGGTGCAGCAGCCCGAGGAAGCCGCAGCGGAAGCCAAAGCCGAGCGCCGCCGAGGTTTCCATCTCGAAGGTGAAGGACGCGTCGTTCAGCGCCAGCTTCTCGATGGCGTCGCGCATGTCCTCGAAGTCATTCGCATCCACCGGGAAGAGTCCGCAGAACACCACCGGCACCGAGGGTTTGAAGCCCGGCAGCGGGTTGGCGCATTGCTTCTTCTCATGGGTGATCGTGTCGCCGACGCGGGTGTCGCGGACCTGCTTGATCGAGGCGTTTAGATAGCCGATCTCGCCCGGGCCGAGTTCCTGCACGTTGGTCATCTTGGGGCGGTAGACGCCGACATCGTCGACATCATAGGTGCCGCCGGTCTTCATCATGCGGATGCGGTCGCCCTTCTTCAGCACGCCGTCGATGATCCGCACGATACAGATCACGCCGAGATACTGGTCGTATTTGGAATCCACCAGCATCGCCTTCAGCGGCTTGTTGCGGTCGCCTTCCTTGGGGGCGGGCAGGCGCTGCACGATGGCTTCCAGCACGTCGGGGATGCCGACGCCGGTCTTGGCCGAGATCAGGCAGGCGTTGGAGGCGTCGATGCCGATCACATCCTCGATCTGCTCTTTCACCCGGTCGGGTTCGGCGGCGGGCAGGTCGACCTTGTTGAGCACCGGCACGATCTCGTGGTCGGCGTCGATGGCGGTGTAGACATTGGCCAGCGTCTGCGCCTCGACCCCCTGCGTGGCGTCGACCACCAGCAGCGAGCCTTCGACCGCATGCATCGAGCGCGCGACTTCATAGGCGAAGTCGACGTGGCCGGGCGTGTCGATGAGGTTCAGCACATAGGTCTCTCCGTCCTGCGCCGGATATTCGATGCGGACGGTGTTGGCCTTGATGGTGATGCCCCGCTCGCGCTCGATATCCATCGAGTCGAGCATTTGCTCCTGCATGTCGCGTTCGGCGACGGTGCCGGTGAGCTGAATCAGCCGGTCGGCCAGGGTGGATTTCCCGTGGTCGATGTGGGCAACGATGGAGAAGTTACGGATATGCGCGAGATCGGTCATGATTGGGTCGATATGTAAGGGTTTTCGCGCCCGGTCAAGCCCGCGCGCGCGGGCCTGCGCGGCGTCACGCCCCTCGTGGTGGCGACGCGCTGCCGGCCCGGTCGTCTCGGCACGCGATCGCCCGCCGTTTCAGCATTGCTCGCGCAGCACATCGGCACCCGCTCCCACACGCTCTGCATGGGCGCAAACCCCCATGGCGCAAGGCTAGCCCCTTCTTCTCTTTGGTAAATACGCCGGGGGTGAATTGGCCGCAGGCCAAGAGGGGGCAGCGCCCCCCCAAAACAGCGGCAGGACAATCGCATTAGGGCCAATGATCGCTGCGTCCAGCAACGAATCGGTGAATTGAAAAACCCGTGCACATGGGGCATTCTGGTGCAAAGCCTCGATGAGGAGGGCGCAAAGCCCCGGAGGCACAGGCAAGGGCAGCGAATGGGCAGGCGGATGAAGCCAATTTATCTGGTGACGATTCTCGCGTTCGTGGCGGGCTGCGGCGGCGGCTCGCGCGACTATGACGTGACGCGCTTTGCGACCGGACCGGTCAGCAAGGCGTGCATGAATTCCGATCGCAAGGCGCGCAGTCGGGCGCTCTGCGGGTGCGTGCAGGCAGCGGCGGATACCGAACTCAGTTCCGGTGATCAGCGCAAGGCCGTCGGTTTCTACCGCGATCCCCATCGCGCGCAGGAAGTGCGCCAGTCCGACCGCAGCTCGGACCGCGATTTCTGGAAGCGCTATTCGGCCTTCGTCAATCGCGCCGAAAGCCTGTGCCGCGGGATTTGATCGCCCGTAGGCGCGGTGGCTGGGGCTGAACGGGCTCAACGTCCAATGCATTGTGACCTCTGACCTCAGGGCGCGGCGCTAAACGCTGACGCCCCTGAACGCTTCGCATTCTACGCGACCGCGCCACCCGGCCCACCCGGCAAAACCCTTGGAAAGCTGCATCTGCGGCCCGACATTTGCGACAACACGCCGCTGCGCGCCTCTGTCCTCTTTAAACGTGAGGGCCCATGCGCCACCTTTGTGCGATGCAAACCGAGGTGCCTCCTATGTCCCATCTGCCGCCGGAGACCGGCATGCCGGCCAAACCCGCCGGCTCCGCCACCGCGAGCGCCGAGCGTGAGACATGGCCCGCCGTCTGGCGCGGCTTTCGTCGGCGCTGTCCGAGCTGCGGCAACGGGCCGATTCTGCGCTCCTATCTCAAGGTGCGCGATCATTGCCCCGTGTGCCGCGAGGACCTGCATCACCATCGCGCCGACGACGGCCCGGCCTATCTGACGATCCTCATCGTCGGCCACATCATGGCGCCGGCGCTGCTTTGGGTGTTCACCACGTGGCGGCCCGAGCCGCTGATCCTGATCACGATCTTCCTTATTGGCTGCATCGGGCTTTCCCTCTACCTTCTGCCGCGACTGAAGGGGGCGATCGTGGGCTTCCAATGGGCGCGCGAGATGCATGGTTTTGCGCGCGAGCCCTGAGCCCGCGCAACGACGTCCCCGCCGATAAGACCGCAGGAAGGCAGGGCAGAGGCATGAGCAGCGACAAGACAGCGATCCGCGACGCATCCACGGTGATCGTGCTGCGCGACCGGGACAGCCGCCCCAGCATCCTGATGGGCCAGCGCGGCGCGGCGGCGGCCTTCATGCCCAACAAGTTCGTGTTTCCCGGCGGCGCGGTGGACGAGGTCGACGCCGAGGTGAAACTGGCCGGTCCGCTGCCCGCGCTCTGCGCTGCGCGGCTGGCCGAGGATGCGCCCGCGGGCCGTGCCAATGCGCTGGCGGCGGCGGCGATCCGCGAGCTTTGGGAAGAGACCGGGCAGATCCTTGGCTGGCCGGGCAAATGGCCGGTTGCGCCGGAGGGCTGGGAAGGGTTTGCCGAGACCGGCCACCGCCCCGACGCCTCGGCGCTGCAATTCGTGTTCCGCGCCATCACCCCGCCGGGCCGCCCCCGGCGTTTCGACGCGCGCTTCTTCCTTGTCGAGGCCGAGGCGCTGTGCAGCGATCCCGATGATTTCTCTGCCGCTTCTGATGAGCTGTCGCACCTGCAATGGGTGCCGCTCGACGAGGTGCGCCGCTTCGATCTGCCGTTCATCACCGAGGTGGTGCTGGCCGAGGTTGCCGCCCGCGTCGAAGATCGCAAGCCGCCGCGCTCGGTGCCGTTCTTCCGCAATGATGACGAGGAAAGCCTCTTCCTGCGCCTACGGGGTCGCGCGCCGGATCAGCCCGAAAGCGACCGTCCGCGCCGTCAGCTGCGTATCAGAAGGTAATATCCCGCAAAAAGCAGCGCCGCGAGCAGGGCGAGGTTGAATATCAGCCCGCCCAGAACGCCCAGCTGCCAGTAGCGGCGGCGGGCCTTAGCGTCGATGCCTTCAAGGTGGGCGGCGACGCGGGTTTCGGCCCGGCGCAGCGCCTGCATATCGATCTGTTTGGCGAGCTTGGGGTGGCCGGTCATGCCCTGCGCCGCGCGCAGCTGCGCCAGATCACGCCGTGCCCACCGCGGCAGGCGATGCGCGGCGCGGCTTGCGCGCTTCTCGAAACTGCCCTTGCCGAGCCCGAGGCGGCTTTCGAAGAGCGGCATCAGACGTGCGCCGATTTGAAGGTCCTGATCCATAGGCGCACAGTCGGAGATTTGCCGGGCCCGCGCAACGTCCTTCGAAGGAAGTTGCAAATCTCTTCGAAGAGATTTGGCGGCGCGGACCCAACGCTTTTGGCCTTTTCCCACCCGCGCCCGCGGCTTAGACAGGGCGCATGCTGAACATGATCCGCCACGGCTCTGCCACCGACCTTCCGCCGCTCGTCATCGTCCACGGGCTCTTTGGCTCCGCCCGCAACTGGGGCGTGATCGCCAAGCGGCTGTCGGACCGGCGGGAGGTGATCGCGGTGGACCAGCGCAACCACGGCGACAGCCCGCGCAGCGAGAGCCACAGTTATCCCGACATGGCCGCTGACATCGCCGAGGTGATCGAGAGCCTTGGCGGCAAGGCCGACGTGCTGGGCCATTCCATGGGCGGCAAGGCGGTCATGGTGCTGGCGCTGACCCGCCCGGATCTGGTGAACCGGGCCATTCTCGCCGACATCGCGCCGGTGACCTATACGCACAGCCAGTCAGGAAATATCGAGGCCATGCGCGCCGTGGACCTGACGCAGGTCGAGAAGCGGTCCGAGGCGAACGACCAACTGGCGGCGCATATCTCCGATCCGACGCTGCGCAGCTTCTTCACCCAGTCGCTCGACCTGCAGAACAAGCGCTGGAAGCTGAACCTCGACGTGCTGGACGCGGAAATGCCGAAGATCATCGGGTTTCCGCAGATCGACGGTCAGTTCGACGGGCCGGCGCTGTTCTTGTCGGGGGCGAACTCGGACTACGTGCAGGCCGAGCACAGGCCGCGGATCAAAGAGCTGTTTCCGAACGCGAAATTCGCAAAGCTGCCGGGCTGCGGTCATTGGCTGCACGCCGAGAAACCGCGCGAGTTCGAAGCGGCGGTGCGGGCTTTCCTCGATCTGACCGCCTGAAAATCGTCTGAGAGCCGCCTGTGATCTGATCGCCCGAGGCGCGGCTCGCTGCCCGATTTGCGGGCGCTGCGGGTCGGGAATTCGGATTTCCCAAATCTAGGCATTCCCGTTCCGAAAAATCCCTGTCTTTCCCTTGCTCAGGGGAGGGCGGGGCGGCTTGTAGTTTCCGAAAGCCTTATGTTCGGAAAGGAAAGCCCCTATGCGCGCGCAGCCCTCAGTCGCTTTCGAGCAGGTGCAGCCTGCCGTCGAGCCAGGGCAGTTGGCGCAGCGCGGGGCTGATCACCAGATCCGAGACCAACTGGCGCATGGTGCGCGCCACGTCGCGCGGCACACGGTCGGCCCAATCGGCGGCGGCGAAAAGCGAAATGGTGCGCGAGAAGGGCTTGATGGGCAGCGGATGCGCCTCGATCCGGTCGTGCACCCGCGCCGCGCGCATGAAGCCGAGCGGCGTGGTGATGCCCCAGCCGACGCCGCGTGCCACCAGCGTCATCAGCGACAGATGGGCGCCGATCTCGAACCGCTCGGGGAAGTCGAGCTTGAGCCGCGACAGATGCGTTTCGATCTGCCGTCCGATCAACTGGTCGCGGTCGTAGCGCAGCAGCGGCAGCGCCGACATCAGCGCCTCGGTGCCGCCCGCCTCGCGCGCCTTGCCGCGCGGCGCCACCAGCACGAAGGGATCGCGCACCAGCGGGTATTCGATCACCCCCTGCGCCGCCGTGCCGGGACTGGCAGCGATGGCGATATGCAGGTGGCGATCGGTCATCGCCTGCATGATCTCATGGCTTGGCGCGGTCACCAGCTTGAAGCGGCAGCGGGTCATATTCTCGGCCAGAATGGTGACCAACTGCGGCGTCAGATCATTGTCGAAATCGTCGATGACGCCGAGGTTGAGCTGCGACAGATGGGTCAGATCCATCACCGTCAGCTCGTTCTGCGCCAGCCGCAGCTGGCCCAACACCGCCTGCGTGCGCATCAGGAACGAGCGTCCCGCCGGGGTCAGCTGCATCGGCCTGCGTCCGTGATCGACAAGATCGGCACCAAGCGCGGTTTCGAGATTGCGCAACTGCTGGCTCACTGCAGGCTGGCTGAGCCCGGTGCGTTCGGCGGCCTGCGCCACCGAGCCGCTGGCGGCCAGCGCCTCGAACACCTCCAGCCCGCGCAGGGTGATCCCCTTCATCAGCATCGGCTCGTCCCTCATTCGCTGTGGCGCCGCTGTGCCGGTGCCCGACTGCGCCATGGCTTGGTCCGGGCGCGGCCCGGGCTCGGGTCGACCCTCGCACAGATTTACAAAATCCGAAACTCCCAAGCGACAGGCCAGTGATTCCTCCCATGTCCGTAACCTATCTCAAATCCGCTCCCGGCCTGCCGCCGCGCTCTGCCGCCGATACCGCCGACATCGTACAGATCATGCTGGCGCGGCTGCGCAGCGAAGGTGCCGAGGCGGCGCGCGACTACGCCGCGCGGCTGGACGGCTGGCAGGGTGAGATCCTCGTTCCCGCCGCGCGGCTGGCCGAGGCGCAGCGGGCGCTGCCGGTCTCGCTGCTGGAAGATATCGCCTACGCCCATGCCAACATCCGCGCTTTTGCGCAGGCGCAGCGTGCCTCGGTTCAGGAGTTCGAGGTCGAACTGCGCCCCGGCCTGCGCGCCGGGCAAAGGCTGATCCCGGTGGGCTGTGCCGGATGCTACGTGCCGGGCGGGCGCTATGCGCATATCGCCTCGGCGCTGATGACGGTGACCACCGCGCGGGCCGCCGGGGTCGAGACGGTCATCGCCTGCTCGCCGCCGGGACCGGAGGGCATCCATCCGGCGATCCTTCATGCGTTGCATGTGGCGGGGGTGGACGAGGTGCTGACGCTTGGCGGGGTGCAGGGCATCGCCGCGATGGCCTTTGGCCTCTTCGGCCAGCCAGAGGCGGATATCCTTGCGGGGCCGGGCAATCAGTTCGTCGCAGAGGCCAAGCGGCAGCTGTTCGGGCCGGTGGGCATCGACATGGTCGCCGGGCCCACCGACGTGATGATCCTTGCCGATTCCTCCGCCGATCCGGATCTGGTCGCGCTCGATCTTTTGGGGCAGGCCGAGCATGGGGGCAATTCGCCGGTCTGGCTGGCCACCGATCACCGCCCGCTGGCCGAAGCGGTGATCGAGCGCCTGCCGCGCCTTGCGCAGACGCTGCCCGACCCCAACCGGAGCGCCGCGCGCGAGGCCTGGGCGCAGCTTGGCGAGGTGATGCTGGTGCCGGGCCGTGAGGAACTGGCGGCGCTGTCGGATCACTATGCGCCCGAGCATCTGCATGTGCAGGCCCGCGACCTGCCGTGGTGGCGCGCGCGGCTGCGCGCCTATGGCTCGCTGTTTCTGGGCGCTCAGACCACGGTTGCCTTCGGCGACAAGGCGGCAGGGCCAAACCATGTGCTGCCCACGGGCCGCGCGGCGCGGCACACAGGCGGGCTGTCGGTGCATAAGTTCCTCAAATGCGTGACATGGCAGGAAGCGGACCCGCAGGCGCTGCCCGATCTCGCCCGCGCCAGCGCCGGAATTTCCCGCGCCGAAGGGATGGAAGGCCATGCCCGCAGCGCCGAGGCGCGGCTCGCGCCGGCACCGCTGCGCGCGGTCGGATGAGGGGGCGGCGCAGATAGATGGCGCCAGTCACGGCCCTGTGATGTGCCTCCAAGATGCTGATAAATAGTGTATTTATGGCATCCCTTTGCCCGGCCCGCATAAACCCGCGAAAATTTCTTCTCTCGCAGCGACGGGACCTTTCCGGCGCTGCGTAAAAGCTTGTGATCGGCAGGCACTGAGGCCTCCGGCGAAAGTAGCGATGAATGAGGAGATCGCAGCGATGACACGCATGAACAAACTGATGACCGGTGCCGCCCTTGTGGTTCTGGGCACGGCGAGCCTTGCCTTTGCTGCAACCGACGCCAAGCCGATGGGCCCCCGTGGCGATCGCCCGGCGCCCATGACGCAGATGTTCGAGACCTTCGACACCGATGGCAACGGCAGCATCAGCCGCGACGAATTCGCGGCCAATGGCCCGGCGGCAGGTTTTGCCGACGCCTATGCGGTGGCGGATGCCGATGGCAACGGTGAATTGGAAGGCGACGAGTTGATCGCCTTTGCCGATGCCCGCAAGGCGGCGCGCGAAGCGCAGCAGCTGGAGATGCGCAAGGCGCGCATGGAGCAGCGCATGCTCGAGCGGTTCGACGCTGATGAAGATGGCAAACTGACGCTCGAAGAGATGCAGGCGCAGGGGCCGATGGGCTTCTTCGACCGCTTCGATGCGGATGAGAACGGCGAAGTCAGTCAGGACGAACTGGCACAGGCTGGCCCGATGCGTCAGGGCCCCGGCGGCGAAGGTCCGCGCGGCGGCAACGACCGGATGATGCGCCATGACGGCGGTCAGGGTGGCCAGTTCCGCGGCGAGCAGGGCCATGGCGGCCCCGGCGGCCACGGCGGTCAGAAGGGCATGGGCTTCAAGCGCGGCCCGCAGGACGGCAGCGGCCCGCATGGCGGCGAAGGTCCGCGCGGCGGCGGCATGCAGGACTTCTGGCAGTACTGAACGGAACCGGGCGGGCCGCGTGTTGCGGCCCCCCGGCCATTGCGCAGCCCGGCGCTTCGGGCTAGCGCAGAGGAATGGACCGGATGCCCTTTGATGCCATGAGCGAAGCAAGCGACGAGGCGTTGCTGGCGGCCTATGCCGCCGGTGATCAGACCGCGGCACGGGCGCTGGTTCAGCGCCTTGCGCCGCGCGCCTTTGGCCATGCCGTCCGGATGCTGGGCGACCGGGCCGAGGCGGAAGATGTGGCGCAGGAGGCCCTGTTGCGGCTGTGGCGCGCCGCGCCGGGCTGGCGCGACGGCGAAGCGAAGGTCTCGACATGGCTCTACCGGGTCGTGTCCAATCTTTGCATCGACCGGATTCGTCGTCGCCGCGGCGGAACGGTGGATCTGGACGAGATCGCCGAGCCTGCCGATCCGGCCCCCGGGGCCGAGGCAGCGCTGCAGGGCCGCGCCCGCGAAGGCGCCCTGCAAGAAGCGCTGGACGCGCTGCCGGAACGGCAGCGGCAGGCGGTGGTCTTGCGGCATCTCGAGGGGCTTTCGAACCCCGAGATCGCCGGGATCATGGAGATTGGCGTGCGCGCGGTGGAAAGCCTTACCGCGCGTGGCCGCAAGGCGCTCGAGGGTCTGCTGGCCGGAAAGCGCGCAGAGCTGGGGTACGACGATGACTGACGAGCGCAGGATAGAAGAAGGGGATCTCGGCCCCCTGTTCGAGGCGGAACGGCGCGACGCCGCGCTGCCCTCGGGCGACTGGATGGCGCGTATGGAGGCGCTGGCGCTCGCCGAGCAGCCCGCTCCGCGCCCGGCTGACGTGCCCCGTGCTGCTGCCTCTCGCGGCGGCGGCTGGCGCGCCGCGCTGCGCGCCTTCGGAGGCTGGCCCGCGATGGCCGGGCTCGCGGCGGCCTGCGCTGCAGGTGTGTGGATCGGCGTTGCCTCGCCCGATGCGATGTCGACGCTGATCTCTTACGACACCAGCAGCACACTCTCGGCGCTCGACCCGTCGAGCGGCTTTGACTACGCGATGTTGGGACTTTGAGAATGGCATCTGAAACACCGAAACCGGCGAGCTCGCAGGCTGGCGGCAGCACTGGCCGCTCGCCGCGCTGGATGCGCTGGCTGCTGCTCGGCTCGCTGGCGCTGAACCTCGCGGTTGTGGGGATCGTCGCGGGCGGCGTGCTGCGCCACGGCGGACCCGATCGCAACGGGCCGCCGCGCGGCCGCGACTTTATCGCGCCCTATACGTCTGCGTTCTCTGACTCGCAGCGCCGCGAATTGGGGCGCGAGCTTTTCGCCTCCTTCGAGCGCAAGCATGGTGACGAGCAGCGCCCGGCACCGTTCCGCGCCTATCGCGACACGCTGGAACTGCTGCGCGCCGAGCCTTTTGACCGGGCGGCCTTTGAGCAGCTGCTCAGCCAGCAGGATGCGCGGGCGGCGGAACGCCAGAAGATGGGCCAGCAGGTGCTGGTGGACTATGTCTCGGGGCTGTCGCCCGACGAGCGCGCCGCCTATGCCAATCGGCTTGAGTTGAAACTCGACGAGTTGGCGAAACGCCTGCCTCCGAAAAAGCGCGACTGATCGCGCGCCGGACGGGCGGTTCTGTCCGGCATAAACGCCCCGTCAGCGCCGCAGGGCGCGCGGCGCGTCCTGCAGGGTAGGGCGCGCGAGCGCGGGGCGGCCCAGATGCACCTGATTGCGCCCGGCGTGTTTGGCACGGTAGAGCGCTTGGTCCGCTCGTTTTAGGGCATCCTCCGCGGTGTCCGGTCCGAAGCTGAGGGCCAGACCGATGCTGATGGTGACCTGCGGGGCGCAAAGCGGCTGTGTCGCGACCCGCCTGCACAGCTTCTCTGCGGTGGCAAGCGCTTGCGCGGCATCGGTGTTCGGCAGCGCGATGAGGAATTCCTCGCCCCCGAAGCGCGCGACGAGGTCGGCGCTTCGCAGATCGCGCGCCAAGGTTCGCGCCGTGGCCGCGAGCACCTGATCGCCCACCGGGTGCCCGCAGAGGTCGTTCACCGATTTGAAATGGTCGAGGTCCGCAAGAAGGATCGCCAGCGGCTCGGCCTGCTGCTGCGCCTGTTCCAGCATTCGTGCCAGATGCGGCAGCGCATAGCGGCGATTGTGGAGCCCGGTGAGCGGATCGGTGACCGCGGCGCGCAGCCCTTTGCGCAGCGCCTTTCGGTGGCTTTGGACCCGCCGCGCCCGGCTGATCAGACGCGGCAGGCGCAGGGCCAGTTCCAACGGATCGAGCCCGCCCGACATCACATCGTCGGCCCCGAGGTCGAGCGCCTTGGCGGTGATCTCCGGCTGACCGGGTCCGGTGACATAGACAATGCAGGGCGGGTGCCCGCGCCGCTGCATGCGCAGCTGCGACAAGAGCGCGAGCCCGCTGCCAGCGCCGCAGCCGGTGTCGATGAGAATGATCGCCTCTGACGCGGGCGCGCGCGCCGCCAAGATCCGCGCCGGCTCGGCGGTGCGCAGTTGCGCGTCGAGCGCGATACGAAGCTGCGCCGCGGTGGCATCGAGGGCCGGGTCGGCTGTGAGCGGAAGCAGCGTGATCTTGGGCGGCCTGCTGAACCCTTGCGGCGCTTCGGCCAGACCCAAGGCGCGCTGGGTGTCGTCGCGCATCCGCATTTCGTCGCACGTGCGGGCGTGGCTCAGCAAATTGCGCAACCGGGCCAGCAGCACCTCGCCATCGCTGCGGGCAATGACATCGTCCGCGCCGACGGCGAGCAGCGCCAGCCGCTCTTCGGGGCGGTCCTCGTCGGAGCGCAGCACAAGCGGCGTATCGCGGTGACCGCCAAGCGCCCGGAGCCGGGTGCAGAAGCTGGTGCCGCACATATCCGGCAGCATGCTGCCCGCGATCACCAGATCGGGCGGGGTCGCGGCGGCGAGCCGCAGCGCTTCGGCGCCGCTCTCGGCGGTGGTGACCGTATAGAAGGCTGAAGCCAGCTTGGCCCGCAGCAGGATGCGCTGCTCGGCGGTCGCCTCGGCGATGAGGATCCGTCCTGTCATCTCGTCCAATCGTTCTCCTGCCGCGGCGCGGCGCCCTTCGCGCTAATGCCCGCCCGCGGCCTCCTCCAGCCAGCGCGGGGCATGGTTCCATTCGTCCCGTTGGGTCCCTAAGAAGCGCCCGCACCTGCGCGTCGCGGGCGGGGCTTGCATCCGAATGCGCGCTCAGTCTTTATGAAAACTGGTTAAAAAAGCCTTTCGAAATCCGGGAGAGACGCGAAGATGCTGGGCCGCGACCAAGCAGAACTGATCGGCTTGCAGGCCGCCGCATGGCTGGCCGCCAATGACGAGCTCTTGCCGGTCTTCCTCGGGGCGACCGGGGCCTCGATCGACGACTTTCGCTCGAATCTCTCCGATCCGGGCTTTCAGGGCGCCGTGCTGGATTTCCTGCTGATGGACGACGCATGGGTGCGGGCGTTCTGCGACGAAAGCGGCCATGCCTATGATGTGCCGTTTCAGGCGCGCCAGCATATGCCCGGCGGCGGCGAAGTGCATTGGACATGAGCCCGTTGCGCCGCCGCGCCGACGGGGTGCTGTTCGACAAGGACGGCACATTGTTCGATTTTGCCCGCACTTGGAACGCTTGGGCGCTGACGGTGATGCGGCAGCTTGCCGGGGGCGAGGCCGCGTTCATCTCCGCCATGGCGCGGGAGTTGCGCTTTGACCTCGAGACCGAGTCTTTCTTCAAGGACAGCCCGGTGATTGCCGGGACCAATCGCGAGGCCGCCGAATGTCTGGCCCGCGGGCTGGGGCGTGCCGATGTCGGCGAGATCGAGGCTTATCTCGCGGCCGAGGCGGCGCGCGCGCCGCTGTCGGAGGCCGTGCCGCTGCTGCCGCTGCTCGAAGGGCTGGCGCGCGAGGGTCTGCGGCTTGGGGTCATGACCAACGACAGCGAGACCTCGGCGCTGGCGCAACTGCGCGGGGCAGGGGTGGCGCAGAGTTTTGACTTCATCGCCGGTTTTGACAGCGGCCATGGCGCGAAACCTTCGCCAGAGCCGCTGCTGGCTTTTGCCACGGCTGTTGGGCTGGAGCCTGCGCGGGTGGTCATGGTCGGTGACAGCACCCATGATCTCGAGGCCGGACGGGCTGCGGGAATGATGACCGTTGCCGTGCTCACCGGTCCTGCGGAGGCTGACGATCTTTCTCCCCACGCCGATGTGGTGCTGCCGGATATCGGCCATCTGCCCATGTGGCTGAAGTCTGAGGTCGCCTGATCAGGGACATCTGCCCAGTCCCTGACGGTTTACCGCTCCATTAATCTCTCTGCGCTAAAGTTCTGGCGGGCCTGTCTGGTGGCAGGCCTGCTTTGAGACGGGTTCGACAATCGCGCTCGAGGATCGCCCTCAAGGATCGCCGTCAAGGATCGCAATGGAAACCCCAAAGACAGGAGGATGGGCGGATGCACGGGCTGGTCGCCCGCACACTCCAGTGCTTTTTGCAGGACACTTATGGGCCCGACCTCTGGCGAGAGATCGCGACCCGCGCGCGTCTCGAACTGCCGGATTTCGAGGCGATGCTCGACTATGAGGCGCAGCTTGTCGGGCGCGTTCTGCAGGCCGCCGAAGCCGAACTCGGCAAATCGCGCAATGTCATGCTCGAGGACATCGGCACCTATCTCATCACCCATCCCAACAACGAGGGACTGCGCCGGTTGATGCGCTACGGCGGTGAGGATTTCATCGACTTCCTGCACTCGCTCGAGGAACTGCCGGGGCGCGCGCGACTCGCGGTGCCTGACCTTGATCTGCCGATGCTGGAATTGCGCGATGTGGCCTCCCGGCAGTTCACGCTGATCTGTCACTGCAGGCCGCCCGCGAGCACCGGGTTTTCCCATGTCATGGCTGGTGTGCTGCGCGCCATGGCGGATGATTACGGCGCGCTCGCCTTGCTTGATCTGCGCGACGGAAGCGGAAGCTGTGAGCTCATCGACATCACGGTGATCGAGACCGCCTTTGCCGAGGGGCGCCGGTTCGATCTGGGCGCGCATGGGGCAGGGCGCCGCCGATGATGGAGCTGAGCCTGCCACAGACCACGCTCGATGCGCTCTGTCCCATGCACCTGCGTCTGGATGCGAGCGGCCGGATCGTCGCGCTGGGTCCGACCCTGCGCCGCGTGCTGCGCGGGGGCACAGAGCGGATGGGGGCAGACTTCAGCGGCCAGCACTTCAGCAGCATCCTCGAGATTTTCCGTCCGCGCCGGATCACCGACATCACCCAGCTTCACGCGGCGTCTGGACGCAAGCTGCATCTTCGCTTCACCGGTCGCGCCGAAGAGCGCCGTGGCAGTCTGCGCGGCCTTGCGCTGCCGGACACGGGCGGCGGGGCGGTGCTCAACTTGTCGTTCGGTATTGGCGTGGTCGAGGCGGTGCGCGATCACGCGCTGACCAGCAGCGACTTCGCCCCGACCGATCTGGCCATAGACATGCTCTATCTTGTCGAGGCGAAATCCGCCGCGATGGAGGCCTCGCGCACGCTCAACCGGCGTCTGCAAGGGGCGATGCTGGCTGCCGAGCAGCGCGCCTTCACCGATCCTCTGACCGGCTTGCGCAATCGCCGCGCGGTGACCCACGCGCTGGCAGAACTGCTGCGCCGGGATGCCGAATTCGCGCTGATGCATGTGGACCTCGATTTCTTCAAGCAGGTCAATGACACGCTGGGCCATGGGGCAGGGGACCGCGTGCTGCAGCAGGTGGCGCGGATCATGCTTGAGCTCACGCGGCGTGACGACACGGTGGCGCGAGTGGGGGGCGATGAATTCATCATCATCTTCGTTGGGCTCACCGACGCCGAGCGGCTGTCGGATCTGGCCGAGCATCTGATCCGTCGTCTGGAGGCGCCGGTGGCCTTGGGAGAAGATCGCGCGCAGATCTCGGCCAGCATCGGAATCGCTGCCAATGGGGAGGCTGCGCGCTATGGCAGCGCCGGCGCGCTGCTCGAGGATTCCGACACAGCGCTTTACGCCGCCAAGCGCGCGGGCCGCGGACAGCACGCGTTCTTTCGGCGCCCGCCGGAGGGTGCCACCCGCGGGCACGGCAATGCGCTGAGGGGCGCGCCAGAGCGCGATCCCGGGCGCGACGGGCCAAAGCCAGAGGGTCGCGATGGGGTTGCCGCTAGGTGAAGTAAAAAAGACCAAGAAATTTTCCAGAAGGGGGTTGCGCCCCTCCGACCTCTGGCGTAAATCCCGCGCCACGGTTGGGGCGTAGCCAAGTGGTAAGGCACCGGTTTTTGGTACCGCGCACCGTAGGTTCGAATCCTACCGCCCCAGCCAATTCCCTCAGAAAGTGTGTGACGTTCGCCGAAGATTGGAACCTATCCGGTTCTACTTGGCATCTTGCCCGGGCAAGACTGGCATCTGCTGACATTCCGAACGTCTCACCGTCCAGAATCCTTCCGAACTAACAGGCATTTGCGCCGGTGTGATCTCGCCTCTAAACTGAGCGGTGACGAACACGGAGGGCATAGGTATGGCCAACTGGTATTCGGCCGACCTGCACTTCGGCCACCACCGCATCATCGACTTCTGTAAGCGCCCCTTCGCCTCAACCGCGGAGATGAACGCGGCCCTGATCGCCAACTTCCAGGCCTGCGTCGCGCATGATGATGACCTGTGGATCTTGGGAGATTTCGCCTTCGGTCGCGCTGACGATACGGCGCAGTTTGAGAGCTGGTTTCACAGCCTGCCCGGCCGCAAGCATCTGATCATCGGCAATCACGACGACGAAGCAGTAATCTCGCTCCCCTGGGCCAGCACAGAGTACATGGCCGGGATCCAGGACGGCGAACATAGCCTCGTCCTGTGCCACTATCCGATGATCACTTGGAACGGCGCACGCAGAGGCGCCCTGCAGCTGTTTGGCCATGTCCATGACCAATGGGCGGGATCGCGAAACAGCGTGAACGTGGGCGTCGATCAGTGGGGTTTTCGACCCATCCAGATTGAAGAAATGGCAAAGCGGGCAGCCCGTATGCCCGTCAACAAGCACTGGTCGGATGTCGAACATGGAAAGGAGCTCGGCTAACAATTGCATCTTGCAGAGCGGCCCAAGCACCGTTTCCCAATGCTTCTAGTGCAAAACATCGGCGGCTCTTTCGCAGCCGAGTACTCTGGTGCGAGCTGTGAAACTACTGTAAGTGTCTATCGTGCTGAATGGAAAGTAAAACGCGTAATCTGGAACCCTTTCCATCCACGCGGAGCTGAAGATAGAAGTGTCGACCATCTGGGTGTGCAAGTAGATACTCATTGGTGATGTTCTGAAAGATTCAGTTCTTTTTTGTCGTACAGGGTGGATATGCGTCTCCTGAGCAAGAAGTGACCAATCAAAAATGTCCATAAAGTGTCTTGATTTAGAAAATTATAAAGCCTTTGCTCGGCGAGCTGAGTTCAAAATCCGCCCAATTACTCTTTTCTACGGGTACAACAGTGCGGGCAAAAGTGCGGCATTGAGATTTTTGAAGATACTCGCGGATTCGACGGATGGAACGAGCTTCGCGCCAATTAACTTAGGGTCGGACGCTATCCGAGGATCCAATTTTCAAAGCATTTTGTCGAAATATAACTCTTCTCAAAGGCTCGAGTTTGGCTTGGCTTTTGAGCATTTTGAAGTCAACTTCACTGTATTTGAGGTGCGGGAAAAGAACTCTCAGATCATTCAGAGGCTTGAGATTAATGCATTTGAAAACTCTAAATCTATTGTTTTAGATTGGAACCCCTATGGGCTTCCTCTTGAAAATGCTTTGAGTAGTTACGCTTTTTTCGACGATCAAGAGAAGATCTTCGACGAAGAAATCACATTTGATGGTCTTGTTCCGCTGAAGTACTCGGAGCGGCTTGCGCCGTTCCTAGCGCCGCTAGCACACGAGCTGAGGAAATTCAGTCGAAATTTCGTATCCCTCGCACCTGATTGCACCGTGCCGGGTAGATTTCATACCGAAACCACGCCTGCGAGGAAAATATCATATCGCGGTGATGGAGTGGTTTCCAGACTTCAATCCGCCGATGATGATGTGATCGCCGATATTTCGAATTGGTACCAGAAGGCGACAGGGTACTTATTTGTACGGAGTGAGATAACTATAGGAAACCAATCCGGACATCGCTTTACGCTTCATCCAAATGCCGATCTAAATATTGACGTAGACATCATCGATACCGGTGAAGGCATGGGGCAAGTCCTTCCTGTGGTCAGTCTGCTAACCCTTGCGCAGCATAATGTCTTGGGATCAAATCCTGTTATCTCTCTGGAGCACCCTGAGCTTCATATCCATCCAGACGCTCACGCACACCTTGCGGACCTGTTTTGTCGAGTAATTTCAGAGAATGAGAACTGCAGCATTTTGGTCGAGACTCATTCTGAGAACCTGTTGCTCGGATTGCAGCTAGCGGTTGCGAGGGGCGAGGTCAGCCCGAATGACATCGCGATTCACTGGGTACGCGGCACAGAAATGGGAGCTGTCGTTGAAGTTATCGAGCTTGATGAAGGTGCACGCCCGATTAAAGATAACTGGCCCATTGATGTCTATCGAAAGAATTCGAAAATAGCGCGTGAAATCTTTGAAACACGTAAGAAGATCGAAAGATGATTTTTGAGCTAAACAGGAGTTGCTTTGTTAGCGATAACGGCACAATGTCACTCATTTTCATGGCGAATATAGCTCTCAAAGGCCGCCATCGCCTGTACGTGTGCCATCCAGAAGATGAAGCATATCTAAAATGGTTTGAAG
The DNA here is from genome assembly GCF_010500775.1 of Salipiger sp. PrR002. Classification (NCBI taxonomy): domain Bacteria; kingdom Pseudomonadati; phylum Pseudomonadota; class Alphaproteobacteria; order Rhodobacterales; family Roseobacteraceae; genus Salipiger; species Salipiger sp. PrR002. The sequence continues at coordinate 75,263 of NZ_JAAGOU010000020.1, forward strand.
GCCTCGGAGCATCCCTCCAAGAGAACTGGCGAGTAGCACTAGATACAAGCATAAGTCTTGAAGCGCTTGAGTCGGCGAAATACAGCGTGCTGGTTTGTAATGATACTGATCAATGCTACGATCGCGAGAGCTTGGTACTTGACTTGAGTGCCGCCGAGCGTCTCATTTACGAGCCGTTTAAAGTCTTTGTCGAGAACAATGGTGCGGACCGAGATTTCTTACTTACATTTTCCACCCATGATCAATTTAATAAAATTCGCGAGCTGGAAGCGGCAAACTTATTCTCATTCGAGCACTGCGGCGGGATTACGGAACTTCCTAAGAAGGTGGAATATTACGCCAATGAGAGAAGAGTAAATTACTTGAATTGCTCTGCAGTCTTCGACTCCGATGCGCCCTCCCCAGATGCGGCCTCGAAAGAGGCTATGATAGCAAAGGATGTATGTGACAGGCATGGTGTGTTTTCACACGTGCTGCGGCGCCGTGCGATCGAGAATTACCTGTCACGAGACTGGCTGAATACGTGGGTGAATAAGTCACCAAAGTCGGCCAGGAGCAATAAGAAGAAAATATTTACCTCTTATTGCAAACTCAACCTTGAGCAGCGCAGTCATTTCCATATGAAGCGCGGCCTAAAAGTGGACAAAGATGGAATCCAAGCCGGAGCTATTACCCTCTACAGTGACGTTTCGGATGGCGACCTCTGCACACTTAATGAGGGCTTTGGCGATAACTTAGCTGGGGATTTATACGCTGCGGATTGGGTGCAAAACGCTCAGACAGTTAATGACTCTGACGCTTGGGGAGAGGTCAACGGTATGATAAATGAAATTCTGGTGCAATGCAGATGAGAACTCCAAGCTATCATTCCGACCCGCACGTCACCTTCTTAAGCAAACTTCTCGAGGAGATTCGCGAAGGAACCATCCAAGTTCCCAAGTTTCAACGCCCACTCGTATGGAGTTGGGAGGATCGCCTTGAGTTACTGCGTAGCATTAGGGATGGCATCCCTATGGGTGCAGTAATGGTTTGGAGGGCCAACGAGCAGAAGCTTGAATGCTATGAGAATTTAGGACCGTTCAAGATTCGCTCCAAATCATCGATCCCTCAGTATCTTCTTGACGGAGTCCAAAGGCTTTCGACTTTGCTTGGTGCTCTTTCGCCAGTGACCGACATTGACGTCGAAGCTGATGAGTTTTTGTCTCCAGATGGAGAGCCGCCGACAGAGAACTTTGAGGTTCACTACGACTTCTCTGTCGATGATTTTGTTAAGTCTGAGGATCTGCATCTCTCTCGTCATGGCGAAACTTTGCCACTTAACCTACTCTTTGACAGTGTAGGGATGCTGCGTTTCCAGAGAGGCTTAAAGGGTACGGACGCAGAAGTGGACGAAAATCTCGAGAAATGTGACCGCTTAGTTTCCGCGTTTAGAGATTATAAGGTTCCAGTTATACCGATTGTCACTGAAGACATCGAGATGGCAACGAGGACATTCCAGAGACTGAATAGTCAAGGTAGGGCAATGAGCGAAGCCCATATGATTCATGCGCTTAGCTGGGGCCAGAATTTCGATCTTAATGCGAGAATACGGGAAGTTAAAAGCGCTGATCTATCGGAATTAGGCTGGTCTGGCCTAGACGATGATATCTTACTGAAAGCATGCAAGATTGCTTTGGGGTTCGGCGTATATGTTAAAAATGCTGACGAAATTGGCGCGGCGCTTAAAGATGATCCAGACGTTGTCGCTCGCGTAGGTACGGCTTGCAAGAGATCGATACAGTTTCTTAAAGAGCACTGTGGTATTAGCAGGCCTGATCTCCTACCCTACGCCTTTCAGTTAGTCCTGATAACAAACTCATTCCGCAACTTTCCTATCCTTTCTGATCGTCAAGTGGAACGTTTAACCTCATGGTTTTGGACGACAACTTATTGCGAGTATTTTGCGGGCATGTCTGGAGACCGAATCGAGAAAGCTAGACAAGACCTTGAAAGGGGCTTGGCTGATGACGTGTGGCAGCTGAGCAGCTTCGATCCATTCGAAGTTAAAAGGCTAAATCGAAAATTTGACTTTAGGTCAGTGAGAGCCAAGGCTTTTGCTCAACGTTTAGCGGAGGCCTACTCCGTGACTTGGTCAGATCTGGGGCGCACCGAAGCCGGGCTGAAGGGGCACGAACTGCTTACGAGGTACGGTAGGGAAGCTCTGGTCCAGCTGCTGCCGCGAACTGATCCCAAGAAGATAATTTATTCGAGCTATGCAAATCGGTTCCTCGTAGCTCCGGCAGACGCAGCAAAGTTGAGAGATGAGCTAAACTCTGCCAGTATTTCTGAGACGACAGCTTCGAAACTTTTGCTTTCTGAAGAGATGTTGGCTGCGGTTAAAAACGGACGCCACCAAGAATTCGTCGCTCTTAGGGAGGAAAAGATTTCGTCGGTTGAAAAGGACTTCTATCAGCCGCACCTTATCGAAATGGGAGTTTCTATAACGCCGTAATACTGACAGGCTAAAAGTATGAACCTGTTTTTCAATGCGGCTCCGCGTTCAAAAACCTTGTTTCCCATCAGGCTCCAAGTGCTCAAGCATCACCATCGTGACGATTTGGCATGGCGTGTTCGCTGGGTCGCAAAGGAGGATGGCGACGGCGCGGGCTATGATATCGCGAGCTTCAGCCCGGAGGGGCGCGAACGTCTGATCGAGGTAAAGACGACCAATGGGTGGGAGCGCACGCCATTCCACATCTCACGGAACGAGCTGGAGGTCGCCGCCGAGCGCCGCGACGACTGGTATCTGTTCCGTCTCTACGATTTCGCGCGCGCTCCTCAGGCCTTTGAGCTGAGGCCGCCGCTCGACGCTCATGTCACGCTCACCGCCACCAACTTCCAGGCCAGTTTTCAATGACGCAAAGCCACCGCATGTTCGCCCGCACGATCGGTATTGATTATTCGGGGGCTGAGACCGCCGAGGCCAGCCTGAAGGGCTTGAGGGTCTATGAAACCGTCGGCGACGGCGAGGCGCATGAAGTCTTGCCTCCACCGGGTCCCAAGAAATACTGGACCCGAAGAGGGCTGGCGGAGTGGCTACAACAAGAGCTTGATAGCGTTTGTCCCACGATCGTCGGCATCGATCACGCCTTCTCTTTCCCGATGCGTTATTTCGAGCGCCATGGATTGGAGCCGGATTGGCCAGCCTTCCTTGATGACTTCTGCCTGCATTGGCCCACCGATCAACCCCACACCTATGTTGATTTCGTCCGGCACGGGCATGTCGGAAATGGTGGTGCGCGGACGGGCGAACGACGCTGGCGCCGGTTGACGGAAGAAGCGACTGGTTCGGCCAAGTCTGTGTTTCATTTCGATGTGCAGGGGGCGGTCGCCAAGTCGACCCACGCGGGCATTCCATGGTTGCGGCAAATTCGGGCAAAGCGGCCCGAGTTACACTTCTGGCCCTTCGATGGATGGACCCCGGCTGCGGGCACGTCAGTGATCGCCGAGGCCTATCCGAGGCTTTGGAGCGCCGCTTACCCCAAGGAGGAGCGAACCCCGGACCAGCATGATGCCTATGCGATTGCACGCTGGTTACAGGAGGCAGATCAGTGCGGTGAGATCGTCAATGCGCTGGCGGCTCCCATGCCTGATCCGATTGCAGCTACCGGGTTGGTGGAGGGATGGATCTTGGGAGCATCTTGGCCGCCACAGATGACCAAGAGCGAACCACGCAAGAAGCGCACCGCTTCCGGGGGCAAAACGACAGAGCCTGGCTTCATAAATCGCAACCTGCAGGAGGTCGTGACGCGCACCGACCTGCCGGGAAACGACCATAATCAGGTCACCTATATCTTAAGGTGCCAAAGCTGCGACCATCGGTACGGGGCAAACGGGTCTGATATTTTCCAGCGCCGTTGCCCCGTTTGTGGAGCCGGACGCCCAGGTCTCCCGATCAGCTAGGTGGCATCATGGCTTACGCGCAGCATGGCGGGCTGGGCGACAACAGCGCGAATGTCCGCGACCACCTTCTCGACATGAAGCGGTCAATGTCACGCCTGGTCGGTGGTGCTCGATTTTTCATCGAATGTCGCGGATCGGCCAAGCAAATTCTGCTTTCACCCGGTAGACATGTTAAATGTCAAAATGACTTTAGACATCCCATTGAAAACAAACAGGAATGATTCGCTCCCCCAGTTGACTTGCGAATCGCGAACCCACATGATTCGGGCATCCGTCAATTAGAATTGCCCAAGGTTCGCACATGAAAATCCACGGCGCAGCCGAGATCATCAAATGTCGTCTGCGGATAGAGGCAGGCTTTACGATCAAAGAACTTGCGGCCCATCTCGGGCGCAATCCTTCTACGATCAGCCTGGTCATTGGCGGTCACCGGAAGAGCCTTCCGGTCATAACTGAAATCGCGCGCCTGCTTGGCGAGGACCCCGAGGAACTGGCTTCGCTTCTCGCCCAACCCGAAGGAGAAGCCTCAATGACCTAAACCATCGATCTCGATGAAAGAACAAAGGCCCCGCAGCGCGAAGCGTGCAGAGCCCTTGGTAGGTTGGTCCCTTCTTTCATCCCACCACACCAGCGAAAAGTCAACAGGCACGCGTGAGCGGCTTGCTCCTGCGTGTCCTCGCAATCCGGTGCCGAACGGCCCGGAAACAGGGATGCTTTGCCATGAATATGCCAATCGAACGCAGTCTATACGCGCCGGTCACGCCGGTCGGTCGCGACCTCTCCGGGATGCCAGAAGCCTTCCGTAGGGCCTATGGCCCGACAGAAGCGTTTCCGGATGATCTCGGGGAAATCTTCCGTGAAGATAGCCCCGTGCTTGGCTACCGAGGTCAGCGTACAATCAATCCGAGATCCAGAAATGCCTGCCGTATTTTTGCGGTGTTTCCCGACCTTGAGACGCGCTTGCCGCGGATCTATGGCCTGGACAGCCAAACCGAGTATCATCATCTTGCTCTAACGCTCACTAACCCGTCGGTTCTTCAAGTTCGGGAGCAAGTGGGTCCGGTCAGGTTCCGTCGCGGAGACGGGTCCATAGGCATCCACTATTTAGATCTGGTGATCACCCACAAAACCGGGCGTAAAGTCGCTGTGGCGGTGAAGCCCACGTCACGCTTGGCATCTGGCCGTTTCCTGTCCGACTTAACGCGAATCCGATGCGCAGCGGTGCCCGAAGTGGCGGATGAACTGCGCTTGGTGACGGAGCAGTGCTTCTCCCGTACTGCAGCGGTGAACGCCGCCACCTATCTACGCTTTGCGCTGTGCCCGGATGCTGATGCTGACGCGCGCCTTGGAGAGACCGTGGCAAAGCTCGACGGGGAGCTAACCATCGCTGATCTGATAATTCTCAGCCGTACCGGCTCACGGGGTTTCCGTGCTGCGTACCGAGCTATCTTTGAACAGCGCTTGGGCTTGATTAGCAGCGGAAGCATCAACCTTCACTCGATCGTTCGGAGGCCGCAATGACAATCCGAATGAACTTCGGCAGGGTCACACGCTACCACATCAACTCGGTCCCATATTTCTTCCAGGAGGCCGACGACCAGCACGCGTTCTTCCGACGAGATGACGGGTCGGCCGCAGTCGAGAGGTTTTCTTGGGCCACCCTGCATGACATCATGAAGCGACCAGACTGGAATTACGAAAAGCTTCCCAAAAGCGTGGATGAAGCAAAGTCTCGGCCTCAGCCCTATACTTGCCTCTCAGCGTTAACGCCGACGAACCAGACGCTCGTCTGCAATCGGTGGTTTTTCGTTTGTGGCCTGGCCAAGAGGTACTCCGAGGGCGGTCTTATCCTTCGTCCTTATAGCGTCGAGCAGCATTACCCGCAGATCAAGGCCTATGCCGCAGAGGAGTGGAAGACATTCCACGAGATCTATAGGGCTAAGTATTTTAGTTCCAACGGCAACGGCTTTGGTTTCGACGCATCCCCGGCAAGCATCCTGCGGTGGTATCGCGCTGTCCAAAAAGCGGGTGGCCGCATGGATGCGCTCATCGATAAGCGCGGGAGGGCCTCCAAGGTCGATATCGACCAGGAAAGCTACCTTTTCATCCAACGACACCTCAGAGAGTATCTGCAGAACCAGCGCCACACGGGCCGTGAAGTCGTTGAGAACACGATCAACGCGGTGCGTCGGGAAAACGAACGACGAGAGGCCTCCATGCTTCCGCTGCTCCAAACGCGTGGCAAGACAGCACTGTGGGAATGGCTGAAGCGTTTTGATCGTTTGGAGGTCGACGCTGGCCGTGAGGGCCGCGCGATCGCAAAGCGCCGTTACTTGGGTGTTGGCAAGACCAATCGGGCAACCCGCCCTGGTCAGGGATTCCTAGTGGACGAGTGGGAGATGGATGCGCGTACGATTATCTTGAATGGGCCCATCAGAGAGGGGCTTGATCAGAAGACGATCGACCGGCTGCCACGCGGGCGTCGATGGCTTTACGTCGTCCTGGACGTCGCGACCAGATACATCGTGGGCTTGCTCATCGCGTCGACACAGAGTTCAGCATTAGCCATTCGGGCGCTGGAAATGTCGACACGAGATAAGTCGGATTTGGCAGCTGCCGCAGGCGCGAAGTCCGCCTGGCGAGGATTTCCGTTTGAAGGCATCGAAAGCGATACCGGATCTGCCTTCCGCGCAGGTGCGACGACTCGAGCGGTCAATGAGACATACGCCTCCTACAGTTACCCCAACGTCGGCGAGCCTCAATTACGAGGGGTAATCGAGCGATCTTTTCTGACGCTGGCGCATCGCGCCATGCCCTATGTGCCGGGAAGGACTTTCTCGAACCCGAAAGAGCGCGGCGATTATCCGACAGAAGAAACGGCCGTTCTAACTGACGACCAACTGGCGCTGCTCTTCATCCGCTACATTGTCGATGTCTATCACAACACACCTCACACTGGCCTCCTTGGGGAAACGCCTGCGGCGGCCTTGGAGCGTCTCGGCGGCACAGTCGGGCTTCCGCCAAAGTTGCCCGCCACCATGCGGCGCCGGGCTTTCGGAATATCGCTGGAGCGAAAGGTAACAGCCAAAGGCCTCTCGGTTCTCGGGGTTGCCTACAACTCTGGGATGCTTCAGAAGCTGCGTCGTCGGCCTCAGAACGCCAAAGTTGCGCTTTATCTGGACCCCAATGACATTGGCACGATCAGCGTCTGGACCGACAAGGAATGGCTTGAGGTTGAGTGCAGCGTCGAGAATTTTCACGGGGTGAAACTCGACGAATGGGTTGCCGTCGGACGGATTCTGCGACGCCGTTACGCTGGGCAGGCGGCCCTTGCTGCCGACACCATATGGGATGCGCTTCAGGCAATGCGCTCTCGGGCGAATGAAGCCATGCGTATCATGGGCGTGCTGCCGCAACAGACCACCGCAGAGGACGTGGAGCGCCTGGAAAAGGAGCTCTACCTCGGGCTCTCGGTCATCGAAAACGAGGGGCCGGACTTGGAGGGGCTGGAACGCTCCACTGACGGGATCGGCTACATCATAGGCGATCCTGACGTCGGACAAAGTGATGCACCATCGGTCGAAGCTCTTTCTCCCTCTACTGATGTTCCTGACGATGACGGAGATCCGGACGAAGACACCACCTGGTGGCAGGAAGGAGGTGATCTATGACACTCGTCCTTCAGCCGAGCGACGTCGATCGCAGTGTCCAGGCATTGCGCCGCGACATCTTCATCGAGAATTCTGACGCGCAACGCATCGCGTGTCAGATAGAAGGTTCTCTTCGGGAGTTCCTTGCGGCGAAAGAACTTGGACACCCCTTCGACGCCAGAGGCGTCGTTGTTTTAGGCCGGAGCGGGACCGGCAAGACCAAGAGCGTCCTGCATTCGCTCGAAACCCTCGGTCTACACAGAACGGCCGTAGGTCATTCTCCGCGCGGCCATGTTTTCGTTCCGCTCCGGGACGATGTAACCCTTCGCAAGCTCCGCATGCTGATTTCATTGGAATATGGTTGGACGCCAAAGGCTCGCGATTCCGCCGAGGACATATGGCAGTACGTTGCCGCCTACATCGAGAGGTTACAGACGCAAGTTTTGGTCTTGGACGAAATCCAGCATGTGCGTGCCGCAGGCGCCAAGGACCGCCAGTCCATGCGTGACGCATTGAAATCACTGGTGCAGCCTCAGAAAGGACAGGTCATCCCCATCCTGATCGGCACCCCGGAGTTCGCGGAAATCCTCAACTCGGACCAGCAGTTCAAGCGCCGGTACAGTGTTGTGCACATGACTGATCTCGATCCCGGCATCGATGCGTCTCGGGCAATAAAGGTTCTGGCGCGCTATTGTCGGGGGATGGGGCTAGAGCTCGGCAAAAGCGTGAAGACACGGGACTTTGCCGAGAGGTTGCTTCACGCCTCCTATTACGCCTTCGGCGAACTTTGTGAAATCTGCATCTTGGCTCTAAAAGCGGCTTTGGTCGCTCGCGACAAGGTGCTAGAGATTGAGCATTTCCGGTCCACCCATGCGCAACGCTTCGACTGCCTGGCAGAGATGAATCCGTTCATCGCCGAAGATTTCGTCAGCATACCCACAGATGTCAGCTTGGACGGGCGAAGGGGGCTATGAACGTGCAATTACAAAAGGGATAGTGCCCCGCGGCGTGGTGTAGGAAGCCGTGAGCGTCGCTGATCGCGAGG
>NZ_JAAGOU010000021.1:0-81092 GCF_010500775.1 Salipiger sp. PrR002
AGTCCCTGAAGCGAATAGCCCCCGGCCAGATGGCCGGGGGCTTTTTCATGCGCTGACCGTTGCGCCGCTCAGAGGTCCTTCAGCAGGTCATAAGTGGCGGAGCCCCGCCGCAGCGTGTCGACCCCGGCGCGCAGCAGGCTGCGCTGGGTCGGGCTGAGTTCGACGCTCGGCTGCCAGACCTCGGCCCGGCCCAGCCCCTTCACCCGCACACCATTGGGCAGCACGCTCTCGTACGACAGGTGGTGGTGGCCGTGCACGATCAGCCCCGCGCCCATGTCGCCGGCCAGCCGGTCGATGAAGGAGAACCCGTGGCGGTTGCAGCTTGGCGCTTCGTGGCTGACCAGCACATCGGCGCGCTGCAGCCCGAGCTTGGCCACGTCCGAGGGGAAGATCGTGCTGCGGTGGCGGCGCGGCAGGCCGCCTCTGTGCAGGGCGGAGGGGTGGCTGGCGGCGATCATATCCTCGGGCGAATGCACCTGCGCCGGGCCTCTGCCATCCCAGACCCGGCCCCGCACCACGCCGCCCAGCCCGGCGATCGCGGTGCCCATGCCGGTGGCCTGCACAACCTTGCCGTCGAGCAGGTTGCCCGGCATCTCGTCATGCAGCAGATCGCAGATCTCGTCGGTTTCCGTGTCGTGATTGCCCGAGATCGTCCACCATTTGATGCCGCGCGCGCGCACGTCCTGCAGCGCGCGGCGGGCGGTCTCGACCTGCGCCGGATCCTTCGCGGCATCGGCCAGATCGCCAAGGATGATCACCTCTTTGGTCTCGGGTCCAAGCGCCTTCAGCAGCGGATCCCAGCGGCCATGCGGATCGCCATAGAACAGCACCCCCTCGAGCAGGAGAGCCCATTCGGACTGGTTGAGATCATCTTGCATGGCAGGTCCTTCCGGCGGCAGTGATCCAGCTAGACCACGCAGCCGCCGGGAATGCAAACCTGCCCCAAAGGCGCGGATCAGCCCTCGGCGATCACCGTGATCTCGACCTTGGCGTCGATCATCAGCGCGCAGCCGATGGTGGTGCGCACCGGGTAGGGCTCGGGGAACATCTCGGCATAGACTTTGTTGAAGGCCGGGAAATCCGCCGGATCGGTCAGGTAGCAGGTCGCCGACATGACATGCGACAGGTCGAGCCCTTCCTTGGCGAGCGTCGCCTTGATGTTCTCGAGGCACTGGCGCGTCTGCGCCTCGATGCCGTCGGGGATTTTGCCGTCCGGCCCGAAGCCGAGCTCGCCGGAAAGATAGAGGGTGCTGCCAGAGCGGCGGGTCTTGGAGAGGGGGATGCTCATGAGTTGTCCTTGGATCAGTCGAAGGTGAGAAAGCCGGGCGCGTCCGACAGCTTCGGCGCCTTGGCCAGTGCCGCGATGTCGGGTCCGCGCGGGGCGAGATCGGAGAGGCCAGCGATCACTGCCTCAAGCTCTGCCGCCACCGCCAGCACGCCCAGATCGTCGTGCCGCTTGCCGATGATCTGCAGCCCGAAGGGCATGCCATTGGCATCCGTCCCGCAGGGGATGGTGATCGAGGGGTGGCCCGCGATGGTCGACGCATAGGCCATGGCGAGCCAATGGTAATAGCTCTTGGTCGGCACGCCGTCGATCTCGGTGGGATAGAGCTCGTGCCAGTCGCGCGGCGAGATGCAGACCGCCGGAGACAGCAGATAGTCGGTGGTCTCGAAGAAGCCTTGCCAGTCGCGGTAAAAGCGCGCCTGCCCAAAGATCGCCTGCGCCACATCCTCGGCGGAATAGCTGCGGCCCTCGGCAACGTTGTCGCGGACGTTGGGGCCGACCAGTTCGGGCTGCTCGTCCACCAGTTTCGCATGCACCCCAAGGAATTGCACCGCGCGCAGCACCGAGAAGATGCGGTCGGCGTCGCTGCAGTCGGGGGTGGCGTCCTCGACCTGCCCGAAGAAGGGCGCCAGCTGCGGCATGATCTTGCGGAAGTGGTCGCGGATGAGGCTCTCGGTCGGGGCAAATCCGAAATCCTCGGTCACCGCGATCTTCAGTGACGACAGATCGCGGCGCGGCAGATTGGCGAAATCACCGGCGGACCAGAGCGTCTTGCCGTCCATCACCGTGGTGAAAGGATCATTGCGGTCGGGACGCGCGAGCACCGAGAGCATCAGCGCGCAATCGGCCACGTTGCGCGCCATGGGGCCGGAGGTGGGCAGCGGGATCAGCCCTGCCGCGCGGGTGTTGCCGGGCACCACGCCGGGGCTGGGGCGATAGCCGACGATGCCGCAAAATGCCGCCGGGTTGCGCAGGCTGCCGCCGGTGTCCGAGCCGGTGGCGAGCGGGGCATAGCCGCAGGCCAGCGCCACCGCCGAGCCGCCCGAGGATCCGGCGCAGCTGCGGGTGATGTCATGGGGGTTGGCCGTCACCCCGTAGACGCGGTTGCGGGTGTTGGCCCCGGCGCTCCATTCGGGGTTGTTGGTCTTGCCCATGGGAAAGCCGCCCGCTGCGCGCATGGCGGCGACGATGGCGTCATCCTTGGTGGCGATATTGTCCTTGAACGCCTCCGAGCCAAAGGTGGTGGGCAGGCCGGTGACGTCGATCATGTCCTTCACGCCGAAGGGCAGACCGTGCAGCGCCCCCAGTTCCTTGCCTGCGGTCACATCCGCTTCGGCCTGTTTCGCGGCCTTGCGCAGCCCGTCGAAATCGCGGGCGATCAGCGCGTTGACGGCGGGGTCCACCGCTTCGACGCGGGCGATGCAGGCCTCGGCCAGTTCCACCGGCGACAGCTGCTTGCGGGCGATCAGGCTGCGCGCCTCAATGGCCCCGAGGTCGGCGGGATTGGTCATGACGAAACTCCTTTCAGATCGAAGCGCGGGCCGAGCGCGCGGCCCTTCGCGACAAAACCTTGGTACTGCTCCTCGGGCACGAATGCGCCGCCGGTGGTCCAGATCACATGCACGGCGCGCGCCGGATCGACGGTGGGCATATGCATGGCCCGGAAAGCGCGGCCCTCATGGGTGTTCATCAGCATCTGCGGCCCGCCAAAGCCCGAGGCGGCCGAGGGCTCCAGCCGCAGCCCCTTGGTCTCGGCCAGCGCGAGCCAGCGGAAGAGATCGTCGTCACCGACGGTGAAGACCCCCGCCAGCCGCCGCTGCATCCGCTCGGCCACCAGTTGCGACATGGTGGCGACGGCCATGCCGTCGGCCTCGGTGCGGTTCGACAGGCCAAGCTCGTAGACCGAGGTTTCGCGGCCCAGCCCCTCGCGCATCTGCACGAGCGCCGAAGGGGCCTGCACCGGCTCGACGAAGAACGGGTGCACGTCGGAGCCAAAGACACCGCGCGCGCCATGAGCAATGCCGCCCGGTGCGCCGCCGATGCCGCAGGGCAGATAGAGGATCAGCGGACGGTCGGCGCCGATGGAAATGCCCTGCTCGGCCAGTTGCTCTTTCAGTTCGGCGGCGGCGGCGCTGTAGCCCTTGAACAGCAGCAGCGAGTCCTCGTCGTCGACGAAATGGGTCAGCGGATCGCGTGCGGCGATCTCGCGCGCGGCGGCGACGGCCTGCGAATAATCGGTCTCATGCTGCACCACCTCGACGCCGAGGCTCTGCAGCCGCGCCACCTTCCATGGCTTGGCGTCATGCGACATATGCACCGTCGCCTTATAGCCAAGCGCCCGCGCCGCGATGCCGACGCTGAGCCCGAGGTTGCCGGTGGAGCCGACGGCGATGCGGCGCTCGCCAAAGAAGGCGCGGGCATCGTCGCCCGCGAGTTTCTCGATGTCCTCGCCATCATAGAGCAGCTCTGCGCCGCGCGCCTGACTGACGGCGATGCTGAGCACTTCGAAGACGCCGCCGCGCGCCTTGACCGACCCGGCGACGGGCAGCGCGTGGTCTCCCTTGACCAGCAGCGTGCCGTATTCGGGAGCATCGTAACCAAGCGCGGGGCGCAGATCGGCGATATCGGTGAGGGTCGAGCGGATCACGCCCGAGGGCGCCAGTTCCGGCCAAAGCTCGGCCATCAGCGGCGCGAAACGAGCCCATGCGGCCTTGGCCCCCATGACGTCGGCCATCGCCTGCGGGTCGGTCTGCGGGGCATAGCCGGGATTGGTCCAAAGCACCGGCTCGGCTGCACGCAGCCGCTGCAGGAGGGTCTCGTCGCTCATCCCATCAGCGCCTTGCGCAGCATGTTCCCGGCCAGCACCAGCACGGTCAGCGCAAACACCAGCCGCAGGCGGGCGGGGCTGAGGCTATGTGCCAGCTTCACGCCGGTCGGCACGGTCAGCAGCGAGGTCACCATGATCAGCAGCACCGCAGGCAGGTTGACGTAGCCCACCGTGCCCGGCGGCTTGCCGGTGATTTCCCAGCCGGTCAGCAGAAAGGCGATGAAGCCGGGGATCGAAATCAGCAGGCCGAAGCCGGGCGAGGTGCCCACGGCGCGATGCGGCGGCACGTTGTAGGCGGTCAGCAGCGGCACGGTGAAACTGCCGCCGCCGATGCCCATCAGGGCCGAGAAAAAGCCGATGATGCCGCCGTAGATGGCGCTGAGCCCGCGCCCCGGCAGCGTGTCCGACAGCCGCCAGCTTTTCTTGCCGAGCAGCATGTAGAGCCCGAGGCAGACGCCGACGATGCCGAACACCAGCTGCAACTGGTGGCTGCGCAGCACGGTGGCGGCCAGCACGCCCAGCACCGAGCCGATGGCGATGAACGGCCCCCACGTCTTGATCAGCTCGACGCTCACCGCGCCGCGCTTGTGGTGCGAGGTGACCGAGCGCAGCGATGTGACGATGATCGTGCCGGTGGAGGTGGCGACGCAGATCTGCATGAGCTGGTTCGGCTCATAGCCGAGCCCGGTGAAGACGTAATAGAAGGCGGGTACGAGGATGATCCCGCCGCCCACGCCAAGCAGCCCCGAGATGATCCCGGCCACCGCGCCCGCGGCGGCGATGACCGCGAAGAGAATAAGATATTCCATGCTCAGTCCTTCGGCGCGCCGTGCTCGGCGAGGTCACAAAACAGCCCGGTCATGCCGATCAACGCCTGTTTCGAGAGCGGCTTCAGCACATGCTCGTTCGGAGCGTGCTGGCTGCAACCGGCATAGGAGTGGGGCACCCAGATGGTCGGCAGGTCGAGCACTTCTGCAAAACAGTCGTTGGGCAGCGAGCCGCCGAGGTTGGGCAGGATATGCGGGCTCTGGCCGGTGCTCTTCTGCAGCGAGGCCGCGGCGAAGCGCACCCAAGGGTGATCGGGGTCGAGCCGGGTCGCGGGGAAGGATCCGCGGTCGGCAGAGGTGATCTGAACCTGCTGGAAACCGTGCGTGTCGAGATGGCGGCGCAGCGCGGGCAGAATGTCATCCACATCGGTGCCGACGACGAAGCGCAGCTGGCAGGTGGCGCGCGCCCAGCCCGCGATGGCATTCACCGGCGCCTCGGGCACGCCCGAGATCATCGCCAGCACCGCAAAGCTGTTCCAGCCAAAGACGCGCTCGGACATGGTCAGGCTCTCTTCGCCCCAGTCCGGGTCGAGCGCGATGCCCGATTTCACCTCAGGCAGCGCCGCCAGCACCTCGCGGATGCGCGGGGTCAGGCTGTCGGGGCGCCATTCGGGCACGTTGATCTGGCCGCGCCGGTCGGTGATGCAGGCCAGTGCATGGGCGAGGATGATCGCAGGGTCGGCCAACAGACCGCCGAAGTTGCCCGAGTGGTTGGCCCCCTCGCGCAGCTCGACCTTGAGATCGAACAGCGCCCCGCCGCGCGAGCCGGTGAAGATCGTCGGCGCGTCGGGCGACAGGCGCGGCCCGTCCGAGGCGATCAGCACATCGGCGGCCAGAAGCTCTTTGTGTTCTTCGCAGAAGGTCTTGAGGCCGGGCGAGCCGTTCTCTTCGCCCATTTCGATCAGCACCTTGGCGTTGAACCCCAGCTTGCCCTGCGTCTCGATCAGCGCCGCCATGGCGCGCAGGTTGATCAGGTGCTGGACCTTGTTGTCCGCCGAGCCGCGACCATAGAGCCGGTCGCCCTCTTCGGTGAGCGTGAAGGGCTCCAGCCCCTCTCGCCACTGGCCCTCTTGCGCGCGGATCACATCGCCATGGCCATAGGTCAGCACCGTGGGCAGACTCTCATCCTCGATACGCTGGCCGACGAGCAGCGGGCCGGTGCCCTCTTGCGGGTTGTCGAAGATCTGGCAGCTGAAGCCCATCGCCTCCAGCATCGGCGCCATCGCCTCGGTGAGATAGGCCATCAGATGCGGCGCACCGCGCGGGTCCTGACTTTCGGTGGGGCGGGCGACCAGATCGGCAAGTTCGCTCTGGAAGCTGCCGCTGTCGAAATACTCGGTGATGGCCGCAAGGGCGGTGTCGCGGGGGGACATGGGGTCTCTTTCTTGCTTCGTCGGTCAGTCGGCAGCGATCCCGTCGCCCCAGGGCGAGAAGGTCTCGGTGGTGCCGGAATTGGTGGTGCCTTCGCGCAGAACCCCGGCGGGGCAGGCAAAGGCGAAGGGGAAGGGCAGGCGCTGGACCATGGCCAGCGGGTGCGCGGCGGCGAGCGCCTCGGTGACGGGACCTTCGAGGCGTTCGTCGGCCACCACCTGCGCCCCGCCCGAGACGTCGATGCGCGGCGCTTCGATGGCCTCCTGCATGGACATGCCCTGCTCGATGATATGGCCCGAGATCTGCCCGACGGCGGGCATGATCTTGCGCCCGCCGCTGGCCCCGAGGGCAAAGCGCTTGCCGGGGGCCTCGCCGATCACCGGGCAGACGTTCATCAGGCAGCGTTTGCCGGGGGCGAGGCTGTTCGGCCCGCCCGGTGCGGGATCGAACCACATGATACCGTTGTTGAGCAGCATGCCGGTGGAGGGCGAGACCACGCGCGAGCCGAAGATCGACAAGAGCGTCTGGGTCATCGCGACCATATTGCCGTGACGGTCGACGATCGAGAAATGCGTGGTGCAACCGGGGGCCTTGGCCGATTCATGGTCGCCCATCCCCTCGAGCCGCGCGGCATAGGCGGCCTTGAGCGCCTCCGCGCGGGCCAGATGCGCCTTGGGCGCGGCGGCCTCGGCGGCGTCATAGCCCTTGGTCCAGCCGGTGACGGCGTGGCTCAGCGTCGGTCCGGCGGTGAGCCCGGGCAGGGCAAAGAGCCGCCCGTCGCGATAGGGGATTTCCAGCGGGTCGGACCATTGCGGTGCATAGGCCGCGAGATCGTCCATGGTCAGAAAGCCGCCCTTGGCGGTCACATCGCCCGACAGCATCGCGGCGATATCGCCCTTGTAGAAGTCCTCTGCGCCCGCCTGCGCCAGATGCTCCAGCGTGGCGGCGTGGCGCGACTGGTCGAGGCGAATGTCCGAAAGCGCCGTCCAGCCAGAGCCCTTGGGCCATTGCCCGTCTTCGAGGAACATGGCGGCGGCGTCCGGGTCCTGCGCAAGATCGCGCGCCGAGGAGGCGATGACCAGCGCCGCGTACCAATCCACGTGCAGGCCTTTCTTGGCGAAACCGATGGCCGGCGAGAGCAGGTCTTTCCACGGCATCCGGCCATAGCGCCCATGCGCGGCGGCGATGCCCGCGACGGTGCCGGGCACCGCGACCGACGAGCCGCCGATGACGTTGCGGTCCTCGACCACCGCGTCCCACGGAAAAAGGTCCGAGGCCTTGCCCGCGCCCGACAGCGGATAATGCGCCGGATCGAGCGCGGCGGAACTGCGCATGCCGTAGTTCAGCGCATGGGCGCGGCCCTCGTCCTCGCGCCAGATCATCATCGCGCCGCCGCCCATCGGGCCGGACATCCATGGCTCGAGCACACCGATGGCGAAGCTCACCGCCACGGCGGCATCAAGCGCATCGCCGCCCGCCTTCAGAACCTCGGTCCCGGCCTTGGCCGCAAGCGCGTGTTGGGCCGCGACGACGCCGCCCGAAGTGGCGGTGACGCCGGGCTTGCGGGTGGTCTGCGATGGAGAGAACGAGCCGCTCATGCCAGACCTCCCATACCCATGACGCCGGTGGCGGGGGGCAGTTTCGACACGTCCGGCACGTCCCAATCCTGTCCGGGCTGCGCCGCGAGCAGCTTTTGCGTATAGGCATGGCTGGGGTTGCCAAAGACCTGATCGACCGAGCCGCGCTCGACGATCTCGCCCTGCTGCATGACGATGAGATTGTCGCAGACCTGCGCCGCGACGCGCAGGTCGTGGGTGATGAAGAGCACGGTCAGCCCCATCTTGTCGCGGATTTCATTGAGCAACTTGAGCACTTCCTTCTGCACCGACACGTCGAGCGCCGAGACCGCCTCGTCGGCGATCAGCACCTTGGGTTCGACCATCAGCGCGCGCGCAATGCAAATGCGTTGACGCTGACCGCCGGAAAACTGGTTGGGGTAGCGGTTGAGCGCATCGGGATCGAGCCGCACGATCTTCATCAGCTCGCGGGCCTTTTCCATCGCCTCGGCGCGGTCGCGGCCAAAGTTCACCGGCCCTTCGACCAGTTGGTCGCCGATGGTGCGGCGCGGGTTGAGCGAACCATAGGGATCCTGAAACACGATTTGGATCATCTTGCGGTAGGGATGCAGCGCGCGCTTGGAATAGGCGGCAATGTCAGTGCCCTCGACCCAGACGTGGCCCGCGTCGGGATCCTCCAGCCGGATCAGGCATTTGACCAGCGTCGACTTGCCCGAGCCGCTCTCGCCGACGATGCCGAGCGTCTCGCCGCGGCGCACGGCAAAGCCGACGTCCTTGCAGGCGTGCACGATGCGGCCGGGGCGGAACATATTGCCCTTCACGTGGTAGGTCTTTTCCAGCCCTTCCACCTTCAGCATCTCGACCCGCCCTTCGAGGCTGGGCTGCGCGGCGCGCTCGCGGCGCGGCACCGCGTCGATCAACAGGCGGGTGTAGGGGTGCTGCGGGCGGTTGAGCACCTCTTCGGCGCTGCCCTGCTCGACGATGCGCCCGTGCTGCATGACCACCACCCGGTCGGCAATCTCGGCCACCACGTCGAAGTCATGGGTGACGAACATGATGCCCGCCGAATGCTTTTCACGCAGTTCCTTCAGCAGGTGCAGGATCTGCGCCTGCGTCGACAGATCGAGCGCCGTGGTCGGCTCGTCGGCGATCAGCAGCGCCGGGTCGAGCGCCAGCGCCATGGCGATCACGATGCGCTGCCGCTGCCCGCCCGAAAGCTGGTGCGGGTAGCTGGAGTAGATGCGCGCCGGATCGGGCAGTTGCACCTCGTCCAGCAGCTTGATCGTCCGGGCCTTGCGCTCGGCGGCGGGCAGGCTGGTGTGCTGCTCGAACATCTCTTCGATCTGGTTGCCGACGGTGTAGCAGGGGTTCAGCGCCGACATGGGCTCCTGAAAGATCATCGCCATGCGGCGCCCGCGCAGTTTCGAATGCTCGGACGGGGGCAGTTTCAGCAGGTCCTTGCCGTCAAAGATCACCTCGCCCGACGAGGGCACCAGCGCTTTCGGCAGCAGCCCCATGGTGGTGAAGGAGGTGATCGACTTGCCCGAGCCGGACTCGCCGACGATGCAGACGATCTCCTTGGGCATGATCTCGAGGCTCAGCCCCTCGACCGCATGGGGCCGGTCGCCGCCCTTGGGCAGATCGACGGTGAGATTGCGGATGGACAGGATGGGATCGGTCATCAGTTTCTGCCTTCGGGTGCGGTGACGTCGCGGATGCCGTCGCCGAGCATGTTGATCGACAGGACGAGGAAGAACAGCGCCACGCCGGGAATGGTGATGAGCCACGGCTCGAAGAGCAGCATTTCCTTGCCCTCCGAGATCATCAGCCCCCACGACGGGGTGGGCGGCTGCACGCCGAGGCCAAGGAACGACAGCGCCGCTTCGAGGATGATGGCATGGGCCATCTCCAGCGTGAAAATCACGATCAGGTGGTTCATCACGTTGGGCAGGATGTCCTTCCACAGCACCCGCGGCAGCGAGGCCCCCAGCACTTCGGCGGCGGCGACATACTCGAGCTTGCGCACCTGCATGGTGGCGGCGCGCAGCACCACGGCGAAGCGGTCCCAAAGCAGCAGCCCCAGCACCGAGACCACCACCATCAGCGAGCCGCCGAAGAGCGCGACCACCGCCAGCGCCACCAGCACCACCGGCATCGCAAGGCGCACATTGATCAGGAAGGTCACCGCCATGTCGACGCGGCCTCCGAAGTAGCCCGCGAGGATGCCCAGCACCGAGCCGATCAGCGCCGAGATGGTGGCGGCCAGCAGCCCGATCATCAACGAGATGCGCGCGCCATAGGCCAGCCGGGCCCAGAAGTCGCGGCCCAAGGCATCGGTGCCCAGCCAATGCGCCTCGTCACCGCCCATGAAGACGGGCGGTTTCATGCGGGCCAAGAGGTCCTGATCATAGGGGCTGTAGCTGGTGAGCAGCGGCGCGCAGAGCGCGACAAAGATGATGAGGCCCATCACCAGCGCGCCGAAGATCAGCCCGCGGTGACGCAGGGCGCGGCGCAGCATCGCCTGACGGGGCGAGAGCGGGGCTTCCTTGGGGGCGGCGTTGGAGGCGGTCATGGCGGGGCTTTCGGATGCGGTCGTGTCGGTCATGTCGAGGCGCCTTCGGTCAGCCCACGCGCAGGCGCGGGTCCATCCACGCGTTCAGCACGTCGGCGAGGAAGGTGAACAGGATGTAGAACATGGAAAAGACGAGGATCAGCGCCTGCATCACCGGCAGGTCGTTGCGGCTGATGCTCTCCCACGCCAGATAGCCCGCGCCATGCAGCGCAAAGATCGACTCCACGACGATCGAGCCGCCCAGCATGAAGCCCATCTGCACCGCAGCGAGGCTGATCACCGGGATGATGGCGTTGCGCAGCGCGTGTTTGAACAGCACCTTGCGCGGTGCGAGACCCTTGGCGCGGGCGGTGCGGATGTAATCGGCGGACAGCACCTCGATCATCCCGGCGCGGGTCAGGCGCATGATCGCGGGCGTGGCGTAATAGCCCAGCACCACCGTGGGCAGGATGAAGTGTTTCCAGCTGTCCGAGCCCGAGGCGGGCACGAGGCCGAGCTTGATCGAGAAGACCACGATCAGGATCAGGCCGAACCAGAACGACGGGATCGCCTGACCCACGACCGAGATGAAGAGCGCGGCGCGGTCGATCAGCGAGTTCGGCCTCACCGCCGCCGCAACGCCCATCGGGATGGCGAGGATCAGCGCAAACGAGATCGCCAGCAGGCCCAGCGTCATGGTCACGCCAAGCCGGTCGCCGATGATCTCGGTGGTCGGCAGATCGAAATACCAAGAGCGCCCCAGATCGCCGCCCGCAGCAGAGACCAGCCAGTCGGCGTATTGCACCAGCACCGGGCGGTCGAAACCATAGCGTTCGGTGATCGCGGCGATGTCCTCGGCGGCGGCGTTCTCACCGGCGATCGAGATGGCCGGATCGCCCGCCATGAACAGCAGGCTGAAGCTGATCGCCGAGACGGTCAGCGCGACCAGCACCGCAAGACCGAGGCGTTTGAGGATATAGAGCAGCATGGGGTGTTCCTGTGGTCGGGTCTCGCCCGGCCCCGCGCGGGGGCCGGGCAGGGCCAGCGGTTACTTCCAGCCGAAGCTGAAGAAGCGGACCAGTTCGTCATCGGTCGGGGTGAACTCCATTTCGGGGCTCATCACGTAGTTGACGTTGTAGGTCCACAGCGGCACCCAATAGGCCTCGCTGGTGATCTTGCTCAGCGCGTTGGAGTAGAGCGCCTGCCGCTCTTCCTTGTCGTTGGTGCTGTCGGCGGCCTCGATCCAGTCGATCACCTCCTGATCGCGCGCATCGTCCTGCGGCCCGCCGGTGAAGAACTCCGAGGTGATCGCCGAAGCGTCTGCCACCGAGTTCGAGCCCCACGTCAGGAAGGCCATCGGCACCTCGCCCTTGCGGTGCTTCTCGCGCAGGGCCGAGTACTGCATGTAGTTGAGGTTGGCGTTGATGCCGACCTTGCCCAGAAAGCCCATCATCGCCTCGGCGTAGGGCCGGTTGCGGTAGGCGTAGAAGTCGATGTCGAACCCGTCGGGATAGCCCGCCTCGGCCAGCAGTTCCTTGGCCTTCTCGGGATCGTACTCATAGCCCTCGACGCTCTGGTCGCAGGCGAATTGCGCGGGCGAGCAGGCGGTGTCGATCACTTCCGACGAGCCCTTGACCAGCGCATCGACGATCGCCTGACGGTCGATGGCGTGATAGACCGCCTCGCGCACCCTCTGATCGGTCATCGGCGTGTCGCCAGCGCGGCCAGCGGCATCCATGGTGATGTAGCCGACGCGCATCGCCGGGGCGTTGACCACTTGGTACTTGCCCATACCGTCGAGCTTTTCCGCCTGATCGGCGGGCATGTTCCACAGGAAGTCGAGCGTGCCGTTGAAGAACTCGGCGATCTGCGTGTTGGTGTCGGGGACGGTGCGGATGTCGACCTTGGCGACCCCGGCCTTGCCCTTCGGCCCGCCGTAGTAATCCTCGAACCGCTCGAGCACGAAGTGCTTGCCCGGCTCCAGTTCGGTCACTTTGAAGGGGCCGGTGCCGACGGGCTTCAGACCCATGCCGCTCGGGCCAACTTCGGCGTAATATTCATCGGGATACATGGCCACGGGGCCGGCTAGGAATTCCTCGGCCGCCGGGAAGGGCGCGCCCAGAATGATCCGCACGGTGTAGTCGTCGACCTTCTCGGCGTGGTCCATCCAGCCGACGTTGGCCATGTTCTTCACGCCGTTTTCGGGATCGGTCACATAGTTGACGGTGAACACCACGTCATCGGCGTTGAACGGCTCGCCGTTGTGAAAGGTCACCCCCTCACGCAGCTTCAGTTCGAGCGTGACATCGTCGATCCACGTCCACTCGGTGGCAAGGTTGCCCTTATACTCGCCGGTGTCCGGATCGCGGTACAGCAGGCCATCCCAGACCGAGTGGTTGAGCAGCAGACCCTCGCGCGCGGTGTTGAAGTAGACATCCGCGGTTTCAAGCTCCTTGTTGAAGGCCATGTTCACCGTGTCACTCGCCTTATCCGCGAAAGCGGGGGCAGAGAGACTCGCGCAAAGCGCGGTTCCGGCGAGAAGTTTCCACGTTTTCATGGTGTTGTCCTCACTGTTGGCGTTTTCGTTATTTGTATTCTTTTGATTATTCCTGTATACAATCTGGGGGGATTGCATATCGTCAAGGATTTTTCTCGATGTCCGACAACTCCAGAACCGCCACCCGGATTTGCTCAATTATCGAGCAGCGGATCGCGTCGGGTGCATATCAGGATGGCGACAAGCTGAGCGAAGTGGCGCTGGCCGAGCAACTTGAGGTGTCGCGCACGCCACTGCGCGAGGCATTTCTGACGCTCGAAGCGATTGGTCTGGTGGAGTTGATTCCGCGCCGGGGGGCCTTCGTGCGGCGGCCCTCGATGACCCGTCTGGTCGAGATGTTCGAGGTGATGGCCGGGCTCGAGGCGTGGTGCGTGCGGCTGGCGGCGCAGCGCATCACACCGGCGCAGCGGCTGTATCTGCGGCGCGCGGCGCAGGATTGTGAGGCGGCGCTGAAGGAGGGCGCGGCGGATCGCTACTACGAGGCGAACAACCGGCTGCACGGCATGATCTACGAGGCGTCGGGCAATCAGGTGCTCGCCGAAGAGGCGAAACGCATGGACCGGCGGCTGCGACCGTTCCGGCGGCGGCAGCTCGACGTCACCGGGCGGCTGGAGAAATCCATGCAGGAGCACACGAGCATTCTCGACGCGATGGAGCGCGGCGAGGCCGATCACGCCGCCGAATTGATGCGCCAGCACATCAACTCGCTGAGCAGCACCTATGATGTCTATCTCGCCTCGCTGGGCGAGGATGCGCGCGACCGGCGCTGAGCACTGCCAAAGGCGTCAGGGCGCGGGCTGCAGATAGTCGAGCAGCTGGTCCCGCACGTCGCGCAGGTTGTTTTCAAAGGCGAAATCGTTGCGCGCGGGCCCGCCGAAGAACACGCCGTCGATGGCGATCGAGGTCAGCCGCGCGGTGCGCTCGGGATCGACCTCGCGGAACCTACCCTCGGCCATGCCGTCGAGGATGGCCTGTTTCAGCGTCTCCCGCTCGCGCGCATAGAACTCGTCGATGATCGCCAGCGCCTCGGCATCGCGGCTTTCCTGAGCGCCAAAATCGCTCATCAGCTTGACCATGCGCATCAGGCGCGGCGCGGCCTCGATGGTGGCGTCGATCCACACGTCAGCCGCGCCGAGCGGGGCACCGACATCCTTGGGCAGATCGTCGAACATCACTAGAAAGTCGTCCACCGCGTGCCGCAGCGTGGCGTGCACCAGCCCCTCTTTATTGTCGAAGTAGTGGTAGAGCAGCGCCATGTTCACGCCGCAGGCCGCCGCGATCTGCCGCATGGTGATCGAGGCAAAGTGCTGATTCGCACAGAGCTGCAGCATCTCGTCGAGGATCTGCGTGCGCCGCTCGGCCGGATCGAGCCGTTTTCTGGTTGCGGTCCTGGCCATGGGGACTCTCCGTTCACGCCGCGCCGTCGTAGCGAACTCATCAGCTGATTAATAGCGCATTTTTTATACATATTAAAAACTTGATTTTAACTATTCAACGCTCGTTTAGTTAGAGCATCGAACATCTCTTTCTCTCCCGGAGACACTCCATGCGTATTTCCCGACTGCTTCTTCTGCTTGCTTCCGCGGCCTCGGTCGCCTTCACTGCGCCCGCTCAGGCGCAGGAGAAGGAGACGTTCAAGGTAGGTTATGTCGTCTATGTGGGCTTCATGCCTCTGGCTTGGATGCGCACCGAAGGGCTGATGGAGGCGTGGGGCGAGAAATACGGCGTCGACGTCGAGCTTATCCAGATCAACGACTACGTGGGCTCGATCAACCAGTTCATCGCAGGCGATCTCGACGCGGTGGCGGTGGCGGGCATGGACGCGCTGACCATGCCGGCGGCGGGCGGGGTGGATACCTCGATCTTCCTGATCACCGATTATTCCGACGGCAACGACATGCTGATCTCGCGCAGCGCCGAAAAGGTCGAGGACCTGCTCGACGATGAGGTCTGGCTGCTGCAATACTCGGTCTCGCACTACCTGCTGAACCGCGCGCTGGCCGAGGCCGGGATCACCGAGCCGTGGCGGGTGAAGAGCGTGAACATCTCGGATGCCGAGATTGGCGCCGCCTATGTCACCCAGCCCGAGATGAAGCATGTGGCGACATGGAACCCGATTGCCGCCGAGATGCTGAACCAAGTGCCCGAGAGCAATGTGCTGTTCGACAGTTCGGACATCCCCGGCGAGATCATGGATGTGTTCATCGCCCGCACCGAAACGCTGGAAGAGCATCCCGAGTTCGCCAAGGCGCTGACCGGCGCATGGTATGAGGCGATGGAGACCATGGCCGCCGAGACCGGCGATGACCAGCCGATGGCCGAGGTCATGGCGTCGGCCATGGGCACGGATGTGGCGGGCCTGTCGGTGCAGGTGGACCAGACGCATTTCTTCACCACGCCCGGCGATGCGGCGGCCTTCCTCTCGGCGGACAGCAGCCGCGACATCATGGACAAGGTGCGCACCTTCAGCTTCGAGCAGGGCCTGTTTGGGCAGGGGGCTTCCAGCGTCGACGCCATCGGCATCGAGGTCGGCGGCACGGTGCTTGGGGACGAGGGCAACGTGAAGCTGCGCTTTGATCCGAGCTTCTCGGAGATGGCCGCCGCGGGCGAGCTGTAATCGGCGACCCGAGACGTTTCCATGCGCCGAGCCATCAACCGGCTTCCCTCCCGCAGGAGTAAAATCCTGCTGGGCGCGATGCCCTTCATTCTGGTGATCGCGGTCTACGCGGTCACCTCCGAAGCGCGGCACGCCGTCGATGCTTCCGACAAGCTGATGCCGGGCCTCGAAGCCTTTCGCACCGCCATGTCCCGCCTGATCTTTCAGGTCGACATGGCGACCGGCAAGAAACTCTTCTGGGCCGACACTTGGGCCTCGCTGTCGCGGCTGGGGATCGGCCTTGGCCTGTCGGCGCTGATCGGCCTCGTCATCGGCGTGCTGGTGGGGTTCATCCCCTATCTGCGCGCCATCTTCGAGCCCTTCTTCGCCGCGCTCTCGCTGGTTCCGCCGCTGGCGGTGCTGCCGATCCTCTTCATCCTCTTCGGCCTTGGCGAACTGTCGAAGACCGTGCTCATCGTCTTTGGCATCGCGCCCTTCATCATTCGCGACGTGATGCTGCGGGTGTCGGAAATCCCGCGCGAGCAGATCGTCAAGGCACAGACCCTTGGCGCCTCGACGTGGCAGATGATCCTCGGGCTGGTGCTGCCGCAGGTCGTGCCGCGGCTGATCAGTTCGGTGCGGCTGTCACTGGGGGCGGCGTGGCTTTTTGTCATCGCCGCCGAGGCGATCACCGCCGAGGCAGGCCTTGGCTACCGCATCTTCCTCGTCCGGCGCTATCTCGCGATGGATGTGATCCTGCCCTACGTCGTGTGGATCACCTTCCTTGCCTTTGCGATGGATTACGCGCTGCGCCTCGCGCATGACGCGATCCCCTGGACGCGCTTCCGGGAGGGCGGCTGATGGCCATCATCACTTTCGACAATGTCTCCAAGACCTATGGCGAGACCGTGGTGCTCGAGAACATCAACCTGTTCATCGACGACAACGAGTTCCTTGCGGTGGTCGGGCCTTCGGGGGCGGGCAAATCGACGCTGCTGCGCATGCTGCTGAGCCAAGAAGCCCCGAGCGGCGGGCAGATCCTCATCGACGGCGAGCCCATCGCGTTAGAGCCCATGCCCGACCGCGGCATCGTCTTTCAGCGCTACTCGGTGTTCCCGCACCGCACGGTGATCGGCAACGTCATGACCGGCCCCGAATGGCAGGCGGCCCCTTTGATGGGGCGGCTTTTCGGCAGCGCCCGCGCCGATCTGCGCGACCGGGCGCAGGCGATGCTCGATCGGGTCGGGCTGGGCGGACATGCGGCGCTTTACCCGGCGCAGCTTTCGGGCGGACAGCAGCAGCGGCTTGCCATCGCGCAGGCGCTGATGACCAAACCCAAGGTGCTGCTGCTCGACGAGCCCTTCGGCGCGCTCGACCCCGGCACCCGCAAGGCCATGCACCAATTGGTGCTGGAACTGTGGGAAGAGCATCAGATGACCGTGGTGATGGTGACCCATGATCTCTCCGAGGCGTTCCACCTCGGCACGCGGGTCATCGCCGTGGACAAGCGCCGCCACGATCCGCACGCGCCGCACCGCTACGGCTCGATCATCACCTCCGACTTCGAGGCCAAGCCGCGGCTGGCCCGCAGCCTGCGCCGCGCCGAGCGCGCGGCGGGCTGATCCCCCCCCCCTTCCTCCCGAACTCAGCCAGCTTTGGCTGGCGCATTTGCAAGGACGACCGACAGATGACCGACAAACGCTTTCACCTCGCATGGTTCATGAATTTCACCCCCGACGAATGGCGCGCGCCCTTTGGGCAGGGCGGCTACCCGTGGGACGGGCAGTTCTACATCGAGATGGCGCAGACGTTGGAACGGGCCTGCTTCGATTACATCATGATCGAAGACAAGCTGATGGTGCCCGAGACCTTCGGCGGCGACCGCAAGTTCTCGCTGGCCAACGGCATGATGGCCCCCAAGCACGATCCGGCGCCGCTGGCGGTGGCCATGGGCATGGCGACGCGCAACCTTGGCGTCGTCGCCACCATGTCGACCATGGCCTATCCGCCCTTCATGCTCGCCCGTCTCAGCTCGACCATCGACAGTCTGACCAAGGGCCGCTTTGGCTGGAACGTGGTCACCTCTGCCGAGGATCTGGCCGCGCAGAACTTCGGCATGGACGTGCTGCCCCCGCGTGAGCAGCGCTATGCCATGGCCGACGAATATATGGATGTGGTGGGGCAGCTCTTTGACAGCTGGGACGCCGATGCCGTGGTGCTCGACCGCGAGAACGGCGTCTACGCCGACAGCACCAAGGTGCGCAGCATCGATTTCGAAGGCGAGTTCTTCAAGGTGCGCGGGCCGCTCAACACCGTGCCCTCGCCGCAGAAGCGCCCGGTCTACGTGCAGGCCGGTGCTTCGCCGCGGGGCCGCGATTTCGCCGCGCAGCATGCCGATAGCATCGTCTCGGTGGCCAATGGCATCGAGGGTATGAAGGCCTTCCGCGATGACATCCGCGCCCGCGCCGAGAAGATCGGCCGCAACCCCGACGACATCAAAGTGCTGTTCTGCGTCACCCCCACGCTTGGCGAGACCGAAGAGGACGCCCGCGCCAAATACGAGCGCGGCACCACCGCCGATCATTTCGTCAACGACGTGCTGGCTTCGATCTCGGCGATCACCGAGATCGACTTCTCGCAATACGATCTCGACAAGCCTCTGCCCGAGAAACTGGTGACCAACGGCGAAAGCGGCACGCTCGACAAGTTCCAGCAATGGGGCAGCGGCAAGACCCTGCGCGAACTGGCCGCTGCCGAGGGCGGCGGGCTGGTCTCGTCGATGGAGCTGATCGGCACCCCGGCGCAGGTGGCCGACAAGATGGGCGAGGCGATGGCCGAAGTGGGCGGCGACGGGTTCCTGATCACCACCCCGGTGCTGCGCGTCAGCCGCCATTACCTTGTCGAGATCGCCGACGGGCTGGTGCCCGAACTGCAGCGCCGCGGCCTCGTGCGCACCGAGTACAAACACCAGCTGCTGCGCGACAACCTCAAGGAATTCTGAGGACAGTCGCGAGAATGCGCGGGCCTCATCGCGGGGCCCGCGCGGCAACAAGGAAAGCCTCGATCATGACCAGCCCCGCCCAACCGCCCGCACCCTCGCCGGTTCTGATGGCCGAGATGACATGGCCCGAATATGCCGCCGCGCTGGAGCGCAACCCGGTCGTTTTTCTGCCCACCGGCGCGCTTGAGCAGCACGGCCCGCATCTGCCGATGGGCGTGGATCACATGCTGCCGCTGGCCATCGCGGAAGAGATCGCCCGCGACATCGGCGGCGTGGTCGCCGCCCCCGTCTGCTATGGCTACAAGTCGATGACCCGCTCGGCGGGCGGCCCGTTCTTTCCCGGATCCACCGGGCTCGACGCGGCAACACTGACGGGCATCGTGCGTGACATCATCCGCGAGTTGGTGCGCCACGGCGTGCGGCGGATCTGCGTGCTCGATGGCAACTACGAGAACCTGTGGTTCCTCAACGAAGGCATCGATCTGGCGATGCGTGATGCGGCGGGCAAGGATTTGCGGGTCATGTGCCTGCAGCATTGGGATTTTCTCACCGAGGACACGCTGGCGCAGGTCTTCCCCGAGGGCTATCCGGGCATCGAGCTGGAACATGCGGCGGTGCTCGAGACCTCGCTGATGATGCATTTCTACCCGCATCTCGTCCGCACCGATCTGATCCCCGACAATAAGGCCGCCTACGCTCCGCCCTATGACGCATGGCCGCCGCATCGCGACTGGGTGGCGCCCGAGGGCAACCTTGTGTCCGCCGCCGGAGCGAGCCCCGCGAAGGGCGCGCTGATGGCCGAGCAATATCGGCGCGACATCGGCGCTGCGGTGCGCGGCGAGTTCGGGCTCGGCGCATGAGCGCTGCGGGACGGGTTCAGTTCGATTTCACCGGCCAGAATGTGGTGGTGACCGGGGCCAGCCGCGGCATCGGGCAGGGCATCGCCGCCGCCTTTGCCGCTGCCGGAGCGTCGCTGTGGATGCTGGCCGAGGATGACGGGATCTACTCCGCTGCCGACGCGCTCGGTGCCACGCCACTGCGCTGCGATATCCGCGCGCCCGAGGCTGTGGCCGAGGCGCTGGCCCCGCTCGGACGGATCGACGTGCTGGTGAACAACGCCGGGATCGAGCGGCCGACGTGGCTCGATGATCCGGCGGCGGGCAAGGTGGCCGCGGAGGTGCTGAGCATCAACGTCATGGGCACCGAGCATGTCACCCGCGCGGCGCTGCCGAAGATGGGGCAGGGCGGGCGCATCCTGCTGACCTCCTCGATCTGGGGCAAGACGGCGGTGGCTGGGTTTTCCGCCTATGCGGCGTCGAAACACGCGATGCTGGGGCTGATGCGCAGTTGGGCCAAAGAGCTTGGCCCGCGCGGCATCACGGTCAACGCGGTCTGCCCCGGCTGGATCGGCACCGAGTCCGCGCTTGCCTCGGCGCACGAGATGGCGCGGGTAGAGGGGCGTACGCAAGAGGCGGTGATGGCCGACATTCTGGCGGCGCAGGCGATGCCGGGCCTGATGCTGCCGCAGGATATCGCGGCGCTTTATCTTTTCCTCGCCAGCGATGGCGCGGCCTGCATCAGCGGGCAGGCGGTCTGCATCGACCGCGGCGAGACGCTGGCATGAGCGGCCCGCTGACCGGAGAGGTGGCGCTGGTCACGGGCGGCAGCCGGGGCATCGGGCGCGCCATGGCGCTGGCGCTGCGCGAGGCCGGGGCGGCGGTGGCGGTCTGCCATCCGCGCGATCCGCAGGCGGCGGATTTGCCGCAAGACATCCTGCAACTGCCCGCCGATGTGACCCTTGAGACCGAGGTCAGCGATATGTTCGCCAGCCTTCAGGCGCGGCTCGGCCCGGTGACGCGGGTGTTCGCCAATGCCGGTATTCTCGACGAGGCCCCCCTGCGCGAAACCTCTGCCGAGGCGTTCGACCGGGTGATCGCGGTCAACCTGCGCGGCGCCTTCCTGACCGCGCGCGCGGCGGCGCGGCAGATGCAAGGCGGGCGGATCATCTTCACCGCCTCGGATCTCGGTTATCTTGGCGCGGCGAATACCGTAGCCTATGCGGCATCGAAGGGCGGGATCATCGCCATGACCCGCAGCCTCGCGCGGGAACTGGGGCCGCAGATCCTCGTCAATGCCATCGCGCCCGGCCCGGTGGAGACCGATATGACCGCTGGCATGACCCCCGAGGCGGTGGCCCGCGATCTTGCCACGCCGCTTGGCCGCTTCGGCACGCCCGAGGAGATCGCCGCCATGGCGGTGTTTCTCGCCGGGCCGGGGGCAGGGTTCATCACCGGACAGGTCTATGGCGTCAACGGTGGCTCGGCGATGTACTGACGGCGCGCCTCAGCCGGGGATCTCGGTCACGCTCACCTCCTGCCGGACCAGCGTCGCCGGGGCCTGCGATTCCATGAAGGCGATGTCATAAGCGTCGCGCCCCACGGCGATCAGCGCCAGCGCGTCCGGGCGGCACATGCCGGTAGGGTCCACCGGGTGCCAGCGCCCCTCCAGCCAGACCTCGGCCAGCGCGTGGAAGTCAGGCGGTGTGACGCAAGGCCCATAGGCGGCGACCATACGCGCGGGGATCTGCGCCGCCCGCACCATGGCGCAGAAAAGATGAGCATAGTCGCGGCACACCCCCTGCCGCGCCGCGAAGGTCTCCAGCACGTGGGTGTCGGCATCGGAACTGCCAGGGACGTAGTCCAGCTCGGCCTCGATCCAGTCGCGGATCGCCAGAACCTTGGCGCCGCCCTGCAAATGCCCGAAGCGCCGCGCGACGAAGGCGACGAATTTATCCGACAGGCAATAGCGCGAGGGCCGGATGAACGGCGCGGCCTCGGTGGTCAATTCGTGCAAAGGCGCGGCGCGGAGCGTCTCAAGCGGCAGATCGGGGCGCGTCACCTCGACCTCGGCGCGGTAGCTCAGCCGCATCTCGTCGCCGGGCACCTGCACCCACAGGCGGCTTCCAAGGTCCATGTCGCCCGCGATCCGCGTCACCTGCGCATCCCCCAGATCAAGCTCGGCGCGGTTGACCGTTTGTCCTGCGGTCTCGGCGGCTTCGATCACAAGGGTGACCGTGTTGGGCATGGCGAACTGATAGTGCATCTCTACGTCGATCATCATGCGCATCCGGCACCCCCGGTCTGATTGGCCCACTCGGTCTCAAGATGGCGCGCGCGCCGCGCTTGTCACGCAATCTTGGACCTGCGCCGGAGAGGTATGGGCAAAGCGCGCGATTCCGACGGGAAATGGCGGAAAATCACGCGCGACGGGGCGCGCCAACGGATGAAGATGCATATTCGATTGGCATTTTCGCGGTACCCAAAATTTTGCTTTGGGGGTGCTCCATAACCTGAAGTTCAGGGCGGGCGGCCTCGCGGACTTCAATGCGCCCGCCTTGGGGCGGTGACCGCCAGCATGTGCTCGACGAATTTCCGCGCGATCAGGGTCTGCGGTTTCAGCGGGTTCTGCAGCAAATAGATCGGCACCGAGAGTTCCTCGGCCAAGGGACGGACGACCGCGCCAGCCGCCTCGAAGAGCTTTGCGGATTCCTCGTCGACGATGCCGATGCCATGGCCGTCCGCCGCCATTCGGCACAGCATCGCACCATGCGCCACATCCACCTGACTGCGGATGCTGTAGCCCGCCATCAGCATCGCCGCCTCGAACTTCTTGCGGATCTCATCCGCCGCGCTCAGCGAGAGCAGGCGTTCCTCGTGCAAATGGTCCAGCCGGATGTGCTTTTCGGCGCAAAGCCTGTGGCCGCGCGGCAGAATGCAGACCGACTGCAGATCGAAGAGCCGGGTCTTTTCGACCATCTTGTCTTCGCTGCGCGCCTGCGACACGCCGATATCAAGCTCGCCGCGCGCCACCAGTTGCACCGTCTCGGGCGAACTGCGCGAGCGGAAAGACAGCGAAAGATCGGGGTATTCGTGCAGGAAGTCGCACATGGTCTCGGGCAGCCACGCGGTCGAAAGCGCCGGGATACAGCTGATCTCGAGCCGCGCGTGCTCCAGCCGCACGAGGCTTTGGGCAAAGCTCTCCAGATGGCCGAAACTTTCCGTCAGCCGGGCCGCTTCGAGATAGAACGAGCGGCCCTCGTCGGTGGGTTGCAGCCCTTTGGCGCCGCGTAGGAACAGCCGCACCCCAAGCTCTGTCTCCAGCAGTTTCAAGGACTTGCTGACGGCGGGCTGCGAGAGATCCAGCCGTTCTGCCGCCGCCGTCACCGAGCCCGCCTCAAGCGCGGTGACGAAGATTTCGCACTGTCTGTAATTCATGCCAAAGCCATAACTCAAAGATATATACATGCCCCAAACATAATTTGACAGAAAAGATAACGCTTGGGCAAGCTGAGGTTACTCCATGGCCGGAGGGGGCCGCAGAATGCTCCCCGCCAGTTTCCGGAATTGCTGATTTTCCGACTTAACCCCGTGGCTTAGCCGCTTCGGGGAACAGAAACCTACAGCCAACAGGGACTGACATGACACGTATCCTCCCCTCTCTGCTCTCCCGCTCGGGTCTGCGCTCGGTGACCGCCTCGCTGCTGATGGCCACCGCGCTGCCGCTCGCTGCTCTGGCCGCGCCCGAAGGCGAGCTGCGCATCGCCGTGGGCGCTGACGCCACCACCTTCCATCCGCATGTGAACTCGCTGCCGGTGGGCAATGCGGTCGACGGGCTGGTCTTTCAGCAGCTGTTCCGCATCGACGGTGACAACAAGGTGGTTCCGGCGCTGGCCAAGGAGTGGGACTGGTCCGAAGACGGCATGACCTTCACCGTCACCTTCGAGACCGGCCACAAGTTCAGCAACGGCAAGCCGCTCGACGCCGAGGCCGTCGCCGCCTCGTTCAACCAGCTGCTCGACCCCGACAGCGGCTCGATCTACGCCGGTCTCTATGCCTCGCTGGGCGAAGCCGAAGCGCAGGGCGAAGACACGGTGGTCTTTCACATGGCCGAAAAGAATGGCCACGTGCTGATGCTTCTGGCCAACACCGCCGCCAGCATCATCGACACCGAGGCCAATGCCGAGATGGGCGCCGACTACGGGTTCTACCCGGTCGGCTCGGGCCCCTACATGGTGGATGAGTTCATCGGCGGAGAGCGGTTCAGCCTCGTGCCGAACCCCGATTACGAGGGCCCGCGCCCGGCGACGCTGGAAAAGATCACCTTCATGGCGGTCCCCGAGGACGGCTCGCGCATGGCGCTGCTGGAAACCGGCGAAGTGGACATCGTCGACCGCGTTCCGGCGGAATCCATCGACACGATCAACGCGCTCGACAATGCCGAGGTGATCCTGCCCGACAGCATGTTCTCGATCTCCATGGAAATGGTGCTGAACGGCCCGCTCGAAGACAAGCGGGTGCGCGAGGCGCTGAACATCTCGCTCGACCGCGATGGCATGGTGCAGGGCATTCTTGGCGGCCTCGCAACGCCTTCCGAAGGGCAGGTCGGTCCGGGCACCGAGGATGCGCTGCGCGTGAGCTTCGAGCCCAAGCCCTATGACGTCGAACGCGCCAAGGCGCTGCTCGAAGAGGCGGGCTATGGGCCGGGCAACAAGCTCGAGCTGACGGTGAACTGCCCCAACGGGCGTTACATCAAGGACGCGCAGGTCTGTCAGGCGCTGGTCGGCCAGTGGCAGGCGATCGGCATCGACGCGCAGGCCCGCGTTCTGGACCTGCCGAGCTGGTCCGCCGCGCACCGCGTGCCGCTGGAAGAGCGCACCTATGACATGTCGATGATCGGCCGCGCCACAGCGGGGATCGACTTCACCCTCTACCGCCTGTTCCACACCGGCGTCAGCGCCAACACCACCGGCTTCAGCGACGAGCGCGTCGACAGCCTGCTGGCCGAGGGCCGCGCGACCACGGACATCGACGAGCAGAAAGAGATCTACGCCGAAGTGCAAAAGATCATCTGGGACGAAATGCCCTTTGTCTTCCTGTGGTACCAGAAGCAGGCGATCGGCATCTCGGACAAGGTCGAGGGCTTCACCATCCGGCCTGACGAGACCATGCTGTTCGACGACGTTCACGTCTCGGTCGACGGCTGATCGGGGACGGCCATGTTTGTTCTCAAGAGACTTCTCGTCGCGGTCCCGACCCTCTTCGCTGTCAGCCTGCTGGCCTTCTGGTTCGTGGCCCTGATCCCCGGAGACCCGGCCGCGCAGCTTGCGGGCAACATGGCCACCGACGAGGAGATCGCCGATATCCGGCATCACCTCGGCCTCGACCGCCCGCCGTTCGAGCGCTACGCGCTGTTCCTGCGCGGCGTGGTCGATCCCGAGGTGGCGACCTCCTACCGCACCAGCCGCCCGGTGGTTCAGGAAATCACCGAGCGGCTGCCCAAGACATTGATCATCGCCGTCGGCGGGCTGGTTATCGGCCTTGCCTTCGGGGTGGTCACCGGGGTGATCTGCGCGCTGCGGCAGGGCGGGTGGTTCGACGCCACCGTCACCGTGCTGACGCTCGCGGGCATCTCGATGCCGATCTACTGGCTGGGGCTGTTGTGCATCTGGCTGTTCGCCGTGACGCTGGGCTGGCTGCCAGCAGCCGGAGCGGCGACACCTGCGCATTATGTGCTGCCGGTGCTGGTGGTGGCGACACGGCCCGCCGCGCTCTTCAGCCGGCTTGTCACTGCCAACCTGCTGGAGGTGATGGGCAAGGATTACCTCGACACCGCCCGCTCCAAGGGGCTGGCCGAACGCACGGTGATCCTGCGCCACGCGCTGCGCAACTCGCTGGTGGCCGCGGTCAGCGTCGCCGGGGTGCAATTCGGCGGCATGCTGGGCGGCTCGGTGGTGACCGAGACGGTGTTCGGCGTGCCCGGACTGGGGCGGCTTCTGGTCAGCGCGGTCGGCAGTTCCGACTATCCGGTGATCCAATACTGCGTGCTGCTCTTTGCGGTGTTCTTCGTCCTCATCAACCTTGCGACCGACCTGCTCGGCCAGTGGCTCGATCCGCGGACCCGCGACTACGCGGCCGCCTGACAGGCAGACCTCATGACAATGACATCCACCACAGACGATATCCCCGGCGGCGCCGAGACCGGCGCCCGGCAAGGGCTGCTGCGGCAGACGCTGCTGCATCCAAGGCTCAAGACCCTGCGCCGCATCGCCAGTTCGCCCAAGGGCGCCATCGGCCTCGCGCTGGTGACGGTGCTGACCTTCCTCGCCTTCTTCGGTCCTTGGCTGGCGCCGCTCGATCCTTACAAACAGGATTTCATGGCGACGCTGCAGCCGCCCTCGGCGGCGCATTGGTTCGGTACCGATCAGCTGGGCCGCGACGTGTTCAGCCGCATCCTTGTCGGCGCGCGCTCGTCGCTGGGCATCGGCGTCGGCGGCGTGGCGGTGGCCTTCGTCATCGGCGTGCCGCTGGGACTGGCCGCAGCCTATGTGCGCGGCACCTTCGACCAGCTGCTGATGCGCGGCGTCGACATCATGCTGTCCTTCCCCGACATCGTCTTTGCGCTTGCCGTCGTGGCGATCCTCGGGCCGAGCACGTGGAACGTGATCCTCGCGGTGGGCATCGTGTCGATCCCGGTGTTCATCCGCACCACCCGCGCGGTGGCGATGAGCACCCTGTCGGAACCCTTCGTTGAAGGCAGTGTCTCGCTCGGCTGCTCGCCGCTGCGGGTGATGGCGCGGCACGTGCTGCCCAATATGGGCGGCATCCTCGTGACCCTGTGCAGCCTGCTGTTTGCCTCGACGCTGCTCAACGCCTCTGGCCTCAGCTTTCTCGGCCTCGGCACCCAGCCGCCGGAACCCGAATGGGGCACCATGCTGGGCGAGAGCCGCTCTTACATTCGCAGCCACCCCTATATGGCGACCTTCCCGGGCCTCTTCCTTGCGCTCTCGGCGCTGGGGTTCAACCTGCTGGGCGAGGAGCTGCGCAACATCTACGACCCCACCGCCGCCAAGCGCCGCAAGGGGCAGGGGATGCTGGCGCGGCTGATCTCCGGCGGCAAGGCGCTGCCCGCCACCCCGCGTGAGAGCGCCGCCGAGGCCAAGGCGCGGCTCGGGGTGGCCAGCGATGCCGCCGCGCTGGGACGCGATCTGGAGATCTCCTATCTCACCGAGCGCGGCCAGCTTCCGGCGGTGCGCGGGGTTGATTTCGCGCTGCGCCGCGGGCGCACTCTGGCGGTGGTCGGCGAGTCCGGTTCGGGCAAGAGCACGCTGCTGCGCGCCGTCGGCACCCTGCTGCCGCGCGGGCAGGCGGTGGTCTCGGGCGGTGAGCTGGAGATCGCGGGCAAATCCGCCGCGCATCTGTCGGGCAAAGAGGTGCAGGACCTGCGTCGCCGCCATATCGGCATGGTGTTTCAGGATGCCGCAAGCGCGCTCAACCCGGTGATGACCATCGGCGCGCAATTGGCCGAGGCGCTGACCTCGGGCACCAGCCTCAGCGCCGCAGAGGTGCGCGCCCGCTCCATCGACCTGCTCAAGGCGGTGCAGATCGCCGATCCAGAAAGCCGCCTCTCGGCCTATCCGCACCAGTTCTCGGGCGGGATGAAACAGCGCATCGTGATCGCCATCGCGCTGGCGCAGGAGCCCGAGATCCTGCTGGCCGACGAGCCCACCTCGGCGCTCGACGTGACCATCCAGCAGCAGATCCTCACGCTGCTGCGCAAGATGCAGAAAGAGCGCGACATGGCGATGATGCTGGTCACCCACGATCTGGGGCTGGTGGCGCGCTATGCCGACGATGTGGCGGTGATCTACGCCGGGCGCATCGTCGAGGTCGGGCCGGTGGACGAGGTGTTCCGCAACGCCCGCCACCCCTACACCCGCGCCCTGCGCAACTCGACGCCGAAGCTGCGCCACGATGGCTCGACCCGGCTGCTTCCGGCGATCTCGGGCGAGCCGCCGATGCTGGGCCGTCTGCCCGAGGGCTGCAGCTTTGCGCCGCGCTGCGCGCGGGCCAAGGGCCGGGCGCCCTGCATGACCATTGCGCCGGACCTGCAGAGCTGCGGCGCGGCCTCGGTGGCCTGTCACTTCGCGCAAGAAGAGGAAGCCTGAGATGCCCAAGGACATGCAGCAAGAGGTCCAAACCGGCGCGGATGTGGTGCTGGACGTGCGCAACCTCAGCGTCGATTTCCCGGTGAACAAATCCTTCTTCCGCACCGGCGCCACCAAGGTGGTGCGCGCGGTGCAGAACGTCAGCTTCTCGGTGCCGCGCGGCGGCTGCTACGCCATCGTCGGGGAGTCCGGCTCGGGCAAGAGCACGCTGGCGCGGGCAATCGTCGGGCTGGTGAAGATGACCGCGGGCGAGGTGACCCTTTGCGGGCAGCAGCTGTCCGGCCTCACCCCGCGCGAGCGGCGGCAACTGCGGCGGCGGGTGCAACTGGTGCTGCAGGATCCGCGCGCCTCGATCGACCCGCGGATGCGCGTCTATGACGTGCTGCGCGAGGCGCTGGTGGTGCATGGCATCAAGGGCGGCAAGGACGATCAGCGCGCCCGTATCGAGCGGGTGATCCGGCAGGTGGGGCTGAGCGTGGCGCACCTCGGGCGCTTTGCCAATGAGCTGTCGGGGGGCCAGCGCCAACGCGTCGCCATTGCCCGGGCGATCATCCTCGAGCCCGAGATCCTCGTGCTCGACGAGCCGGTGAGCGCGCTCGACGTGTCGATCCAGGCGCAGATCATCAACCTGCTGGTGGAACTGCAAGAGCGGCTCGGGCTGACCTATGTGATCATCACTCATGATCTCGCGCTGGTCAGCCATTTCGCCGACAGCACCGGGGTGATGTACCTCGGGCGCTTCGTCGAGCAGGGACCGGCCCGGCAGATCTGCGACAGCCCGCGCCACCCCTATTCCGAGAGCCTGCTGTCGGTGGTGGCGGGCGAGGACCCGGAGGTGGAGCGCAATCGCGAGGTGGTGCTGCTCGAGGGCAATATCCCCAGCCCGCTCGATCTGCCGACCGGCTGTGCGTTTCACACCCGCTGCCCGCATGCGCGCGTGATCGCCGCGCGGATCGATCCCGCATCGCGCCAAGAGGTGGCAGGCCGCAGTGTGCCGC
The DNA here is from genome assembly GCF_010500775.1 of Salipiger sp. PrR002. Lineage (NCBI taxonomy): Bacteria > Pseudomonadati > Pseudomonadota > Alphaproteobacteria > Rhodobacterales > Roseobacteraceae > Salipiger > Salipiger sp. PrR002. The sequence continues at coordinate 28,595 of NZ_JAAGOU010000021.1, forward strand.
GCCTCTGCGTCGAAGCCACTCCGCGCGCCGAAACCGGCCCCGCGGGGTGCCTGTGCCATTACCCGCTTGCCGGCGCGCAGCCGGTCCCGACTGACAACTGACCAAAACATCCCAAAAGATATCCCGGTGCAGGCCGGGAAAGGAGACGAAGATGTCCACGACCCAACGCCGCATGAAGATCGGCATTAACATGGTGCAGAACGGCGGCCATAACTCGGGCTGGCGCCACCCCGATGCCAACGCCGGTATCGCCAATGATTTCAAAGGCTACGCCAAGATCATCAAGCAGGCCGAGGCGCAGAAGATCGACTTCATGTTCCTTGCCGACGGTGCCGCCGTGCGCATCCCGCACAAGGATGCCGAGGAACTGAGCCGCCACGGCCATATCGACCGCTTCGAGCCGATCACCCTGCTGGCCGCCATGTCGGCGGTGACCGAGAGCATCGGCCTGATCTGCACCGCCTCGACCACCTACAACGAGCCCTATGCGCTGGCCCGCAAGTTTGCCTCGCTGGATCATATCTCGGACGGGCGCGCGGGCTGGAACGTGGTCACCGGCTGGAGCGAAGAAGAGGCGATGAATTTTGGCCGCGACACGCTCATGGAGCATTCCGAGCGCTATGAGCGCGCCAATGAGTTCTTCGATGTGGTCACCGGCCTGTGGAACAGCTGGGACGATGATGCCTTCGTGCGCGACAAGGACGAGGGCCGCTATTTCCGCCCCGAGGGGATGCATCTGCTCAACCACAAGGGCAAACACTATCAGGTGCGCGGCCCGCTGAATCTCGAGCGTTCGCCGCAGGGCTATCCGGTGATCGCGCAGGCGGGCGGCTCGGGTCCGGGGCGCGAGCTGGGCGCGCGTATCGCCGACATCATCTACACCGGCCAGAAGGACAAGGAGATCGCCAAGGAGTTCTACGCCGACATGAAGGCGCGGGTTGCCGCGGCGGGTCGTGATCCGGCGCAGGTTATGATCATGCCGGGCATCATGCCGATCATCGGCGCCACCGAGGAAGAGGCGCAGGCCAAGCTCGACGCGCTGAAGGCGCTGGTCCACCCGGAGGTCGGGCTGCAGCTGATCTCGAAGATGTTCGGCGATCTCAGCGCTTATGATCCCGACGAGCTGGTGCCGCTGCCGCTGCCGGAGTCGAACGGCGTCAAAAGCGCCATCGAGCAATGGGAGCGCCGCCTGCGCGAGACCCCGATGACCATCCGTCAGGTCTATGAGGAGATCTCGATCTCTTCGGGCCACAACGTTTGCTGCGGCACCGTCGAGCAGATCGCCGACGTGATGCAGGACTGGTTCGAAGATGGCGCCTGCGACGGCTGGAACCTTATGGCGCCCTATATGCCCGGCGGCGCAGAGGATTTCATCAACCTGCTGGTGCCGGAACTGCGTCGGCGCGGACTGGCGCAGAGCGAATATGAGGGTGGCACGCTGCGTGCACGGCTGGGGCTGGAGGCCAAGCCCAACCCGCTGGCGGGCCGCGTTTCGGAGAGTTCGGAATCCGAAGAAGCGATCGCCGTCTCGCACTGAGCGCGGCAGATGCATTGATGGTCGCCTTGGGGGCTGCTCCCGTCCCCGGCGCCGAGAGGGCGGGCCTTCGGGCCCGCTCTTTTCGTCTTGCCCGGCCGCCGGCGCGCGTGAAATTGTCAGCTGACAAAAAAGCCCCCCGGCGTAGCGCCGGAAGGCAGTTGGGAAGAAATTTTCGTGGGTCGTCAGGCCATTGTGGTCTCGCGCTCACGAGCGGCGGTGTAGCGGTTCACATGCGCTGGCAGCCCGAGGTTCTCGCGCAGGGTGCGGCCTTCGTATTCGGTGCGGAAAAGCCCGCGCCGCTGCAGTTCGGGCACCAGCAGGTCGGCCACATCCGCAGCGCCGCCGGGCAGATGCGGCACCGTCAGGTTGAAGCCGTCGCAGGCACCCTTGTGGAACCAGTCTTCCATGACGTCGGCGATGTCGGCGGCGGTGCCGATGTAATTGCTCGATGCCTGTCCGGCCTGCTCGAGATAGAGATCGCGGATCGTCTTGCCCTCTTGCCGGGCGCTGGCGATCAGCCGGTCGGCCCAGCCGCTGAGGCTTTCATTGTCCCCCGAGGGTTTGAAATCGGCGGGGATCGGCTCGTCCAGCGGCAGCCCCGAGAGATCGCCAAAGGTGTCGGCAAGGAACGACAGGCCGACCACCGGCTCGATCAGTTCCTGCATCATTTCGAATTTCTCCTGCGCCTCCTCGCGGCTCTCGCCGATGTAGGTGCGGAAGCCGGGCATCACCCGCAGCGCATCGGCGGGGCGTCCGAATTTGGCCAGCCGCTCGCGCATGTCGGCGTAATACTCCAGCGCCTCTTCGACGCTGCGCGCGGCGGTATAGATCACCTCGGCGTGCTTGGCGCCGATGTCGCGCCCGGCGGGGGAATTGCCCGCCTGCACCAAGATCGGACGGCCCTGCTCCGAGGGGCGCGCGTTCAGCGGCCCGCGCACGCGGAAATGTTTTCCCTCGTGGTTGAGCCGGTGCATCTTCGTCTCGTCAAAGAACAGCCCCGAGGCCTTGTCGAGCGGGAAGGCGTCTTCTTCCCAACTGTCCCAGAGGCCGGTGACCACCTCGACGAACTCGGCGGCGCGCTCATAGCGTTCGGTGTAGTCGCGCACCTGTTCGAGACCGAAGTTCTTGGCCTCTTCGTTCGACCACGAGGCGACCACGTTCCAGCCCGCGCGGCCATGGCTCATCAGGTCGAGCCCGGCAAAGCGGCGGGCGAGGTTGTAGGGCTCGTTATAGGCGGTGGAGGCCGTGGTCACGAGGCCCAGATGCGTGGTCACCGCCGAGATCGAGGCCAGCAGTACCGTGGGTTCGATGTCGGTGATGTAATGGCCGAGGCGGGCCAGTGAGCCCTTGGGGGTGTCCTTGGCGCGCACGCCCGCGCCGTCGGCAAAGAAGATCATGTCGATCTTGCCGCGCTCGGCATGTTTGGCGACGGTGTGGAAATGCTCAATCTCGCTGGCGCCATTGGCCGGCACATCGGGGTGACGCCACGCAGAGGGGTGATAGCCGACGCCACGCATCGACAGGCCGAGCCGCATCTTTTTGTCAGTCATCTCTTGGATCCGTTCCTTACGGGGATGTGTCCAGGGCTGTGCCTTGGTCGAGGTCCCGGGCGCGGCAAGGCGCCCGGGGCAGGTCGCTGCGGGCCGGGGTCAGTAGACGTAGCCAGCCTTGGTCATGAAATCGCGCGCGATCTCGAGGTCGTACTCGATGGGTTTGAGCAGTTCCTTGGCGTATTCCGGCGCGGTGAAGGGCATGGGAACCGTACCCGGCGCGCCAAAGCCGCTGGCGATCTCCTGCACGATCTGCTCGCGCGGCATGGCGTGGCTGAAGGCCTGACGCACATAGGCCGCAGCCTCGGCGGCGCGCGACGGGTCCTCGCGGCCAAGCGGCGTATCGACGCCGGTGCCAAAGACCGGGTGCTGCAAGTTGTAGCAGACGTGCTGCCACTTATAGCTGTCGTAGGTCTGCACCTTGCCCCACGAGGGGTCGATCGTGTCGACCAGCGAGCCGATGTCATACATCGGGTCATGCGCGTCGATCTCGCCCGATTTCAGCGCCGACAGCACCGCGTCCGAGCCTTGGATGTTGACCACGTAGAAGGTCTCGACGTTGCCGGGTGTCTCTTGCCAGTAGTCGGCGTTCTTGGCGTAGACGAAGGCCTTGCGCATCTGGTCCTGCCCCTGACAGACCCACGGCCCGGTGCCGACGCCGCCTTCGGCGGTATAGGTCGAGCCGTCGGACAGGGTGACCTCATAGCTGCCGTTCCACGTGTTGAACGGATGGGCGCGCAGATCGCCCGGCGCAATGCCTTCCAGAACGTGCTTGGGCATCACCTGCATGGCGTTCATCACCCAATGTTCAAACTGGATGGTGAAGGCGGGCAGATCGACGGTGACCTCGTATTTTCCGGTGGCCTTGAAGGCATCGGGCGAGCCGAAGATCTCGACGAAGGGCGCGTTGAAGGCCGAGGCATAGGCCGGGTCCATGATCATCTTCCAAGTGAAGATCACATCCTCGGCGGTGAACTCCTCGCCGCTGTGCCACTTCACGCCTTCGCGCAGCGAGATGACCCATTGCTTGCCGTCCTCCGACATGGTGTGGCCGGTGGCCAGCGCCGGGGCGATCTCTTTGGTTTCCCAGTCTTTATACTCGTAAAGGCGGTTGAACACCGGCCCGAAGACGTTCGAGTCCGAATAGCCGCCGGTGTACATCGGGGTGAGGTTCTGCGGCGGCTGCCACGAGGCGAAGGCGGCGGTGGCACCGCCCTCGGCCCCTTCGATCGTCCAGTTGTGCGGATCGGGGAAGAACACCGGGTTGAAGGTGGTGCCGGTAAAGCCCGAGAGCTTGGGGTTCGTGGCGATCACATCCTCGGGGTAGAACAGGATGGTCATCGGCTGGATGTCGTACCAGCGCTTTTCGAAGCGGTGGATCGCCTCCATCCGCGGGCCCTCTTCGCGGGCGGCGGCGTAATCCTTGAGCGAGGCGTCAATCTCTTCGTCGTTGACGTAATAGTAGTTCTGCCCGTTCGGCGGGAAGGCCGTGGACGAGAAGAGGTTGTTCGGCATCGGGGTGATCGAGTTGTAGTAATAGCGCTCGAGATAGGCGTCCCAGCCGCCCTCGGCGTGGCTTTTGCCCTCGCCATTGGTGCGGCGCGGGGTGATCACCGACCACGGCACATAGCTCGACTGCACGTCGATCCCCAGCTTCGAGATCTGCTGCGCCGCCAGCGTGCCCCAGATCATCCGGGCGGGCTGGTTGTTGGGGATCATCATATACATCTTGAAGAAGGGGGCCGCGGCGCGGCCCATGCCCGGTGCGGACCCGGCCAGTGCCGCTGCGGCGGCGCCGGTGGTCTTCAGGAAGTTTCTGCGTGTCTGGTTCACTTGCATGTCGGTTCTGGTCCCTGTTGGTGCGTTATGGTCGTGGCTTAACTGTGGTGGCTTAACTTTCGGGGCCGAGCGGTTCGGCCGGGGCCGGCTCGTTCAGCGGGTGGTGGCAGGCGAGCGCGTGGCCGCGCTGGGTCTTCATCGGCGGCTCATGCGCGGCGCAGACCGCGCTGGCGCGCGGGCAGCGGGTGTGAAACCGGCAGGCGGCGGGCATGTTCATGGCGCTGGGGATCTCGCCGCGCAGCGTGTTGCGCGCGGCGGGCCGGTCGGGATCTGGCACCGGGATCGCGCTCAGCAGGGCGCGGGTGTAGGGATGGCGCGGCGCCTCGAAGAGCGTGTCCACATCGGCGATCTCGACGATCTTTCCCAGATACATCACCGCGACGCGGGTGCTGAGAAACCGCACCGAGCTGAGGTCATGCGAGATGAAGAGATAGGTCAGCCCCAGTTCCGCCTGCAGCCGCGCCAGCAGGTTGAGGATCTGCGCCCGCACCGAGACGTCGAGCGAGGACACCGGCTCGTCGAGGATCAGCAGCTCGGGGTCAACGGCGAGCGCGCGGGCGATGCCGACGCGCTGGCGCTGGCCGCCCGAGAACTCATGCGGGTAGCGGTCGGCGTGATGCGGCTCCAGCCCCACCAGTTCCAGCAGTTCCAGCACCCGCGCGCGCCATGCGGCGGGCGGCAGCAGCGCGTGCACCCGCAGCGGCTCGGACAGCGTTTGCGCGATGGTCCAGCGCGGGTTGAGCGACATATAGGGGTCCTGAAAGACGTATTGCACGCGGCGGCGCATGGCCAGTTCGGCCTTGCGGTCGTCGCCGCCCAGCGTCGCCAGCAGGTCCTGCCCGCCGAGCAGCACCTCTCCGCCGCTGGCACCGATCAGATGCAGGATCGAGCGCGCGGTGGTCGACTTGCCGCAGCCGGACTCGCCCACGAGGCCAAGGGTCTGGCCGCGCGCCACGGAAAAGGAGATCTCGTCGACGGCGCGGATCACCCCGGTTTGGCGGCTGCGAAAGAGGCCGCGTTTGGTCACCGGGTAGAGCTTCTGCAACCCGCGCACGGTGAGCAGGTCGGGATCGGGGATGGCGAAGGGGGCGGTCATGCGGCGTCCTCCTCGATCAGCGAGCCGCGGCGCAGGCAACTGACGGCATGGCCGGGCCCGCTGGCGGTCATTTTCGGCAGGTGGCGGCGGCAGTCCTCCTGCGCTTCGCCGCAGCGCGGGTTGAACTGGCAGCCGCTGGGCCGCTCCGCCGGGTTCGGGGGCTTGCCGCCGATCGCAGGCAGGCTCTGCGCGCCCTGCTCATAGCGCTGGTCGATGCGCGGCGTGCTGTCGAGCAGCGCGCGGGTGTAGGGGTGCTGAGGGTCGCGAAAGACCGTGCGCGCCGCGCCGCTCTCGCAGATGCGGCCCGAGTACATCACCGAGATCCGGTCGGCCATGCGCGCCACCACCCCCATGTCGTGGGTGACCAGCAGGATCGAGGTGTGAAAGCGCTCTTTGATCTCATCCAGAAGGTCGAGGATCTGTGCCTGAATGGTCACGTCGAGGTTGGTGGTGGGCTCGTCGGCGAGGATCAGCGCCGGATCGCAGAGCAATGCGCGGGCGATGCAGACGCGCTGTTTCATGCCGCCGGACAGCTCGTGCGGGAACTGGTTCAGGCGGCTGGTGGCATCGGTGATGCCGACCTGCCGCAGCAGGTAGCCGACGCGCTCGCGCGTCTCGAGCCGGCCCGCCCCGGAGTGCCATGCGTAGATCTCGCCCAGTTGCTTGCCGATGGTCAGGATCGGGTTGAGCGAATGCGCCGGGTTCTGGAACACCATGGCCATGCGCTTGCCGCGCACGCGGCCCATGGCTTTTGCGGATTTGCGGGTCAGATCCTCGCCCTCGAAGACCACCTGTCCGCCGGTCACCTGCGCGCCCGCTGGCGGCAGCCCCATCAGCGAAAGCGAGGTCACGGATTTGCCCGAGCCGCTTTCGCCGACAAGGCAGAGTGTTTCCTGCCGCCCGACGGCGAGATCGACACCCATCACCGCGGGTACCGCGCTTGCGCCCTTGCCGAAGCTGACGCTTAGTCCGCGCACCTCGAGCAGCGGCGCGGCACCGGGTGCGGGATCACCGGAGGGATCGCGGGAGGGGTCACGGGACAGGGGATCATTTGACGCGGGGGTTGAAAGCATCGGACAGCCCATCTGCAAGAAGGTTGAAACCAAGAACCGTGATGAAGATCGCCGCGCTCGGGGCGATGGAGGCCCAGGGCGAGACCTTGAGGTTCTCGTAGTTGAAATAGAGAAGCTGGCCCCAGCTGATCGCCTCGGGGTCGCCGAAGCCGAGGAAGCTGACCATCGCTTCCGACAGGATGGCCGAGCCGATTCCCAGCGCGATAATCACCACCAGCGACGGCATGGCGTTGGGCAGGATGTGGCGCATCAGAATGTCGCTGCGGGTGGCGCCGATGCAGCGGGCGGCCTCGACGAACTCCATGCTTTTCAGGCGCATGAACTCGGCGCGGGCGATGCGTGCGATGGGCGGCCAGCCGAAGAGACCAAGCAGCACGACGATGGTGCTGAGGTTGAGATAGGGGATCTCTTCAAGCGGCGTGCCGACCACGATCACCCCGAAGAGCCGGACCACCGCGAGGATGACCACGAAGACCGGCAGCACGAGGAAGAACTCGGTGATGCGCATCATCACCTCGTCGGCCCAACCGCCGACATAGCCGCTGATGCCGCCGATCAGCAGCCCCAGCACCGAGGCGACCAGCATGGTGCCGAGCCCCACCGCCAGCGCCGTCGGCGCGCCATAGACCACGCGGGTGAAAACGTCATAGCCCATACGGTCGGTGCCGAAGGGATGCGCGAGGCTGGGGGCGGCGCGCGAGCCGAAGTTGAGCATCGCCGACTGGTCGTCGGCGGAATAGGGCGCGATCAGCGGCGAGAGGATCGCCACCAGCACCACGAAGCTCACCAGCACAAGACCCAGCATGCCGGTGCGGTTGCGGCGGAAGCGCGACCAGCCCTGTGCCCACATGCCGCGCGGCATCTCGGGCCGTGCCGCCTTGGGGCTCGCGGCTGGGGTGAGAGGATCAATCGAGGCCATGGGGTCAGTCCAGTCTGATGCGGGGATCAATGAGCACGTAGGCGATGTCGGTGAGCAGCGTGGCCAGCACGAGCATCACCGAGATCGCCATGGTGACGCCGAGGATCACCGGGTAATCGAGCTGCTGGATCGCGTTGATGTAGAGGTAGCCGACACCGGGCCACGTGAAGACGGCCTCGGTCACCGGAGCGGTGCCCAGCATCAGCCCGAAGAGGATCGCCAGATAGGTCAGCACCGGGATCAGCGCGTTGCGCAGCGCGTGGCCGTAGATGATGCGCCGCTCGGGCAGGCCGCTGGCGCGGGCGGCGGTGACGAAGTCATGGCGCAGGATGTCCACGAGGTTCGAGCGCATCAGCAGCGTCAGCGCGGCGGTGTTGAAGAAGGTCAGCATCGCCACCGGCAGCACCATATGCCACAGCGCGTCGAGCGTCGGGCTGCCCCAGAGCGGCGCGCGCATGGAATAGGCGCCGTATGAGGGGAAGATGCCCAGCCAGTAAGAGAAGATGAGGATCAGCAGGATGCCGACGAAGAAAGCGGGCAGCGACTGGCCGAGCATGGCGCTGGCCATGACCCCGAAGTCGGTCTTGCTGTACTGGCGCACGGCGGCGGTCACGGCCATCACCGTGGCGATGGCCAGCGCGATGAGGATGCCGGGGACCTGTATCTTCATGGTCTCGGCGCCCCAGACCGTGATCATCTCCCAGACCGGCTGGTTGTAGATGATCGAGGTGCCGAAATCGCCCTGCAGCAGATTTCCGGCCCAGATCAGGTAGCGGGTCACCGCCGGCTGATCGAGCCCGTAATAGGCGGTCATCTGGTCGATGGCCTGCTGGCTGATGCCGGGCCGTTCGGCAAGGAGGATTTCGATCGGATTGCCCACGGCGTTGACCAGCGCAAAGACGATGACGCTGACGCCGATGAGCAAGATCACCGAGAAGATGAGACGGCGGATGATGAACTGGGTGACCTGCAAGCCAAGCTCTCCCGTTGCCGCAAGGCGGGGATCAGCGCGCCTGCAGCCTAATGATTTCAATTGGTTCTGATGGGGTCAGGATGAGATGCCGCAGCCCGTAGGGTCAAATTCCAAATAATAGGTATGCATCGAACTCAGGTTATGGGGCGCGGCGCGGTCATAACCGAAAAACCCCCGCTTTTGGGGCGGGGGCTTTGGGGTCGCAGGTGTCTGGAAGGTCAGCGCAACTCGGCGGCGGTCTTTGTGGCGCTGGCGGGGGGCGGGGCCAGCGCGGGGCCGAGGCTCTCGGCGTGGGCCAGCGCCAGTTCGACAAAGCGCTTCACCTGACTGGTGCGCGGGCGGTGGCGGGGCAGCAGCAGCCGCACCTCGGAACTGACCGTGGGCGCGAAGGGGCGGCAGACCACCAGTTCCGAGAAAGCCCCAAGGTAGAGCGGGTTGAGCAGCGCCACGCCCAGACCGCGCGCCACCATGGCGCAGATGCTGGGGGCCATCGAGGCTTCGGTGATGATGTCGCGCTGCACCCCGGCGCGGGTGAACAGCTCATCCACCTGAGCGCGCAGATCGGAGGTCGGGGTGAAATTGATGAAGCGCTCGCCTTCGAGGTCCGCCGGGCAAAGCGCGGGCCGTTCGGCCAGCCGGTGGCCGCGCGGCATCACGCAGACATAGGGGCGGCTGTCGAGCGCGATATGCTCGATCTCGGGATCGTCGATGGGATGGGACGAGACACCGATGTCGAGGCTGCCGGAAATCAGCATGTCGACGATCTTGACCGTGCTGCGCGCATGTAGCGCCAGTCGCGCGGCGCTGTTGCTGCTCTGGTATTCCATCACGAGGTCCTGAATGAAGCCGGTCGACAGCGCGGGCATCACCCCGACCGACAGCATCGTGCCCTTCATGTTGCGGATATCCGAGGCGGCTATCTCGATCCGGTCGAGGCCGCGATAGAGCCGGTTGATCTCTTCGAACAAGAGCAGCGCGTCGCCGGTGGGGCGGACCCGGCCCGGGCTGCGCTCGAACAGGGCAAGCCCGGTGTCATACTCGAGGTTCTGCAGCATCTTGCTGATCGCGGGCTGCGAGACGCAGAGACGCGAGGCGGCGCGGCTGACGGTGCCGGTTTCAATGACGGCCTTGAAGGCCTCGATCTGGCGGACGTTCAACATGCTGGGCCCGGATGGCTATTTCGGGAGCGGCGCGGCGGGCATCCCGGAGCGACCCCCAAGCGCCTGCGGCTAAGGTAAGTGAAGAATAAATCTTCGGGCGCTCCGAGGTTTAAGTCCGAACTTGTGCAAGATTTCCCTCCGCCGCGCAGACACTGCTTGCAGAACCGGCGTTCGCTGCGCCGACACGCCGAGTTTTCAGCACGCCGAGAAAGCCTGTGCGCCCGGGATGATCGCCCCCGCCGGGAAAAACACGCGCGGCGGAGAGTTTCCGCCCCCGCTTGTGATCCGCATCAAGTCTTCGCTGCGCGGGCCGCGCTAAGCTTTGGACAAAGGAGCCAAAAGCGCCATGCCCCAAGACCGTTCCAAACGCCGCGGCCTGCCGCCCCGCGTGCTTGCCTGTCTCTACGCCGGGCTGGTCGCGCTGCCGATGCTTGTGGCGCTGCTTTCCGAGCCCGGCCATTGGCAAGGTGCCATGCGGCTGGCGACGGCTTGCGGTATCGCGGCGGCGGTCATGGTTCTGGCGCAGATGGTGACCAGTGGGCGGTTCGAGGCGATCTCGGGCCGCATCGGCATTGATGTGACCATGGCGTTTCACAAATGGGCGGCGCCGCTGGCGCTGCTTTTGGCGCTGGTGCATGTGCTGGCCTTCATCGGCCTGCCCGACCCCGACCGCCCCGGACGGCTCGCGCGGAGGATCGACTTCGTGCTCTCGGGGCCGGGGCTGTGGGATGCGCGGATCGCGCTGGGGCTGCTGGCCTTGGTGGTCGCGCTGGCGCTGCTGCGGGACCGGCTGCCGATGCGCTATCAGCTGTGGCGGGCGGGTCATGCGCTTGGCGCGCTGGGGCTGGTCGCGGCGCTGCTCTGGCATGTGCTGAGCGATGGCCTGAGGGGCATGGGAACGGCCCTGCTCTGGATCGGGCTGGCGCTGGCGGTCTGCCTGCCTGCGGTCTCGGTCTACGCCCGGCGTCTGGTCCGGCGCGGTGCCGCGCCTTGGACCATCGCCGAAAACCGCCACGTCGCCGAGCGTCTGTGGCTGCTGCGTCTGGCGCCGCCGCAAGGGGCCGCGCTGGCGTTCGAGCCGGGGCAGTTCGCGTGGTTGGCGTTCGGCGCAAAGCGGCTGCCGCTGCATGACCATCCGTTTTCCATCGCCTCTGCGCCGGGGGAAGACGGCCTGCGGTTTCTTATTCAGGAGGCCGGGGATTTCACCGATGGCATCGGCGCGCTGCCTGCGGGCACCGCAGTGTCGATGGATGCGCCGCACGGCAGTTTCGTGCCGCGCGGGGAGGGGCCGCTGATCCTTGTGGCCGGCGGCGTCGGGATCGCGCCGATCCTGTCGATCCTGAGCCATCTGGCGCGCAGCCGCAGTCAGCGGCAGGTCCGCTTTGTCTATGCCGCCCGCAGCGCCGGGGCGATGGTGCCGCCCGAGCTGTATCAGCCCGCCTGCGCCGCGCTTGGCGTCACGCCGATGCTGGTATCGGACCGGGCCGAAGATGTGACCGAGTTGCGGCTGCTGCGCGGGCCGATGAACGCCGCCCTGCTCGAGAAAGCCATGGAGGGGCTGGAGCCCTCGGCCTGCGAGGTGATGATCTGCGGGCCGGGCGCGATGATGACCCTCGTGGCCGACAGCGCGCTGGAAATGGGCGTGCCGCTGAGTTGCATCGACTACGAGCGTTTCAGCTATGGGGCCGGGCCGAGTTCGGTGAAGGATCGGCTGCGGCTGACGGGGTTTGCGGCGCTGCTCGGGTCGGTTCTGGGGCTGGTGCTGCTTTACTGGCTGGCCTGATCCGCCAGCCAGTTGACCAGCGCGGCGCGCGCCTCGTCATCGGGGGCGTGGTGCATGGCCAGAAAGCGGTTCAGCCGGTCCTTTCCCGCGCGGTCGTCGGGATCGGGCAGCGCATAGGCGATCGCCTCGGTGCTGCGGTGGCACTTTGCGCAGGTGTCGGACCATGCCTGCCCGCCGGGGGAGGGATCATCGGCAACGCAGGGCCCGACCGCTCCCACACAAAGCAGGCCCGCGATCAGCACGGCGCGGCGGCGCGAAGAAGCTGGCAGTGGCATCGGCGAGATCTCCGGATCAGCGGAGCACCATGATGCCGCGCGGCGGCCTATCGGGCAAGATGCGCGCGCCCTCAGCCAAGCCGCCGCCGCAGCCCCACGTCCCGCGCCGAGGCCATGTCGTACATCGCGCGATAGGCGGGCAGATAACGCGCCACCTGCGCATCGGCGCGGTCCATCTGGGCGCGCTTGCCTGCAAAGAGCGCGCCAGCCTCCTCCAGAAGCGCCGCCTCGTCGACCCGCAGAAGGCGGCCCTTCTCGGTGACGATCTCTCCGGCGACCATGGTCATCCGAAGCGATTGGCCCAATTCGCAATGCACCAACTGCCGGGGCAGGTTGTTGAGCGGCACGAAGGGCAGGGCGCTGAGGTCCAGCAGATTGAGGTCCGCAGGCGCGCCGATCCCCAGCGTGCCCAGACCGGGCTCGCGCATCGCCCGTCCGCCGCCTTCGGTCGCGGCGCGCAGCACCTCGGGTGCCATCGGCCAATCCTCATAGCGCGGACGGTCCAGCGTGTGCACCAGCGCGGCGGTTTTCATCACGCTCCACATGTTGATCGCGTCGTCGGCGATGGCCTCATCGACGCCGAGGCAGAGCGGGATGCCCCTTCCGAGCATGTCGCGCCACCGCATGATGCCGCTGCCGAGGCGCAGGTTCGAGATCGGATTGTGGGCCACGCTTGCGCCGCTTTGCGCGATGAGGTCGAGATCGGCGTCATCGACCCAGATCGCATGGATCACGTTCATCCGCTCGGACAGAAACCCCAGATCCGCCGTGTAGCGCACCAGCGAGCGCCCGCCGAGGCACTCCTCGCCATAGACCCGCTGCAGTTTGGTCTCGAGCATATGGGCATAGAACGGCAGGTCGTGGCGCTGGCTCAGGTCGTCGAGCGCGGCGAAATACTCGGGCGTCACGCGCTGCGGTGCCGAGCAAGAGACCGCCGCCTTCAGCCGTCCACCTTCGGCGCCATGCCATTGGCCAAGGAGGTGATCGTAAAGCTCCAGCAGGCGCGGGGCGGGGCAGGGTGAGGGCTGTTCGAGCGGTGCACGCAACTCGCAAGGCAGCAGGTCGCGCAGGAACGGCAGCTTGTCGAGTTCCGGCACCTCCGGCTGATCCAGCGCCAGCCGGGCGCGCATCCCGCTGTCGAGATAGGCCTGCGCCACCGCGTCGATGATCTCGGGCGTCGGCTCGGGCACGAAAAAGCAATCGTCCTGCACCGAGGTGGTGCCGGTCTTCAGCATCTCGATGCAGCCAAGCATGGTGCGCAGATAGGCTTCGCGCGGGGTGGGGCGCAGCACCTCGAGTTCGGGGCACTCGTAGAGCATGAAAATCTCGAGCGGCAGCGACGGCAGGCGGCCCTTCATGTGATTGACCGACGAGTGGAAATGGCCGTTCACGAGGCCGGGCATCAGCAGATCGCCGCGACCCTCGACCACCGCCGCATCGGGCGCGGGCTGGGGGGCGCCGATCTCGGCGATACGGCCATCGCGCACCAGCAGATCGCAGGGCGCGGTCAGTCCGTCATGCGCCTGCAGATCAAGCAGGCGCACGTTGCGAAAGAGGGTTTCGGGCATGGTCTGTCCTCTCGGGCTCCGGGTCAGTCGCGGGAGGAGCGGTTGTAGAAGGGCGTTCGCGGGGCGGTGCCGGTGATATAGCCGTCGTAGAAGTTTTCGACCTCGCCAAAGACCTGATCGCGCAGCCAGTGGCGGTGCTGCTCTTCTTCGTCGCGCGGTTTGGCCAGCGCCTCGGCGATCTGCGCCAGGACCTCTGCGCGGTCGATGCGGGTGAAATTGCCGTCGCGGTAGATCACTTCGCCGTCGATCAGCACCTCATGCACGTCCTTGCATTTGGCGCGGTGGATGAGCGCGTCGAGCGGGGCGATGTCGGGGTCCTGATAGGGATAGGTGGCGCTGTCGTAATCGAGCACCACCGCATCGAAGCGCCGCCCCGGATCGAGACGTCCGATCTCGGCACCGAAGGCGGTGGTCAGCGCGCCATGTTCGGAGGCCATGCGCAGCACGCCGGTCGGCGTCGGCACGGCGCTGTGATCCATGCCCGGCACGCGGTGCACGGTCAGCGCCATACGCATTTCCTGAAGCATGTCGCGGTCGTCGTTGATGCCTGCCTCGTCGATGCCCATGCCGACCACGATGCCGCGCTTGCGCAGCTCCATCAGCGGCAGCATCCCCGAGCGCAGGCGGAAGTTGGACGAGCAGTTGTGGCACACGCAGGTGCCGGTTCCGGCGCAGATCTCGAGGTCTTCTTCGGTCATCCACACGCCGTGGCCAAGGGTCAGCTTCGGGCCGAGAAGTCCGAGCTTTTCGAGATGTTTGACAGCGGTCGTGCCGGTACGCTTGAAGGCGTATTCCTTCTGATAGGCGGTCTCGAGCAGGTGCATATGCATCGGCACACCGTCGGCGTCCGAGCGCTCTTTCATCGCCAAAAGCCCGTCGTCGGTCATCCAGTGCAGGTTCGCCGGGGCAAGCTGAATGCGCGCGCGCGAATTGCCGTTGCTGTCGCGCAGATGCTCGTAAAGCGCCATATATTCGGCAAAGCTCATCTTCTGCTGGCCGAGGTGCTCGGCCATGGCGCGCCCGGCTTCGGGCGGCAGGCGGCGGCAGAAATCCTCGTCGGCCTCGTAGACGAACCGGTTCTGCTCGCGCACCGCGTAGCAGTAAGAGGCGCGCATCCCCACCGTCTCATAGGCTTTCAGCACACCGCCCGCCGAGGCTTTGACCTGCTCCAGATCGCCGGTGGCCCAGCCTTGGATATGCTGCACTGTGGTGACGCCCGAAGAGATCATCTCGAAGGCCGAGAACAGCGTGTCGAGATAGGGGTCGATCTTGCGCATCGACAGCCGCGCGGCGAACCACAGTTCCAGCGCGTAATCGGGCGCGCCCAGCTGCAGCGGGGTCAGGCCGATGTGGTGGTGGCTGTTGACCAGCCCCGGCATCATCAGGTGATGCGGGTAATCCGTGGTCTTGGCATCGGGATAGGCGGCGGTGATCTCGGCGGCGGGACCGACGGCGAGGATGATGCCGTCTTCATGTGCCAGTGCCGCGTTTTCGATGATATCGGGCGAGACATCATCCTTTGCGCCCGAAACGATCCAGCGGGCGGTGACGATTTCGATACTCACGAGAATTCCTGTTCCTTGAAGGATTTTTCCACTTCCTCGGCCAGCAGCGCTTCGCAGCGGCGCGCGAGGTCGGTCATTTCGGGGCTGCGCAGGTCGCGTGGGCGGGCCTGATCGAGGCGGATCTCGGCCTTGATCTGGCCGGGACGCGCGGTGAAGACGACGATGCGGTCGGCCAGCGCCAGCGCCTCGTCGATCGAGTGGGTCACCAGCAGCACCGAAGCGCCCGAGCTTTCCCAGACATCGAGCAGATGTTTCTGCATCCGGGCGCGGGTCTGGATGTCGAGCGCGGCAAAGGGCTCGTCCATCAGCAGCACCTTGGGTTTCATCGCCAGCGCCCGTGCCAGCGCGGCGCGCTGGCGCATCCCGCCGGACAGCTCATGCGGGCGCTTGTTGCCCGCGCCGACCAGGCCGACGAGACGCAGCAGCCGCTCGGCGGCCTCATCCATCTCGCGCGGCGACTTGCCAGCGATGCGCAGACCGAAGGTGATATTGTCCTTCACCGTCAGCCACGGATAAAGCGAGGCTTCCTGAAAGATCAGGCTGCGTTCGGGCGAGGGTTCGGTGATCTCCAGAGCGTCGAAGGTGACAGATCCCTGCGTGGCGTCTTCGAGCCCGGCGACGATATAGAGCAGCGAGCTTTTGCCACAGCCTGAGGGCCCGAGCAGCACGACGAACTCGCCAAGCGCCACATCGAGTGTGAGGTTGCGGACAGCGGGGACCGGCTCGGGGCCGTCCGGGTTCCAGGTTTTCGAGACGTTCTTGATGGACAGTCCGAGCATGGGTCACACCCCTCCCACGGGGCTGGGACCGACCCACCAAAGGACCTTGCGCTGCACGTAGCGAAGCGCCTGATCGAAGGCAAAGCCGGTGATCCCGATAAGTGTCATGGTGAAGAAGACGAGGCTGGCGTTGAACGTGTTGCGCGCCAGCATGGTGACCTGACCGAGGCCCGAGCCGACGCCCACCGCCTCGGCGATGAGCACCACCATCCACGCGGCGAAAAGGTTCATGCGCAGGGTGACGAAAAGGTCGGGCAGGATCGCGGGCAGGATCACATGGCGGTAGATCTGCCGTTTCGAGCAGCCCATGATCTTGGCCAGTTGGATGTAGTTCTTGGGCACACTGTCGATCAGCGACAGCGTCGCCAGCGTCATCACGAAGAAGATGGCGATGAACACCAGAAAGATCGCGGGCGGGTTGCCGATGCCGAAGACGAAAACGGCGACCGGGATCCATGCCACCGGCGAGATCGGTGCCAGCATAGTGACCATCGGCAGCATCAGATTGCCGAAGATGCGGAAGTAGCGGATCGCAAGCCCGATCCCCAGCGACATGATAAAGCCCAGCCCCAGCCCTGCGGTGACCCGCAGCGAGGTCCAGCCGATGACCCCCAGCACCGACCAGAAGGATCCGCCTTGGCTGAGCGCCCCGGCGCGCTGGCCGTTGGGGTCGAAAAAGCGGAACTGGTCGGGCAGATTGGCCAGAAAGATATGCGGTGGCGGCAGCAGCAGAGGGTTTGCCCACCCCCGCCACCATGCGAGCTCCCACAAGCCCACGAAGATTGCGAGCGAGGCGAGAGACCACAGCGCCGGGGCCAGTTTGCGGGCCAGATTGCGGCCCGCGGGCGGACGCGTTGGGGCGGATAGTTTTCTCTCGTCACTCATGGTTCCGTCGCTCATGGGAGGCTCCTGTGCTCATTCTTGGCTCAATGGGGTCTTCAGGCGGTCTTGAGCGCGAGCTGCTCGTAGAGGTCGCCGTTCTCGGCGATCACCTCTTCCAGAAGCGTCCAGTCAACGGCCTCGGCTGGAAGCGTGTTCTTGACGTAACCCATGGCCTGCATCGAGGCCGAACGTTCGACGAAGAACTCGGTATTGTTGCGCTGGTCGATCATCACCGGCTGGCGCGACTGGGCCAGCTTCAGCGCCTCGAGCGAGGTTTTGTAGTAGGTGCCCACCGTGTCCTCGAGCGCCTTGTCGGTGTCCTGCTCGGACTGCAACTGCGCGGTCATCATCGCCTTGATCACCGCTTTCACCGCGTCAGGGTTCTCTTCCAGCAGCGGGATGCGCGCGGCCAGCACGCAGTCCGAATAGCCCTTGCCGTAGACATCCAGCCCGTCCGACAGCACCGAGGCGCCCGCGCGCTCCTGCAGACATTGCGTGGCATAGGGTTCGATGTGGCAGACCGCGTCGATCGCGCCATTGATGAAGGCGGCGGCAAGCTCGGGCGAGGTGTTGAAATATTTCACGTCGACATCGGCAAAGGACATGCCCGCGGCGGTCAGATAGTCATAGGGCAGCACTTCGAGCGTGTCGGCCTGAAAGGTGCCGATGGTCTTGCCCTTGAGATCCTCGGCCGAGGTGATGCCTTCGGCGCCGACGAAGATGCAGCCCTCGACACCCGCGCCCGCGACGATGCGCACCGGCGCCCCGGCATCGACCAGCGTGATGAAGTTGGAATAGGGGATGACCGAGACGTCGACCATGCCCGCGCCGAAGAGCGTGACCACATCGGTGGTGGTCGGGGTCACGACGAAATCAAGCTCGACGCCGTCGTCCTTGGCCAGTTCACGCTCTTTGGCGAGGAAGATGCCGAGGTTGCACAGGCCCGCGCCGTGGGTGGCCTTGATGGTGGTCATCCCGGCGGCGGCGGCCTCGGAGGCGCCCATCAGCCCGGCGGGCAGCGCAAGGCTGGCCGCAGCGGCGGCACTGCCTTTGAGAAAGCCGCGTCGGCTGGCCATCTGGATGTTGTGATAGGTGTTTCCGCAACGTTCGCACATGTCTTTGTCCTCTCTGTTGGGCACGGACAAAGTGGCGGGCGGTCTTTCGTTCAGGCAGGCCGGGCCAAATCGTCCATGACAATTTTTCTCGGCACGCCAACCAGAAGAAGAGGAGCGAACACTGCCATATGGCATTTATGTCAGTGGTTCAGCGGGCAGTGTGCCCTCTCTGCGCTGAGATCAGCCTGAGCCGATCCGCGGCGGACGAGAGGGAAATTGCGCCGAAATTTCTTTGCCGCGCTCGGCGCTGTCGCCTTATTGAGCAAATGGAATGCCAAATTTGCATAATTTAAGCGATCTGGATCCGAGGAGGGCCCGGATCGGCGAGGTTGTGGCGAATCAAATGGTTGCGGGCGCTTTTACGCCGGGACGTGTGCGATGACCGGGTCGGCGGCTCCGCGCTATGCGCGTGATTTGGTTGCATCGCCCTGCGGCATGGGCAAAATGGAATGCCACAGGATTACTTGTCTGAGACACTTTGCCTTGAGCCAGCCTCTTCCCGAACTGACCGCCGTTCCCCCGGTCACGGACTCGCCGACTGCGATTGCCCAATGGGTGGCCGAAGTGCTTCGCGATCGTATCGTCAAAGGCGAGTACCCGCCCGGCTCTCGGTTGGTGGAGCGGCGCATCTCGGCGGAACTGGATCTGTCGCGCACGCCGGTGCGCGAGGCGCTGAAGCTGCTGCATCAGGACGGGCTGATCGAGATCTCGCGCAACAAGGGTGCGCAGGTGGTGCAATGCAGCGCCGAAGAGGCGGTGCAGCTTTTCGAGGTGATTGCCTCGCTCGAAAGCCTTGCCGCCGAGCGCCTCGCACGGACCATCACGCCCGCGCTGCTGGACGAGCTTGAGGACCTGCACGCGCAGATGATGGTGTTTCACAAGCTGGGCAACCACACCGATTACTTCGACACCAATTCTGCGATCCACGATTTTATTGTCGAGAACTGCGGCAATCCCATCGTGCATGACGCGCACAAGCGGCTGATTGCGCGGGCGCGCTATGGCCGGTTCATGGCGATCCACAGCGCCCACCGTCTGGCGCAATCGGTGCAAGAGCATGAGACGCTGATGGAGGCCCTGCGCAGCGGCGACGCGGTGGCGGCGGCGCAGGTCTGGCGCCAGCATCTCCAGCACACCGGCGAGACCTTCGCGGCCGTTCTGGAGGACGGGGAGGGTTAGGCCCCTTTCGCCCGCGTTCACGAAACATCCCAACATGGTTGCCCCGACCCGCTGACCGGCGGGCGCGAGTCGCTGCGTACTGGCTTTCCGTAAAATGGGATGCCATTTGGCTTCGCGGTTAGCCTGCAGGCCGGGCAGGGGTGCAGTTCAGCCGCACAAACTTTGGTCGTTTTGAGAAATTATGCGATTTTCATGCCGTATCTCTCGCCAGAGGGCCAGAAATCCTGCGTAAGTCAAATGGCATCCCATTTGAGGTCGGCGCCAGAACCGGCCCTTTTCACCAGCCAAACCCTTTGGCCAACGCGCCTTGCAACCGACAGAGAAGGAACGCCCATGACCCGCCTCACGCACCGTGGCCTCACCCGCCGCTCGCTGCTCAAGACCTCGGCCTTTGCCGCCGCCGGAACGCTGGCCACGCCCGCGCTGCTGCGCGCGCAATCCTCTGAACTGGTGATCGGCTGTGCCGGATCGCACACCGCGTGGATGGAAGAGATCGTCGTGCCTCATATGAAAGAGGCGATCGGCGCGGATATTCTGTTCGAGGGCACCAAATCCTCGGTCAACCTTGAAAAGATGGCCTCGAACAAGGACCAGCCGTATCTGTCGGTGGTGCAGATGGACGACCCGGTGATGATCCAAGCGGTCGAGGCCGATCTGCTGACCCCGATCACCGCCGAGGCCGTGCCCAATATGACCGACCTGCGCGGCGATGCGGTGCATATGGACGGCATGTGGTGCAACTACGTCCAGCCTTGGGCGGGCGTGGCTTATAACACCGACTATTCCGAGGGCGTGCCGTCGTGGGACGCGCTTTGGGATCCCGCCAACGCGGGACAGGTGATCATCCCCTCGCTGCAGAACACCGAAGGCATGTGGACGCTCTTTGTCGCGGCGATGCTGGGCTCGGGCAAGCCGTTCTCGGAAGCGCAATACGAGATCGACGCTGCCTTCACCAAGCTCGAGGAGCTCAAGCCCAACCTGCTGTCGGTCTATTCGACCATGAGCCAAGCCTTCAACTTGCTGGAGCAGGGCGAGATCACGCTGCTGTCGGGCAATTTCTCGTCCTACACGCTGCCGCGCAAATCCGAAGGCGTGCCGGTCGATCTGGCCGCGCCGAAGGAAGGCATCTTCGCCATGCCGTCGGGCATCTGCCTTGTGAAGGGCGGGCCGAACCCGGAGTTGGCCGAGGCCTATGTGAATGAGATGCTGGGCGAGAAGATGCAGTCGGCCATCGCCGATTTCGCCTCTTCGGTGCCCGCCAACACCACGGTCAAGGCGGGCGCGGTGATCCCCGAGGGCGTGCAGATCTACAGCCCCGACTGGGCCTTCGTCGCCGCCAACCGCCGCGCGTGGATCGAGCGTTTCGACAAGCTGATGGCGCTCTGAGGCGATGTTGGACATGACCCAAGACCCCACTCCGGGCGATCGCCGTTACCTCGACGTTTGGGGCGTTGCGAAATCTTTCAAAGGCACAAGCGTCATGTCCGGCATGAACTTCCGGGTGGACCGGGGAGAGCTTGTCTCTCTCCTCGGTCCCTCGGGCTGCGGCAAGACCACGCTGTTGCGCATCATCGCCGGGCTGATGGAGGCCGACGAGGGCTCGGTGGTGCTGGGCGGGCGCGACATCAGCCGCTTTCCCGCGCATAGACGCAACGTTTCGGTGGTGTTCCAGAACTACGCGCTCTTCCCGCATCTGACCGTGGCCGAGAATGTCGCCTTCGGGCTGCGGGCGCGCGGCACCCCCAAGGCGCAGATCGCTGGTCCGGTCGACGAGGCGCTGCGCCTCGTGCGGATGGAGGGATTTGCGGGCCGCCCGATCTCGGCGCTGTCGGGTGGTCAGCAGCAGCGCGTCGCCGTGGCGCGGGCGCTGGTGGTGGGGCCGGATCTGCTGCTGCTCGACGAGCCGTTCTCTGCCCTCGACCGCAAGCTGCGTGAGACCATGCAGGTGGAGCTGAAATCGCTGCTGCGCGACCGCGGGATCACCGCCATCTTTGTCACCCACGATCAGGAAGAGGCGATGGGCGTGTCGGACCGGATCGCGGTGATGAACGCCGGGAAGATCGAGCAGTTTGCCGACCCGTCGACGCTCTATGCCCGTCCGGCCTCGCCTTTTGTCATGGATTTCGTCGGGCTTTCGGCGACCATCATGGGCACCGTCGCCGCCTCCGAGGGCGGGCTGCTGACGCTCGACACGCCCTACGGAACCTTGCGCGCCCGCGGCGATCTGCCGGTGGGCGGCGCGGCGCAGATCGGCGTGCGGCCCGAGCTTATCGCGGTGGGGCAGGGCGAAAACAGCCTGTCGGTGGTGCTGGAGGACGTGATGGTACTGGGCTCCAAGACCGTGCTGCATGGCCGCGCCGCCGAGGGGGACCGCATCCTGTGCGAACTGCCCGGCATCCGCAGCGGTCTGGCCCGTGGTGAGACCGTTCAGCTTGGCTGGGAGATCGCCGACACGCTGGTCTATGGAGGCGCCGCATGATCCGCCGCGTCGACCGTCTTTCGCTGCTCGCGGTCCCCGCGCTTGGGTATCTGGCGGTGATCTATGCGCTGCCGCTGGTCATGCTGTTGGCCAAATCGGTGCGCACGCCGGATGGATTTTCACTCGCCGAATACGCCGACTTCTTTGCCGACGAATACAACATGCGCGTGCTCTGGCGCACGCTGCGCATTGCCGGGCTGACCACCTTGCTGGCGCTGGTCATCGCCTATCCCACCGCTTTCGCCATGAGCCGCGCCAAGGGCGGATGGCTGACGGTCTTTCTGGTGGCCATGGTGCTGCCGATGTCGCTGGGGGTGGTGGTCAAAGCCTTTGCGTGGTCGATCCTGTTCCGCGCCAATGGTGCGCTCAACGGGGCGCTGCAATGGATCGGCCTGATCGACCGGCCCATCCGAATGATGTTCACCGAAACCGCGCTGATTGTCGGGGCGGCGAATGTGTTCCTGCCGTTCATGGTGCTGCCGATCTACGCCGTGGTGCGCCAGCTTGACCAGCGCCTGCCCGAAGCCGCCGCCTCGCTAGGGGCCACGCCGATGTTTCGCTTCTTCAACGTCACGCTGCCGCTGACCCTGCCGGGTGTGGTGGCGGGCTCGGCCTTCACCTTCTCGCTGGCGGTGTCGATGTATGTGATCCCCTCGCTGATCGTCGGCGAGCGCCAGCAGACGCTGTCGATGCTCATCGCCCGCTCGTTCCTCTATCTCCGCAATGAGCCGCTTGGCTCCACCATCTCGGCGGTGCTGTTGGGCATCGCGGTGCTGGTGGTGGTGCTGTCGAGCTGGCTGGCCCGCAGGCTGGGAGCCCGCACATGACCCAGACAGACCGTATCTTCCGCGCCCTCTCGTGGAGCATGGGGCTGGCCTGCGTCGCCTTCCTGATGCTGCCCATCGTGATCACCATCGCGGCCTCTTTCACCTCTTCGCCGGTCTACACGCTGCCGCCGCCCGAATGGTCGCTGCGCTGGTACGCCTCGCTGGGCAAGCGCAGCGGGCTGTGGGACGCGGTGCTGCTGTCGCTGAACCTTGCGCTGATTTCCACGCTGATCTCGCTGGTGCTGGGCACGCTGGCCTCGGTCGCGGTCACCCGCGGCCAGTTCCGGGGCCGCGAGGCAATCGCCACTTTCGCCGTCTCTCCGTTGATGATGCCGGGGCTGGTGGTGGGCGTGGCGCTGCTGCAGTTCTTCCGCGAGATCGGCCTGCGCGACGCCTATTGGTCGCTGCTGCTGGGCCATATCGTGATCACGCTGCCCTTCGTGATGCGCACGCTTCTGGCCTCGATGGCGGCCTTCGACTTCTCGCTGATCGACGCGGCGCGGACGCTGGGGCTGAGCTATCCCAAGGCGATCCTCAAGGTGCTCGTGCCAAGCCTTGCGCCCGCCTATCTGACCTCGGGGCTCTTCGCCTTCCTTGCTTCGATGGACAACTACCCGATCTCGATCTTCCTCACCGACGCGCGCAACAAGACGCTGCCGATCAAGATGCTGCAATACCTCGAGGAACAGCCCGATCCGTCGCTGGCGGCCATGTCCTCGGGGCTGATCCTGCTGGCGATCATCGTGCTGGTCTTTGGCGCGCGCACCGTCGGCCTCAACCGTATGATCCAAGGGTAAGCGCATGAGTTTTGACAGGGACGACCGCCGCGACTTCCGGGGCTATTTCGGCGCCGAGCCAGCGCCTTGCTGGCCGGGGGGCGCGCGCCTCGCCGTCTCCTTCGTGGTCAACGTGGAGGAGGGCGCGGAATATTCCATCGGCGACGGCGACGCGCGCAACGAGGTCACCTATGAGATCCGCGAAGAGGTCGAGCACGCGCCGGATCTCTGCATGGAGAGCCACTTCGCCTATGGCACGCGGCAGGGCTATGCGCGGATCGCCAAAGCCTTTGACAAGGTGGGTGCCAAGGCGACCTTCTCGGCCTGCGGGCGGGTGGCCGAGCGCGCGCCGTGGCTGCTGCAGGACGCGGTGGCGCGGGGGCATGAAGTCTCCTGCCACGGCTGGCTGTGGGAGCGTCACGCCAATATGGCGCGCACCGAGGAAGAGGCGGTGATCGAGCGCACCCATGCCGCCATCACCCGCGCCTGCGGTGTGGCCCCGGTGGGCTGGCACACCCGCTCTTCGGCCTCGCTGAACACGCGGCCCCTGCTGAAGGCGCGGGGCGATTTCCTCTATGACAGCGACGCGTATGACGACGATATCCCGCGCATGGACGGCGGCCATGTGATCCTGCCTTATGCGTTCGATACCAATGACATGCGCTTCTCTCCGGGGGGCGGCTTCGTACAGGCGCGCGATTTTTCGGACTATGTGATCGGCGCGTTCGAGCGGCTCTATGACGAAGGCGGCGCGGCGGTGCGGATGCTCTCGGTCGGTCTGCATCTGCGGCTGATCGGCCGCGCTGGCCGGATCGCGGGGCTTGAGGATGTGCTGGCGCATATCTCGGCCCGCGAAGGGGTGTGGATCGCCCCGCGCCGCGACATTGCTGCGCACTGGGCGCAGGTGCAGGAGGGTCAAGTATGAGCGTGATGGAACTTTCCGCCTGCGATCTTGCCGCCGAGGTGCGCGCGCAGCGCGTCACCCCGCTTGAGGTTGCGCAGGCCGCGCGGGCGCGTGTCGCGGAGATGAACCCGCAGCTGAACGCGCTGACGCTGGTGAACCCCCGCCTTGAGGCCGAGGCCGAAACCGTGGCCGCGCGCCTTGCCAAGGGTGAGGATCTGCCGCTCGCCGGGGTGCCGGTGGTCATCAAGGACAACATCTGGGTGAAGGGTCTGCCGATCACCCAAGGCTCGAGGCTGTTTGCCGATTTCATCGCGCCAGAGGACGCGCGGGCCGTGGCCCGGCTGCGCGCGGCGGGGGCGATGATCCTCGGCATCGGCACCTGTTCCGAGTTCGCCTGCAAGGGCGCCACCAAAACGCCGCTGCACGGCATCACCCGCAACCCTGTCGACCCGTCGCGAACGCCGGGTGGTTCCTCTGGCGGCTCGGTGGCCGCTGTGGCGGCAGGGATGGCGCCGCTGGCGCTTGGCACCGATGCGGGCGGCTCCAGCCGGCGTCCGCCTGCGCATGTGGGGGTGATCGGCTTCAAGCCGACGCAGGATCTGGTGCCTTACGGTCCCGGCTTCGACGAGCCGGTCTGGGGGATCTCGGTCATCGCGCCAATCGCGCGCCATATGGAAGACATCCAGCTTGCCATGTCGGTGTTGGCAGACGTGCCGCAGGCCGAGCCGCTGCGCGGGTTCTTCGCGGCCGCTGCGGATTTCGGCCTTGGCCAGCTGCTGGACCCGGACGTCGATTTGGCCTTCGCCGCCGCGATGGATGCGCTGCGCGGCGCCGGTCACAGTCTGACCGAGGCGGCACCCGAGTGGGCAGGGCTGGACGGGATGGCCATCATGCCGCTGCAATATGCGGGGCTGGCTGCGCTTTTCGGGGATCGCTGGCAGGAGGATCCTGCGCTCTTTGACCCCGATCTCGGCGCGCAGATTGACAGCGGCCTGCGGCTCTCGGGCCGCGCGGTGGCGCAGGCGCATCAGGCCGGGCACCGCATGGCTCAGATCCTGCGCGATTTCCTCACCCGCTTTGACGTGATGATCACCCCGACCACGCCCTGCGCCGCATGGCCCGCCGAAGACAGCGCGCCCGCCACCATCGCTGGTGCCGCCTGCGGCGGTCGGGATCACGCCGCCTTCACCCCGCAGGCCAACCACTCCGGCTGCCCGGCGATTTCGCTGCCCTGTGGCCGGGATCGCGAGGGCCTGCCGCTGGGCCTGCAGATCATCGCCGCCCCGGGCCGGGACGCGGCCCTTCTTGCGCTGGCGGCAGAGATCGCGCCGCTTTTGAAGCGCATCGACATCTTTCAGAAAGAGGCCCCGTGATGCGTCTGCTTCTCGTCAATCCCAATATGACCGTCGCGATGACCGACAGCATGGCCGCCATCGCGCGGCAGGTGGCTGGCGACCGGGCCGAGATCGTGCCGGTCACCGCGCCGCGGGGATTTCCCTATATCGCCTCGCGGGCCGAAGCGCAGATCGCCGGTGGCATCACGCTTGAGATGATCGCCGAGAATTTGGAGGGGATCGACGCGGTGATCGTCGCCGCCTTCGGCGATCCGGGGCTGGCGGGCGCGCGCGAGATCTTCGATCTTCCGGTGGTCGGCATGGCCGAAGCCTCGGTGCTGTCGGCGGCCATGCTCGGCGACCGTTTCTCGATCGTGACCTTCTCGCCGGTGATGAGCCGCTGGTACAGCGATTGCGTCATGGCGACCGGCCTCGGCGCGCGGTTCACCGGCGTGCGCACGCCTGCGGGACATGCCGCCGATGTGCTGGCAGCGCGCGACGCGCAGCGCGCGGATCTGGTTGCTCTGGCGCGCGCGGCGGCGCTGGAAGATGGCGCCGACGTGGTGATCCTCGGCGGGGCACCGCTGGCGGGGCTGGCACCGGAAATCGCGGGCGAGGTGCCCGCCATCGTGCTCGACCCGATCGCCACGGCAACGGCGCAGGCAATCACGCTAGCCTCGCTGCGCGCGGGCTTTGCCAGCCGGGCCTGCAAGCCGATTGCCAAACCCTCGGTCGGACTGTCGCCTGCGCTGAGCCAGATCATCGCGACGGGGGCCGCGTGATCGGCTAGACAAGGCAGCGCATGACGCGCGGATGCCATTTCGGGCGCGTCATCCGGCATCAGATTCTTGAACAATTGCGGCAGGACCGGGCCGCCGCCGCAGATCCTCTGCGCGCGGGCGAAACGGTGTTTCGGTGGACCTCCAGAGGCCCAAGACGATCGGCAAAGAACCACCTGCGGATCGGGCGGATCGCGAATTGGCGGGACTCCGCCTTCACTTATGGGTTTGCTCCCCTAGATGTCAGAGTCTCGATAAATTGATTTAGATGGCCATGCCGAACCCCAATGCACTGTCGAAGGGAGCGAGAAAATGATCCCTTCTCTCGCCTTCTTCACCTTCTGCATCGGCTACGCGCTGGTCTCTTTTCTGGTGGCCGTCCTGTTCCGCGATGGGGTTCTCGCGGATGTGCTCGGCACGCTGACCTCGGAGCCGGATGTCTCGCTCTGGTATGTGGCGGTCATCGCGGTGCTGGTCTCGGTCTGGGCCTTTCATGCCGAGACCCGGCGGGGCGTCGCCAAGGGCAGGGCCGCCGCCAATGTCGCCATGGTCTACGCCGCGGTGCTGGCGCTGCATTTCGGCTTTACGCTGTTCAAGACCACGATGCCGCAGATCGTGCCCTATTACGCCGATCCCTATCTGGCGCGGTTCGATGCATGGCTGCATGGGCAGGCGGATCCTTGGGCGGTGATCAACCGGCTGTTCGGCCCGGACATGATGCTGAGCCTCAGCCCGCTCTATCACGGGCCGTGGCTGATCGCGGCGCTGTTGTTTCCGGTCGTGCTTGTGACCTGCGACGAGGATCAGGCTCGCGTGAAGCGCTATCTGGCGCTCTACTGCGCGAGCTGGATCGTCATCGGCAACATGCTGGCGCTGGGGGGAATGTCGGTGGGGCCGGTGTTTTACGACCGCCTCTATGACGGCAATCGCTTTGCGCTGCTGACCCTGACGCAGCGATATGCGGGGCTTGACGGCACCACCATGGGTGCCCTTCAGGAGTACCTGTGGGAGATGTATGCCGCGGGGCGCGAAAGCTTTGGCACGGGGATTTCCGCCTTTGCCTCGGTGCATGTGTCGGTGGCCACGGTCGTCGCGCTCTATTGCGGTGAACGCTCTGCCCTGCTGGCCTTCCCGGCGGCGCTGTTTTGCGCCGCAATCCTGCTGCTGTCGATCTGGAGCGGCTATCACTACGCCGTGGATGGCTATTTCTCGATCGGCGTCATGGCGATGCTGTGGATCTACCTGCGCAAACGCGCGGCGCCTCAGGACATGGCCGCGCGGCTTGCGGCGCAGCCCGTCGCAAGGCCGATCCGGGTGCGCCGGGACTGAGCCCGGGCGCTTTCCCGATCCATAAGCAGCCTTGCGCCGGTTCGGGTGCGGCTCAGAACCCCACGGCGTCCGCGCCTTTGGTGTCGAGGATCTCGCGGGCCTCGTCGGGGCTGGCAAGCTCCAGCCCGAGCCCTTCGATGATCTGTCGCGCCTTGGCCACCTGCTCGGCATTGCTGCGCGCCAGCTGTCCCGGACCGGCCCAGAGCGAATCCTCGAGACCCACCCGCACATGCCCGCCCATGGCCGCGGACATGGCGGCGATCGGCAGCTGGTTCTTGCCCGCGCCCAGCACCGACCAGCGGTACTGATCGCCGAACAGCCGGTCCGCGGTGCGCTTCATGTGCATGACGTCGTCGGGATGCGCGCCGATGCCACCCATCAGGCCAAACACCGTCTGGATGAACAGCGGCGCCTTCACCAGCCCCTGATCGAGGAAATACTTGAGGTTGTAGAGATGGGCGGTGTCATAGCACTCGAACTCGAAGCGGGTGCCGAGCGCACCGAGCGTGGTCAGAATGTGCTCGATCTGCCCGAAGCTGTTGTTGAAGATGATGTTTTTATTGCCGACGTAGTCGCGCTCCCATTGGTGCTCGAGGTCGGGAAAGCGCTGCAGCATTGGAAAGAGGCCAAAGTTCATCGAGCCCATGTTGAGCGAGGCGATCTCGGGCCGATGCGTCGCGGCGGGGCGCACGCGCTCCTCGATGCTCATGGTCGGCGCGCCGCCGGTGGTGATGTTCACCACCACGTTCGAGGCCTGTTTGATCACCTTCAGAAAGGGGCTGAACGCCTCGGGGGTCTGGTCCGGGCGGCCGTCTTCGGGATCGCGGGCGTGCAGATGCACCACTGCCGCGCCAGCCTCGGCGGCACCGATGGCGGCATCGGCGATCTCGGAGGCGCTCACCGGCAGATATTCCGACATCGAGGGGGTATGGATCGCGCCGGTTACGGCGCAGGTGATGATCACCTTGCGGGATTTTGCCATTGGGGTCTCCTTGGGTCAGCTTTGTTCGGCGGCGAGGTGGCGGCGCAGCGCGGCGAGGCGCGTGTCGCGGCGGTCCTGCCGTTCGCGGATTTTCTCGGGACTGCGGTCCTGCGGCCAGCTTGCGGCGATCTTCTCGGCCTGCTCGACCGAGAACACCTCGGGGCCCGCAGGCTCGGCGGCCAGTCTTGCATAGAAGCCGCCGTAGCGCGCCGCATAATCGGTGATGCCGCCGGGGGCATTGAGGTCGATAGTCTCGATCGGGCCGATCAATGTCCAGCGCAGGCCGAGCCCGTGTTTGATGGTGGCGTCCAGCCCCTCGACCGACACCGTGCCCTCGCCGATCAGCCGCAGCGCCTCGCCCAGAAGCGCGCCCTGCAGGCGGTTGAGCACGAACCCGTCGCGTTCGCGGGCCATCTTCACCGGCACCTGACCGATGGCGCTGTAGATCGCCTCGGCCGTCTCCATCGCGGCGGGATCGGTCCAGGGCGCGGGGCAAAGCTCGACCACCGGCACCAGATGCGGCGGGTTGACCGGATGGCCGACGAGGCAGCGCGCGCGGTGGGTGAGCGTCTCGGTGAACCGCGAGGCAACTATGGCCGAGGTCGAGGAGGCGATGACCGCATCAACCGGGGTCGCGGCGTCGAGCCGGGCGAAAAGCTCTGTCTTCACCTCGATCTTCTCGGGGCCGTTCTCTTGCACGAAGGCGACATCCGCCACCGCCTCTTCCAGCGTCGGGCAGGTGCGGATGCGGGCCAGCGTGCCGGGCTTGTCGTCGAGCAGCTTCTCGGTGACAAGCGTGTCGCAGAGCGCCTCGATATCGGTGGGGAAGCGTTCGAGCACGCCGGGGTCGGCGTCCCAGACCTGCACCTCATATCCGGCGCGGGCGAAGAGCGCGCTCCACGAGCGGCCGATCAGCCCGGCCCCGATGATGGCAACCTTTTGGGTCATGGAAGGTCCTTTCTCAGAGCCAGAGCACTTGCCGGCGCAGGTCGATGTCATGCGCGAGCGCGGCGGAGGGGCCGTCGTGGATGATGCTACCCCGTTCGAGCGCGACCGTGCGGTCAGAGAGTGTCAGCGCCAGATCGAGGTTGTGGTCGACGATGATGATCGAAACCTCCTGCCGCAGCCGGTCGAAGGTTTCGAAAAGCTGCTCGACCACGGCGGGTGAGAGCCCCTCGAAGGGTTCGTCCAGCAGCAGCACGCGGGTGTCGCCAGAGAGCGCCCGCGCGACCGCGGCCATCTGCTGCTCGCCGCCCGAGAGATAGTCGGCGGGGGTGTCGATGCGTTCTTTGAGGCGCGGGAAATAAGAGAAGATGCGCTCTTCGTCCCAATGCACCCCATGCCCGGTCTGACGCTGGATGCGCCCAAGCTCGAGGTTGTCCTTCACCGACATGCCAGCAAAGAGGCCGCGCCCCTGCGGCACATAGGAGATCCCGGCGCGCGCCATGGCGGCGGAGGGCAGCCCCGAGATCGTCTTGCCCTCGAGGGTGATCTCGCCGCTGCCCACCGGGGCGATGCCGATCAGCGATTTCAGCAGCGTCGATTTGCCCGCGCCGTTCCGACCCAAGAGCGCGAGGATCTCGCCCTGCCGCAGATCGAAGCTGACGTCGTTGAGGATGTGGCTCTTGCCGTAGCTGACGTTGACCTTGTCGAGCGACAGGATGGTGGCGTCCTGCACCGCGCTGACGCGCGGCTTGGCGGCGACCGCCGAGGTTCCCGAGCCGATATAGACCTCTTGTACCCGCGCGTCGCCGCGCGCCTCGTCCACCGTGCCGTCGAGCAGCACCTGTCCCTCGTTCATCACCGTGACGTGGTCGGCCAGTTCGAACACCCGGTCGATGTCATGCTCGACCAGCAGCACCGGAATGTCGCGGGACAGCGCCTTGAGCAGCAGGCCGATGCGCTCGCGCTCGGCCACCGACAGGCCCGCCAGCGGCTCGTCGGCCAGCAGGATGCGCGGGTGATTGCCAAGCGCCAGACCCAGATCGAGCAGCCGCTGACCGCCGTAGGACAGCGATCCGGCCTCGGCCTCTTCCATGCCGCTGAGCCCGGCGTAGCGCATGATCTGCGCGGTACGCTCGTTGACCTGCGCAAGGTTGCGGGCGCGGATCACCGGGTTCATCCGGCTGGGATCGCCCGCCTGCACCGCGAGGCGGATGTTCTCTTGCACGGTGAGCGAGGGAAAGAGGTTGGTGATCTGGAAACTGCGCCCGATCCCGGCTTCGGAGATCTCCTCGGGCTTGCGCCCCGAAAGCGGCTGGCCGCCCAGCGTCACCTCGCCGCTGTCGGGGGTGTATAGGCCCGACAGCAGGTTGAACGCTGTGGTCTTGCCTGCGCCATTGGGGCCGATCAGGGCGTGCAGCGTGCGGTCCCGCACCGAAATGTCGACCTCATCCACCGCCTTGAGCCCGCCGAAATGCTTGGAGATGCCGCGCGCCTCCAGCAGCGCGCCGTCCACATGGCGCTCGGGGCGCAGGAACTCGGGCAGCGGATGCACCTCGGCCTTGCGCCCGGCCATTGCCGCGCCGGTCTCGGCGGGCGGATTGAAGTGCCGCCGGATCTGTCCGGGGATGCCGATCAGCCCGTCGCGGGCGAACAGCACGAAGCCCATGAACACGAGGCCGAACCAGAACAGCCAGTTCTCGGAATAGATCGACAGATACTCGCGGAAGAGGATGTAGAAGAGCGCGCCGATCGCCGGACCCATGAACGAGCGCATGCCGCCGATCACCACCATGGCCAGAAGCTCGCCCGAGAAGACCACCGACATCGGCTCGGCCGAGGTCATGCGGTTCTTGTAGAGCAGCAGCACCCCGGCCAGCGCGGTGATCGTCGCCGAGAGTACGAAGGCGGCCAGCTTGTAGCGGTCGACCTTGTAGCCCAGAAAGCGCGCGCGCTGCTCGTTCTCGCGGATCGCCAGCAGCACCGTGCCGAGCGGCGAGTTATAGACCCGCCACAGCAGGCACAGCACCGCAAAGGCGATGAGTGCTACCAGCCAGTAATAGGGCTGGGACATCTCGAAGCTGAGGCCGAAGATCTGCGGGCGGGAGATCCCGCCCAGCCCGTTCTCGCCGCCGGTCACCTCGGTCCAGCGAAAGGCGATGGTGAACCCGAGCGCCGAGAGCGCCAGCGTCATCAGCGAGAAATAGACCCCCCGGCGGCGCAGGATCAGGGCGCCGAAGACGGCGGCGATCAGCGCGGTGGCAAGCACGGCGACGATCAGCGGCAGAAAGAAGCTGCCCTCTGCGCCCATGGCTCGGGCCGAGAGCCCGGCGAGATAGGCGCCAAGGCCGAACCACGCGCCATGGCCGAAGCTGATCAGCCCGGTGCGCCCGGCAAGGATGTTGAGCCCCATGCAAGCGAGGCCGAAGACCACCACCTCGGTCGCCGAAGTATAGGTCAGCCCGGCGGCGAGGATGAGGAAGGGCAGCACGATCAGCGCGGCTGCCGCGACAAGAAGCGGATGTATGCGGGTCATGCGTTGGATCGTCTCATTCGAAGCGGAGGATGCGCTCGCCCAGCAGGCCGCGCGGGCGCACCAGAAGCACGAGGAACATCAACAGGTAGATGGCGGCGGTGGACCATGACGACAGGCCGATGGCCACGAGCACGCCCTTGGTCAGCCCGACGAGGACAGCGGCGATGATGACGCCCCAGAACGAGCCGAGCCCGCCGATCACCACCACCACGAAGGCCAGCGTGATGACCTCGGCGCCCATCGCCGGGTGGATGGTATAGATCGGCGAGAGCAACACGCCCGCCAGCCCGGCGAGGCCGATGCCGATGCCCGCGACCACCGACAGATAGGGCCGCAGTGAAATGCCGAGGGAGCCGACGATCTCGGGGTTCTGCACCCCGGCGCGGACGATGCGCCCGAAGGCGGTCTTGTTGAGCAGCAGCCACAGCGCACCGACGGCGAGCACCGCAACGGCGATCAGGAAGATGCGGTAGCGCGAGTAGATGAAATCACCCAAGAACACCTGCCCGCGCAGCAGCTCGGGCATGTTGTAGTTCTGCGGCGAGGCGCCGAAAATCCAGCGCAGCCCCTGCTCGATCACCATGGCAAGCCCGAAGGTCAGCAGCAGCGAATAGAGCGGATCGACCCGGTAGAAGCGGGTGAAGAGCGTGCGCTCGGTCGCCATGCCCAGCCCCGCCACGATCAGCGGCACGAGGATCAGCGCGCCGAAATAACCCACATAGGGCGTGATCAGGATGGCGAGATAGGCGCCGATGGCGAAGAAGGCGCCATGCGCGAGGTTGATGATCCCGCCAAGCGAGAAGATCAGCGACAGTCCCAGCGCGATCAGCAGGTAATAGGTGCCGTCCAGCAGGCCGTTCAGCACCTGCGCGATGAATAGCCCCAGCATCGCGGCGCTCTCCTTCCTTGGGTATTTTCTTTGGATATCGGGGGGGTGGGGCAGGGGCCCTCTGGCCCGCTGCCCCGGCTGCTTTACCGGCCCATCACATCGAGCAGGTGCCGCCAGTGACGGCGGTGGCCAGCGACTCGAGCGGCTGGTCTGCGCCCGGAACCGGATCGGAGGTGGTGAAGATGTCCCACTCGTTCTGCGCCTCGTCGGCGGGCAGCGCGGTGATCGCATAGATCTCCTGAATGAGCTGGTGGTCCGAGGGACGGAAATAGCCCGGACGGCTCTTCATCAGGTCGAACTTGGCCTCCTCGCTCTCAAGATAGCCGACCAGCGCGTCTCCCGAAGCGTCGCCCGCCTCGGCCACCGCTTTGGCCATGATCAGACCGGCGTTGTAATCCCCCCAGGCCTGGTTCTCGGGCGGCTTGCCATAGGCATCGCTGAACGCCTGCACGAAGGCTTGGCTGGCGTCGTTCTGCACCAGATGGTTCCACACGTTCGGCCAAGTGCCGCGGAAGTTCTGCGCCCCCGCCGCCCAAGCCGAAACCGTGTCGAAGCCGAAGCCGCCGAGCGTGAAGTCGAGGCCGAACTCACCGTATTGCTTGAAGAAGTTGGTGATCTGCGTGCCCGCGAGGTTGAGCGCCACCACGTCCGGCTCGGCCTGACGGATCTTCAGCAGGTAGGACGAGAAATCGGTGGCGTCGGTCGGCACCAGATCGTCGCCGACAAGGTTGCCGCCATTGGTCTCGAGAAAAGCCTTGGCCGCCGACAGAAGGTCATGGCCAAAGGCGTAATCGGCGCTCAGCGTGTACCAGTTCTTGCCACCCACCATGCCCTCGCCCGCGAAATACTGGCCTTCGGCGTTCACATACATCGAGTTCTGCGTCTCGACGTGGAACATGTAGCGGTTGCAGTCCTGACCGCGCAGGCTGTCCGAGTTGCCGCCGGTGTTGACGAAGCATTTCTTGTAGCGCGCCGCGACCTGACTGATCGTCAGGCAGGAGGCCGAGGAGATCTCGCCGATGATCATGTCGACGCCGTCGCGCTCGAACATGCGCTCGGCCTTGGTCGAGGCGGTCTGCGGGTTGACGCTGTCCTCCATGATCAGCTCGACCTGCCGCCCTCCGGCGCCGCCGTTGGCGTTGATGTGCTCGACCGCCAGCTTGATGCCCATCTGCGCGTATTCGCCGAGTGGGCCGAGAAAGCCGGTGGTGGGGGTTAGGTGGCCGATTTTCAGCGGCGCGCCCTGCGCCCGAAGATAGGCGGGGGCGGCGACGGCAAGCGTCAGGCCAGCCGCTCCCGTCCGCAGGAATCCCCTGCGGCTCGTGAGATGGTTCGTCATGGTACTCCTCCCTGAGACCAATTTGCTAAGATCACCTCGGGCCCTGCCTCTTGGGGTCCGGCGGCCGATGTTCCTCCGTGGCCGTCTTACCCATGGGAGAGCCTTGCTCCTCCATCTGTGATCTGAGATCACAGTTACAGAGCGGGCTTCCGCGGTCAACTGGAGTTATGAGATAGATGAACGACGGCCTCGAACAGCTTCAGCCCGCGCGTCGGGAAACCCTTTCGGATCAGGTGCATGAGGCGCTCTGCGAGATGCTTTTGTCGGGCG
Organism: Salipiger sp. PrR002; assembly: GCF_010500775.1. Taxonomy (NCBI): domain Bacteria; kingdom Pseudomonadati; phylum Pseudomonadota; class Alphaproteobacteria; order Rhodobacterales; family Roseobacteraceae; genus Salipiger; species Salipiger sp. PrR002. The sequence continues at coordinate 63,274 of NZ_JAAGOU010000021.1, forward strand.
CGCTCAAGCCTCGGGACAGGCTGTCGCTGCGCGATCTCGCCGAACGGCTGGACGTTTCCATGATGCCCGTGCGCGAAGCGGTGAGTCGTCTCGCGGCCAGCGGGGCGCTGAATGTCTCGCCAAAACGGGCGGTGCAGGTGCCGCTGATGACCGCAGCGGAGTTCGCCGATCTGACCGAGGTCCGGATGCTCAATGAAGGCCAGGCCGCGCGCCGTGCGGCGCTTGCCGCAAGTGAGGCAGAGATCGCCGGGATCCTGCGCCTTGCCGAGCAGTTTGAACGGGTTCTCGACAGATCCTATGGCAGCGCCGAGGCGGTGGCGGCCAACAAGGACCTGCATTTCGCGCTCTACCGGGCGTCCGGGTCTGAGGCGCTGATACAGGTGATCCGTATGCTCTGGCTCAAGGCCGGTCCGATCATCAATTACGACATCGGGGTGAGAGCGGGCGTGCCGGCGGAAGAGGGCCTGACCCGGTCGCGCACGCACCATTCGCGCGAACACCACCGCCAACTCTGCCAAGCGCTGCTGGCCCATGACGGCGCAGCGGCGGCCCATGCCATCGCCGAGGATATCCGCGTCGCCTCCGAGATGATCCGCGCCCATGCCGCCGACGAGATGGATGAGGGGCGCAGGCGTATCCTGATCTGAGGCGGCGGGGGGCTTTTCAGCTCACTTAGGCATGCGCCCGAGCCATCCCATGGCTCAGCACCGGGTGATCGGCGGTCTTGCGCTGATGCCGACGCCGAGGCTCGCGGTTGCCGTGGTTCTGCACTACCGGTGGGGCCTCGCGCCGGTCGGAGCGCCGGGCAGGTGTCCGCGCGGGCGGAAGGCGTAACTATCTAACTGAATGCAAGAAAATGAAACTGGCGGATATCTTTTTCGTGTCGATCTTTGTGGTGCTGCTGGCCATGCTGATCGCGCTCTCTTTCTTCGACCTTTGGTACGGGCTGATGGGCATCGGGCTGCTTCTCGTGGTGTTCGGACTGCTGCTTTTGCTGATCCGGCGGGCCAACCGGCCCACCTCGGCGCAGATCGCGGCGATGCGGATAAAGCACTGATCGCATCAGACGCTGAGGGCGGGCTTTGGCATGGGTGCCCTTTAGCCCGGTCACCCCTCTGGCGTCGGTCATGGTTTGACCTACCGATAGGGCGGCACCGCGGCACCCGTCGATGACCGCCCAGAGGTTACGCGAGCGCGTCGGCGATGGCCTTGCCGCAGGCCTCGGTGCTGGCCGTGCCGCCGAGATCGCGGGTGCGCAGGGCCTCTTCCGACAGGACCTGTTCGATGGCGGTGACCATGTCGGCGGCTGCATCGCCGTGGCCAAGGTGATCCAGCATCATCGCCCCGGCCCAGATCTGCCCGATCGGGTTGGCGATGCCCTGTCCCGCGATATCCGGGGCGGATCCATGCACCGGCTCGAACAGCGAGGGGAACAGCCCGTCGGGGTTGATATTGCCGGAGGGCGCTATGCCGATCGTTCCGGTGCAGGCCGGGCCAAGGTCAGAAAGGATGTCGCCAAAGAGGTTCGACGCGACGACCACGTCGAACTTGTCCGGGTTGAGCACGAAATGCGCGGTGAGGATGTCGATGTGGTATTTGTCCCAAGCGACATCGGGATAGGCTTGCGCCATCTCCGCGACACGCTCATCCCAATAGGGCATGGTCACCGAAATTCCGTTCGACTTGGTGGCCGAGGTCAGCCGTTTGCGGGGGCGTTTCTGCGCCAGCTCGAAGGCGTATTTCAGCACCCGGTTGACGCCGACGCGGGTCATCACGGTTTCTTGCATGACGATCTCGCGCTCGGTGTCCGGGAACATCTTGCCGCCGACCGAGGAATATTCCCCTTCGGTGTTCTCGCGGACGATCCACATGTCGATGTCGCCGGGCTTGCGACCGGCAAGCGGACAGGGCACCCCCGGCATCAGCCGCGCCGGACGCAGGCTGATATACTGGTCGAACTGCCGCCGGAACTGGATCAGCGAGCCCCAGAGCGAGATGTGATCGGGCACCGTCTCTGGCCAGCCGACCGCGCCGAAGAACAGCGCGTCGTGCCCCTCGACCTGCGCTTTCCAATCGTCCGGCATCATTTGCCCGTGCTTGAGATAATGGTCGCAGGAGGCGAAATCGAACTCATCGAACCGCAGGTCGATGCTGTGTTTCCGCGCCACCGCCTCCAAGGCGCGCAGCCCTTCGGGAACCACTTCCTTGCCGATCCCATCCCCCGGGATGACGGCGATCTTGAGATGATTGGGAGCCATAGTCTGTCCTTTCAGGAATTGCGGCCGCGCAATGTGGCGATCACCGCATCGGTGACCATGCGCGTGGTCGCCGCGCCGCCAAGATCGGGGGTGTGCAGTGCCGGGTTGCCGGTGGCAGCCTCGACCGCTTGCATCAGGTGATCCGCCGCAGCCTGCTCTCCGAGGTGCTCCAGCATCATCGCGGCAGTCCAGAAGGTGGCAATCGGGTTGGCGATGCCCTTGCCGGTGATGTCGAAGGCCGAGCCGTGGATCGGCTCGAACATCGACGGTGTCTCGCGCTCGGGGTTGAGGTTGGCCGTCGGCGCGACGCCAATAGAGCCGGAGAGGGCGGCGGCGAGATCGGACAGGATGTCGGCGTGCAGGTTGCTCGCCACGATGGTGTCGATGGAGGCCGGGTTCATCGTCATGCGCACGGTCATCGCATCCACCAGCATCTTGTCCCATGTGACATCCGGGAAGTCGCGCGCGACCTCTGCGGCGATCTCGTCCCACAGAACCATGCCGTGGCGCTGCGCGTTCGACTTGGTCACCACGGTAAGCAGCTTGCGGGGCCGGGATCGCGCCAGCCCGAAGGCAAAACGCATGATCCGCTCGACCCCCGCGCGGGTGAAGATCGACACATCCGTGGCCACCTCGATCGGCAGACCGGGATGCGAGCGGCCACCCTGACCGGCGTATTCTCCTTCGGAGTTTTCGCGCACGATGACCCAGTCCAGCTCGCCATCGTTCACATGGCGTAGCGGGGAGCGGATGCCGGGCAGCACGCGGGTCGGGCGGACATTGGCGTATTGGTCCAGCGGCTGGCAGATCGCGAGACGCAGACCCCAAAGCGTCAGATGGTCGGGCACATCCGGCGCGCCCACCGCGCCAAAGAGGATGGCATCGAAGGCGCGCAACTGGTCGGCGCCATCCTCGGGCATGAAGGCGCCGGTCCGCTTGTAGCGGTCGGTGCCCCAGTCGAAGCTCTCGACCTCAAAGCGAAAGCCGCCGTCACGCTCGGCCAGAGCGTCCAGAACCTCAAGGCAGGCCTCGACGACTTCCACACCGATCCCGTCGCCGCCAATGGCGGCGATCTTGTGAGTTGTCATGGTCATAGGGGTCTCCGTTTCAGAAAAGCAGGCCGGCGGGCATGCGCAGCAGCAGAACATTCGCCATGAGCCACCAGAAGCCGCTGCAGATGAGCGCGCCCGACAGGCCCCAGATCGCCCACGTGCGGAGCGGGGGACGGTCGTAGTCGGCGATCAGCATGACGACGGCAAAGGCGATCAGGCTGGTCACCAGAAAGCCGATGTGCGGCATCGCAAAGACCCAAGCCAGCATGGTGATCCCAAGCGCGATCCGCCGTCCGGCGCCGTCCTCCATCCGCAGCGCGCCAAGCCTTGGGCCGGTCGGGCGCCGCAGGTTTTGCACGATCAGCACCGCGGAAAAGAGGATCAGCGCGGCGGCGATGGTCTTGGGGAACACCGCGCCAAGATCGGACATGCCGGTGGCGGCGGAATAGATCGCGATCCCGCACAGGATGAACAGCAGCGCCAGCCCCATGCCCGGATAGTCGCGGGTCTTGATCTCGGCAGGAAGCGCGGTGCCCTCATCGGCCTGCGGCAGCGCGGTCTGCTCGAGTTGGCTGCGCCGCCGCGCCTTCCATTCGACCCAGAAGGGGAACAGCAGCGTGAGCAGCGCCGCAAGGATGATGCCGATGCTGATTGGCCGGTTGAAGAACATCTCGGGCAGCCGGTTCGAGGCATTGCCGATCAGCCACGTCTGCACAAACCCCTGCTCGGCGATCGACCCGAGCACCAGACCCAGAACGATGGGCGAGGGCTGAAATCCAAAGCGGTTCAGCACCCAAGCGATCAGACCCAGCACCACCATGAGCTGCGCGTCCTCGACGTTCGAGTGGATCGCGAAAGACCCGATGATGGTCAGCAGCGCCACGGTCGGCGCAAGCACCGCCTTGGGCACGCGGATGATCGAGTTGTACGCATAGCGCCCGATCAGCAGGCCCACCGGCAGCATCAGGATGGTCGCGATCAGCAGGCCCCAGATGAATGTGTAGACAATGTTGCCATCGGTGGTGAACAGCGTCGGCCCGATCTTGATCCCCTGCACCAGCAGCGCGCCGAGGATGATCGCGTCGGGCGGCGTTCCGGGGATGCCGAGCACCAGCGTCGGGATGAAGCCCCCGCCGACGGTGGCGTTATTGGCGGCCTCGGTGGCGATGACCCCGTCGGGATTGCCCTTGCCGAAGCTCTCGGGCTGGTCCGACGACCGGCGGGCCTCGGAATAGGACACCAGTCCGGCAATCGAGCCGCCCGCGCCGGGCAGGATGCCGATGACGGTCCCGATGACCGAAGAGCGCAGGACGTTGAATTTCCGCGTCATCGCGAAGCGCAGGCCCTCGCCGATCCGGAGCCCGCCGGTGTCCGAAGGTTTCAGATGCGGGTCGGGCGTCGCCACGAGATCGAGGATCACCGGAATACAGTAGAGCCCGATGATCGCCGAGGTCAGATCGATCCCGGCCAGAAAGCGTTGCATGCCCAGCGTGTAGCGCACGTCGCCCCCAACGACTGCGACGCCGATCATCGACAAGAAAAGGCCAATGCACGCGCCGATCAGCCCCTTGATCGTATTGCCCACCGACAGCGCGGCGATCAGCGTCAGGCCGAACATGGCGAGCCAGAAATACTCGGTTGGCCCGAAGGCGAGCGCAACCTTGGCCAGCGGCGGCGCCAGCAGCAGAAGCGCGATCGCGCCCACCGCGCCGCCCACCACCGAGGCAATCGTCGCGAGCGACACGGCAAGCCCGCCGTCGCCACGTTTCGCCATCGGAAAGCCATCGAAGGTGGTGGCGATGGCCGAAGGCGTGCCGGGCGTGTTGACCAGAATGGCGGCATAGGCACCGCCATAGATCGCGCCGGTGTAGATCGCGCCGAGGGCGATGAGGCCCGCGGCGGGATCCATTGTGAAGGTGAAAGGGACAAGCACGGCCACCGCCATGGTCGCCGAAAGTCCGGGCAATGCGCCAATGACGGTCCCAAGGATCACCCCCGCAAGGGCAAGCATCAGGTTGAACGGCGTCAGCGCAGCCAAAAGGTAGCCGAGAATGTCCATTTCAGGCGATCAGTTGATGATGCCGAGGGCCTTGGCGCTCTCCGTGAACTCGTCGACACGCTCGGCGACGAAAGCGTCCATCTCGCCATAGGGAATGTCGGTCAGCACGAAGCCGCCGCTTTCCATCTTTTCGACGAACTCGGGCTGGGCGTTGATCTCGGACACGATGTCGGAAATGCGCTGGCGCAGGTCTTCGGGCGTGGAATTGGGCACCGCCACGCCGCGATAGGCGCCGCCGACAATGTCATAGCCAAGCTCCTTGAAGGTCGGCACGTCGGGGAAGGCGGGCATCCGCTCGTCGGCGGCCACCGCCAGCATGCGCATCTCATCGCCCTGGTTCACGCCAGAGGTCGCGTAGTTGAAGCCCGCGGTGGTCTGGCCGCCAAGGATCGCGGTGATCGATGGGCCGGTGCCCGAGAAGGGCACATAGGTGGTGGTCACCCCGGCCAGCTCGTTCAGCTGCACCGCCGCGATGTTGTTGGCGGAGTTAGAGCCCGACCCCGCGAAGGTCACCATGCCCGGATTCTCTTTGGCGTAGTCGATCAACTGAGCCAGATCCTCGAACTCGCTGTCCTTCTTCACGAAGATCGCGTTGGGCGTGTAGTGGAAGTAATGCACCGGAACGAGGTCCTCTGTGGCATAGCCCACCGACCCGGCCAGCGGCTGCAGGATCGTATGGGGCAGGTTGATCCCCATGATGGTGTAGCCGTCGCCGGGCAGCGAGTTCAGCTGCGACCATGCCTGCGCTCCCCCTGCGCCGGGCTGGTACTGGATCACCACCTTCTGGCCGGTGACCTTCTCCCATTCGGCTTGCTGGAACCGCGCCGAGATGTCGCTTTCACCGCCCGCGTTGAACGGAATGATGTAAGTCATCGGCTTTGATGGAAAATCTTCGGCCGATTGTGCAGCCACAGGCCCGGTCATCGCCAAGACCGAGACAAGCAGGGTTGCGAGAGTTTTCTTCATGGTGTCCTCCTCCTAAGACGCCGCGCTGGACACGGCCGAGCGGGCAAGCGGGCGGCGCCGAGGCCCTGCTGGCCGTCCGCGCGCGCCCTCTCCCCCTTGGACCTGCGGGCTCTGCCGACAGGTCGGTGCCCCTCACTCCTCAATGTGGGCAAACAGGAGCCTAGACTGCTTCATGAAATTAATTAATTTCAGAAAATGAACTTCATTATTGCGCTGAGGTAAGTAATGGGCGAGGGCGATCTGGGGTTTTTCGTGCTGTTGGCGCGGCACGAAAGCTTTGTCGAAACCGCGCGCGAGATGGGGGTTACGGCCTCTGCGGTCAGTCGGCGTCTCGCCCGGCTCGAGGAGAAGCTGGGCGTGCGGCTGATGAACCGCACCACCCGCCGGGTCAGCCTGACCGGGGAGGGCGAGCTTTATTTCAGCAAGGCGGTCGGTCTGCTGGGCGAAATCGAAGAGCTTGAAAACAGCCTGCGGGTCGGGCTCGAACGCCCGAGCGGGCTCTTGCGGATCAACGCCACCTTCGGCTTCAGCCGGACCTATATCGCGCCCACGGTGGCCGAGTTTTCAGAGCTTTATCCCGAGGTGGAGGTGCAACTGGTGGTCACCGACGCCCCGCTGAACATCGTCGAGCAGGGGTTCGATCTGAACATTCGTTTCGGCAATTCGCCGAGCAGCAACCTGATCCAGCGCCTGCTGCAGCGGAACCGCCGCTTCATGTGCGCCTCGACGTCCTATCTGGAAAAGCACGGGTCCCCGAATTCACTGGAGGATCTCATCCGTCACGATTGCATCGTGCTGCGGCAGGAACACGACATCTACGATATCTGGAGGTTCGACGATGTGGCCGGAGAGACCGCCTCGGCGCGGGTGAACGGGCGGCTGAGCACCAACGATGGCGAGATGGCGCGCGAATGGATGCTCGGCGGTAAGGGCATCATGCTGCGCTCGGAGTGGGACATCTCGCGGCATGTGCGCGATGGTCATCTGCGGGTCGTTTTGCCAAGCTACTTCCAGACCGCCAACATCGCGGCGATCTATCCCAAGCGCCATAATCTGACAGCCAAGGTCAGCATCTTCGTCGACATGCTGGCGCAGCGCCTTCAATCCGAGAACCTGAGCGCGCCGTTCCAACTGACGCCCGAGGAACTGGGCGGCACGAACTAAAGCTCCCCGGTTCGGCTTCAGCCTGCTATTACATACGTATTGGGCATAGATCGGAGGCGTGTGCGGCATATGGACCTTGGCCTGCTCGAGGATTTTCTGGAACTGGCGCGCGAGTTGAATTTCTCTCGCGCGGCCGAGAAGAGGAACATGACCCAGCCCGCGTTCAGCCGCCGCATCCGGGCGTTGGAAGAGGCGGTCGAAACGCCGCTGATTTCGCGCACCACCCGCCAAGTGTCCCTCACCGCCGCTGGCAAGGTGTTCCAGCCGCGCGCAGAGGCGATCGTCCGGGCGCTCTGGGACGCGCGCGCCGAGGCGAAAGAGGCAGCAGGGCTCGCGCAGCGGTCGCTGAACCTCGCCGCGACACATGCGCTGTCCTACACATTCGTGCCGCGCTGGCTGATGTCCGTCGCAGGTCCGGGGCAGGTCGGCACGCTCAACTTGGTGTCCGATACCTTCCGGCAGTGTGTGCGCCTGATGGAAAGCGGCGATGCGACATTCTTCATATGTCACAAGGGGTCTGGCGAAGGTCTGGCGCTTCCCGAAAAGCAGTTTGCGCATCATCCGGTGGGCTGCGACCGGCTTGTGCCGTTCTGCGCGCCGGGGGAGACGGGTGCCCCGCTCTGGACGCTCGGGGCCGGGGCGGAGGACCTGCCGCTTCTGTCCTATGGGCCCGCGTCGGGGCTTCACCGGATCCTAGAAACCCATTGGGCGCAGCATGGTCGGCCACGGCTGAAATCGGCGATGAGTTCGGTGCTGGCCTCCACCAATCTTGAGATGGCCAAAGCGGGGCAGGGGGTCGCGTTCCTGCCGTCCTCATTGGCGGAGGCAGAGGTCGCAAAGGGCGCTTTGGTGCGGGCCGGGGCAGCGGAGTTCGAAGTGCCGCTGCAGATCGTGATCTATCGCTCCCGCTCCCGGCTCTCGCCGCATTGCGAGGCGTTCTGGAGTACGCTTACCTGCGCCGATGCCGCGTAATTTATGCCAATTGGGCATGAATATACTCTGAAACGGCATTGGAACTCTCTCACTTGGCGCGCCTAACGTCCGGCGCAGTTCACACTGAAAGGGAGCCCGCCCATGCGCATCGTCGATATCCGCGAAGTCACCAAGCCGATCGCCTCGCCGATCCGGAACGCCTACATCGACTTCAGCAAGATGACCGCGAGCCTTGTGGCCGTCGTGACGGATGTCATCGTCGATGGGGAGCCGGTGGTGGGCTACGGCTTCAACTCGAACGGGCGTTACGGGCAGGGCGGTCTGATCCGCGAGCGCTTTCGCGACCGCATTCTCGAGGCGGCTCCGGACACGCTGCTGAACGACGAGGGCAGCAATCTCGACGGCCACCGGATCTGGGCTGCGATGATGCAGAACGAGAAACCCGGCGGCCATGGCGAACGGTCGGTCGCGGTTGGAACCATCGACATGGCGGTCTGGGATGCGATTGCGAAGATCGCGCAGAAACCCCTGTTTCGCCTGCTGGCTGAGCGTAAGGGCGTGGAAGCCAATCCAAGGGTCTTTGTCTACGCTGCCGGGGGCTACTACTACCCCGGCAAGGACGACAGCGCGCTGCGCAAAGAAATGCGGGGCTATCTCGACCGGGGCTACACTGTGGTCAAGATGAAGATCGGCGGTGCCTCACTTGCGGAAGACCAGCGCCGGATCGAGGCGGTGCTGTCGGAGATCGGCAGCGAGGCGCAGCTTGCGGTGGATGCCAATGGCCGCTTCGATCTGGAGACCGCGATCGCCTATGCCAAAATGCTCCGGCAGTATCCGCTGTTCTGGTACGAAGAGATCGGCGATCCGCTCGACTATCAGCTTCAGGCGGCGATGGCCGAGTTTTATCCCGGTCCGATGGCCACGGGAGAGAACCTGTTTTCCCATCAGGATGCGCGCAATCTGCTGCGCTACGGCGGCATGAGGCCCGATCGCGACTGGCTGCAGTTCGACTGCGCCCTCTCCTATGGGCTGGTGGAATATCTGCGCACGCTCGAGGTGCTCGAACAGCTTGGCTGGTCCCCCTCGCGCTGTATTCCCCACGGCGGGCATCAGATGTCGCTCAATATCGCCGCCGGTCTGGGGCTGGGCGGCAACGAAAGCTATCCGGACCTGTTTCAGCCCTATGGCGGGTTCCCTGATGGGGTGCAGGTCGAGCAGGGGCACATCACCATGCCCGAGCTGCCGGGCATCGGGTTTGAGGGGAAATCGGACCTGATCGCCGAGATGAGGGCGCTGTCTGCCTGAGATCCGTCAAAATGCAAAAGGCCGGGGCAATGCCCCGGCCCACCTTCAGGATGTATCGCGCCGTTAGGCGGTCGCTGCCTGGTCGTGCCGTTCGCGGTGAATGGAAACGGCTTCAAGCAGAAGCTCTGGATCTTCATCGGCGGGGCAGATCCGCTGGGCGATGTCGAAGTCGGACATGCCGCGCTGCAGAAGCTGCTCGATGACGCTCGATTGCTCTTTACTGAAAATACCCATGTGAAAGTTCTCCCTCTTTTGTTGCCCAGACACGTCTTTGCCAAGACAAGGCTGCACCAGTTGGGCGATATGTGTCGTCCACTGGCGGCTGCAGAATGTTTGGGTATCCACCGGGCAGAACCGGCGGGAGCCCTCTGTTAGCACAAACCGAGAACTCGACCAACCCCCAATAACCGTCGCCCCTCGCGGCGGGGAACTGACGCTGCGGAACAAGCTGCGCGGAACTGGCGATGCAGTGCCCGAGACATGCCGAAGAGTGTGTCTCAGACGGGTGCTTGAAATGCCCCCCGCCATGAATGTTAGGATGGCCGGAAGACCGACGCCGCGACGGGCCGGCCCCGACAAATCAGTTGCCGCTTGGACCGCAAAGGAGCCACCGCCATCGAAGCTCAGTATCTCGCCGCCATCATCTTGTCGCCCTTCATCGTCGCCTTCATCTATGCGGGCGTGCACGAATACCTGCGATTCAAGTCGGAGGGGCGCGCCAGCTATGGGCTCGTCTACGACGAAGACACCGGCACGACCTATGTGACCGGGATCGCCGAGGACGATGACGGCTATGACCTCGAGGAATTTGACCCCAGCGGCTACACCAACCCCGAAGCCAAAGCCGAACCCGAGGCCGAGAAAGCATAGAAGCTCTTGCAACCGGAGCGGGCAGGCGCTGTAGTGAGTGTGACGAGCGTCGTCTGGTAGGAGGTTTACCCGTTGTTGCTCAATTCTCTCCATCGCGCCTTTGCTGGCTTGCTCTTGATCGCGCTGTCGGCCCCCCTTGCAGGGCAGGCGGCCTCTCCGGCGTCGGACATTCCTGCTTGGCTGCAAGCGCATGTGGGCACCGGCGAAGGTCAGATCGCGCCGGTGGTTCTGGAGCGGGCGCGCGCGCTCTATGTGAAAAACCGCCAGACCGGCAAGGTCAGCAACCCCTGCTATCTGGCGATGGACGCAACCCGCCCGAGCACCGCACCAAATGGCGCGCCCGGCGCCCGGTTCTACGTTATCTGCGAGGCCGACAGATCGTTTCGCGCGGTGTCTTCCGGCTATGGCAACGGACGGAAACTGCAACGCGCGGATTTCTCGAACGGGCGGCAATGCGCAAAGAATTTCAGCAATGCTGAGGGCTCGAAGCTGACCATGGGCGGCGCTTACACGACGGCGGAAACGCGGACGTCGTTCAAGGGCTACTACAGCCAGTCCGGCCAGCGGACGCCGTTCTACCGCACCTTCCTGCTGTTTGACGGTGAGGGCGACACTGAAAACGCCAGAGAGCGGGCCATCGGCGGACATCCCGCAGTCTTTCTGAAATGGCAGTGCCGGTTCAAAAACCCAAGCAGCCCGAACGCCGACAAAGAGGGCTATGTCCCTTACGGCAATCTGGTGAATTACACCGGGGGCCGCAGCAATGGCTGCACCACATGGTCGCCCGCCGTCTCTGACGACATCATCGAGCTTGTGGATGGCAACCCGACCAGCCTTTACATCTACCCCGAAGGCCGCGACATCGACGCCGTCGCCAATGCGGTCAGGACCGGCAGCTCTTTGTCACGCGCCGGGCTTTATTGGAACGCAGCGTGCCTCAGCGCCATCGGCGCGCCGAAGTTCTGGCCGAAGCGAACCCTTCAGCCGGTGATCAACAGCTGGCGGCAATCCCTGCCGGACCAGCCGCCGCGAGACTTGCCGATCTGTAAGTGAGGCATGTTGGGCCGAGCAGGGGCCCGGCCTTTGAAAAGCCCCAGCACTGACAAGGGGGGCATCGGCGTTGGGTCAATGGCTGCAGGCGGTTTCTTTGCGATCCTGACCGAGCGTGTCGAGCGTCTCTGTCTCATGCGCGAAACCAGAAATCGGGGCCACGGCGAGCACCGCATTCGAGGTGGCAAGCACAATGGGTTGCCGCAACTGCCCGTTCCATAATCGGAAATTCCCGCGGACACCCTTGTAGAGATCGACCGAAAGCTCGGGCGACCTCAACGCCTCTTTGATCCGCGAAGGCTCGGCGCTGCCGGAGTGGATCGCCGCCTCGGCAAGCGCCTTCACTGCGGCCCAGCCTGCCCAGTCTTCCGAGGACATCTCGCGGCCTGCAAGCCGGTGGAACCTCTGGTTGAGCTGCGGCGCGCCATAGCGTTCGAACGTCCAGTGCCACGCGCGGGCGACCAGCCCTTCGGACCCGACAACCGGGCGCGGCGCGTAGGTGGCATAGGGAAGGTACCGACCAAAATCCCCAAGGTCATCGACGAGCCAGACCACATCGTAACGCGCCCCCCCGGTGAGAAGCGCGATGTTGTTGTGGTCGCGGCGGCGCGGGTCATTGGTCAGTTCGAACATTCGCTCGTCGACGATCCGCAGCCCAAATTTCGCAGCCGAGCGCCGCGCTGCGGCGGCACGCTCGGCGTCGGCATCCGTCGCGCCGTGCACCAGCAGGATATCGCGCCAGTTTTGCGCCCGCAGGTATTGCGCCAGCGCGTCGCTCAGCATCATCTCGGAGGGCATGATGTGCAGCAGGTTCGGCGCGCAGTCCTCGGCGCGCCAGCGGTCGGCGGCGTCCCGGATGTTGAGAAACAGCGTGTCGGGTCCGGACAGGCGCAGAGCTTCGGACATCTGCTCGGGCGGCAGGTCCAGAAGGACCGCAAGGGGAGGGGAGGCGCCCATAGTCTGCAGGTTTCGGGCAAGCTCTGCCGGGGTGGTCATCAGCTCTGACAGCTCGAAACTGAGGCCGGTCGCACGGGCCAGAACCCGTGTGTCCCGCAGGCCCAGTTGCACCCCCTCCAGGGGTCTGTGGCGGTCACGCAGCGACAGGCCAGTGTAAAACGGTTGCGGTTCGTAATAGGGGTCGTCTGCCATGCCAAGATACACAAGGCGCAGCGGATCCTGTGCCGCGAGGGGACCGGCAAGCAGAAGCAGCAGCGCAAGCGCCCTAGCGATCGTCGATGAGGATATCATAGGGCACCCGCCCGACAGGGATCGAGGCCAGCGCCTCAAGGCTGTCGGTGTCGATCACGGTGACATCGTCTGAGAGGCCGTTGGCGACGAAGAGGCGGGTCTCATCCGCCGTCAGTGCCAGCCCCCAGGCGCGGCTGCCGACCAGCACGTAGTCGATCACCCTGCGCTTTGGCACATCGACGACGGCCACATGGTTGGCCCGCCCGAGCGCCACATAGGCGCGCTGCCCGTCCTCCGAAATCTCGAGATCGACGGGTGTCACCTGCTCGGGGCGGAACCCCGTTGGCAGGAAGGCGATGTCACCGACCAGCTTCAGGCTGGCCACATCGATGATGTCGACAATGCCCGCCAGCTCGGCAGACACCCAAAGTTCCTTGCCGTCCGGGGTCAGGGCAAAGCGGCGGGGCCGCGTGTCGACGAGAATGTCCGCGATCACCTCATCTGCTTCGAGGTCGATCACATGCACGAGGTTGGCCGCTTCCGAAGCGACAAAGACCAGCTTGCCATCCGGGGTGACTTGCACTCCCTCCGGCTCTTCGCCGGTCAGATACTCGGCGAGCAGTTCGCCGGTCTCTATGTCGATGACAGAGGCGGCGGCGTCCTCCTCGTTGGAGACGATCAGCCGCCGCCCGTCGGGGTGCAGATCGAAGGTTTCTGGCGCGGGCACGCCGCGAATGCGCCGGATCAGTTCAAGCGTCGCGGTATCGTAGATCGCGATGGTGTCGTCATCCGCGCAGCCGACGAAAAACTGCGAATGATCCGCGCTGAAATGCACGCCTCGCGGACGCGCGCATGTGTCGATCGTGCGAACGAGTTTCAAGTCAGGCGAGAGAATGCTCAGGGTGTTGCCGCGCTCGTCCGACACGATCGCCAAACCCGATTGCGCGCTGACCTGTCCCGCCAGCGTCAGCGCCAGCGCGACGGTAGCAAACACCGTGGTCCGGCGAACGGTACTGGCGATCAGACGGATGCTCATATCTGTGTGCTATTTTTTTAGACACATTTGGTTTACCCTACGTAACTTTAGAGAGATCTTCAACGCAAACCTTGGGAGGACACGGTATGCTTGATTGGTCGAGACTGGCCGCAATATCTTGTGCGGCACTTGTTGGCTCTGGTTCAGCTCAGGCTCAGGAAGAAACGTCGGCGAGTACGCTTTACGGCGACTTGCAGTCGGTGACCCAAAGCATGCTTTCGCGAGCGGCCGGAGATGGGAATAACTTCCTGCACACCAACGCAAATTACGCTCAGACGCGCTATTACCCAGCGAGTCAGATCAACACGGGCAACGTGAGGAGCTTGCGCCCGGCTTGGATCTTTCAGACCGATATTGTCGATTCGATGGAGACGTCGCCGATTGTCGTGAACGGGGTGATGTATGTGACCACCGCGTTCAACGAGGTTTACGCGCTCGATGCGCGCACCGGCAAGCAGATCTGGCACCACAAGCACGCCATGGGCCCAGTCACCACCTATTGCTGCGGTCCCAACAACCGCGGCGTGGCCGTTGCCGGGGACAGGGTGTTCATGGGAACGCTCGATGCCAAACTGGTGGCGCTGGATGCCAAGACCGGCAAGCAACTCTGGGAGACCCAGATCGCCGAAGCCGAGCTGGGCTATTCGGAAACCATGGCGCCGTCGGTGGTCGAGAATATGGTGCTCATCGGCACGAACGGCGGGGAATATGGTATCCGCGGCTTCGTGAAGGCCTTCGATACCGAAACCGGTGAGCTGATCTGGACCTTCAACACTGTCCCCGAGGATTCAGTGGGGGTCTGGGCGACGCATGACGCCACGGGACGCGACATGCATCGTGACATCGACGCCGAGAAGGCGGCACTGGAAAGCATGGGCGATCCTTATGAGACGCTGGGCGGCGGTGTGTGGCAAAACCCGGCGGTCGATCTCGAGACGCGGCGCATCTACTTCGTCGTGGGCAACCCCTCTCCAGACCTCGACGGCAGCCTGCGGCCGGGTGACAACCTCTACACCGACAGCCTTGTTTCGGTGAACCTCGATACCGGCGAATATGTCTGCCACTTCCAGTACATCGCCCATGACGTCTGGGACCTCGACGCGGTGTCGCCGCCGATCATCACCACGGTGACGGACGATGCTGGCAACGACGTCAAAGGCATCCTGCATGGCGGCAAGACCGGCCATGTCTATGTGCATAAGGCCGACGACTGCTCGTTGATCCGCTACTCCGAAGCGATGGTGCCGCAAGAAGACATGTGGACCCTGCCCACCGCCGAGGGCGCACGGATGCTGCCGGGGGCCAATGGTGGGGTCGAATGGTCGCCGATGGCGATCGATCCGAGCCTGCACCTGACCTATGCGATCAACCTGCACCAGCCGATGACCTACACGGTGCGCTCGACACCATACCCCGAGGGGAAGATCTGGCTTGGCGGCTCGTTCGATGTCATCCCCGATGAGGCGCAATGGGGCAACGTGACGGCGGTCGACTACAACACCGGCGATATCGCGTGGCAGGTCCGCACTGCCGAGCCAATGATCGGCGGCATTCTGGCGACGGCGGGCGGCCTTGTGTTCACCGGCGAGGGCAATGGCCTCTTCAAAGCCTATGACAGTTCTAACGGCGGCGAGCTTTGGCGCTTTCAGGCGGGGGCCGGCGTAAATGCGCCGCCGTCCAGCTACACCGTCGAAGGCAAGCAGTACATCGTCGTCGCCGCTGGCGGCAACGCGCAGCTCAACTACAAGCGCGGCAACAACATCATCGCCTTTACGCTCGCGGACTAGAGCCGAGTGTCATGGCATCGGGGCGGGCCTTCCGGCCCGTCCCTTTCGGCGAGGGGAGATCAGGGAATGAAACAGGTCATGTTTGGGTTGGTCCTAGCAGCCGCCGTTGCCGCGCTGTCCGCTCAGACCGGCGCAGCCAAAGACGGCTTTGTGCTCGAGGATGAAGTTGCGGTCTGCGCGGGGTGCCACGGCGAGGAGGGTGTCCCCATCGATGAGGCCTACCCGGTGCTCTGGGGGCAGCAGTATTTCTACATTTACACTCAATTGCGCGACTATGCCGCCGGACGCAGGCAGAACGACATCATGACCGACATCGCCGCCGAGTATGACCGGGATCAGGCGAAGCTGTTGGCCGAACACTTTGCGGCGCAGACCTGGCCCGAGGTTTCCGTGCAACTGCAGGACGGAGACCTCGCGCTGGCCGAAAAGGGCATCACCGGCGGCCAGTGCAGCGCCTGCCACGGCAAATGGCAGGGCGACAGCCGGATCCCGCGGCTCGCCGGTCAGCAGCCGGACTACCTCGCGCAGACCATGCGCGACTTCAAGAACGACGTGCGAATGAACGCCCCTGACAAGAACAGCACGATGAAACAGCTCGACGATGCAACCATCGATGCGCTGTCGCGCTATCTGGCGAGCCTCGTCATCCACTGAGCCTCAGACGGCGGGGGTCAGCGCTGCAGCAGATCGGCGAGCGCGCTTTTTGTGGCAAGATCGGCGGCCCGCTTTCCGTCGTTGTCGCGCAGCCCCGGATCGGCGCCCGAGGCCAGCAAAAATGCCACCATCTGCTCATGCCCGCGTCCGGCGGCGATCATCAGAGCGGTGCGCCCCCTGTCGTCTTGTCGGTCGAGTGCCGCGCCCGCCTCGATCAGCGCGCGCGCGGTCTCCACGCCATCAGCCGCCGGTGCATCATTGGCATGGCCCGCCGCCCACATGAGGGCGGTCAGATCATGTCCCCAGATCCGGTCGGCATCGGCCCCAGCCGCGAGCAGCGCTTTGACAACGCCGGGAAAGCCGCGCCCGGCGGCATAGGCCAGCGCGCCCTTGCCGTGCCTATCCTCGACGCCCGGATCGCCCCCGGCCTCGAGCAGCATGGCCAGTATTCGCGTATCGCCATCGAAGGCCGCCGCCATGACCGGGGTCACGCCTTCTCGGCTGGCGGCGCCGACATTGGCTCCGGCGGAGAGCAGGGACGCCACGATGCGCCGCCGTCCGTTCTGAACCGCAGCCAGCAGCGGCGTCACCCCTCTGACGTCGGGCTGATCGATGGCGGCGCCACGCGCGAGCAGGTCGGTGACAATCTCCCGCGCGCCGCGCGCAGCGGCCATATTCAGCGGCGTTGCGCCAATCCGGTCGCGGGCCTCGACCGAAGCGCCAAGATCCAGCAGCCTCTTCGCGATGTCAGGGCAATCCAGCTTGGTGGCGTCGAACAGCGCTTCGTTGAGCACGCGGCCCTCCAACTTCGCGTGCGACTGGTCGAGGCGGCTTTCAAGTGCAGAGCAGGGCGGCGACGCGGGCTGGGCCGAGGCAGCGGCGGCGCTCAGCAAAAGCAGACCAAAAGCACCGCGGCCTCGGCCCCTCATCGGACGACGAACACGCCGCGAAAGCCCTGCGTGTCCAGACCTTCGACAAAGAAGCGATACTCGCCGGGCCGCTGCGGGATGAACCAGATATCGATCTCGCCTTCGTCATCGAATTCGACCGCATGCAGCCCATAGGGTTTCACTTCCTTGTCTTCGATGACCACCTGATCGATCCAGCTTTCGCGGAAAAGCTCGGGCGCAAGCAGCTTGTACTCCTCCAGCCCGTCGCTCTGGATACGCCACCGATAGTAGCGACCGGCATCGATCTCATAGCGCGTGATCGAGAACCCTTCAGATGCGCTCAGGTTGAGCGGCTCCAAACGCTCGGCACGCCGTGTCGCATCCTCCGCAGTCGCTCCGGTTGCTGCGGTGAGAACGATGAGCGACGCCCAATAGTGGCCACGGGGTCTCGGCATGGCGCTGCCGCCTTTCTTTCTGCGCCAGAAGACATAGAGCAAATCTAGCATCAGCCAGCACATCGGGCAATTCGCGGCGCGCGGCCCTCGGGCGCCACGTGTTGCAACCAAGTTGAAATGTCACCGCGTCTGCAAAGCAGGAATGTCATCAG
>NZ_JAAGOU010000022.1:0-76433 GCF_010500775.1 Salipiger sp. PrR002
AGGTCCTGCCCGACGCAGAGCGTGCCGCCGTGATCGCAGGCGCTGGCAAAGGCGCGCACGTGATCCGCCACCAGATCCGGCGTCAACTCTACCACCAGGCCGCGCAGGCCGCTGGTTCCGAATTTGGGTGCCATGGGTCGGATTATCCTCTTGCTGCCGTTGCCGCATAGCTGCGTCAGACGCCGCCGACATGCAACGCCTTCATCGCCGTCTGGCGGAGGGCGCGGCCGCGCCTGTTGCAGCGCGGCCAGTAGGAAAAGGGTAGGGCGTCGGCCCGCCTCAGCTTGGCGGTGTCAGAGGAGCGTCTCGGCGGCGGTGCCGATATCCAGCAGCAGGGCGTTCAGCCCGGGCAGCGTCTCGCCGGGCAGGCTCTGCACCAGCACCTCCACATCGCCGTCGGAGAACAGCAGCCCGCCCTCGGTGCGGGTGAAATGCGATCGCGCCTCGTCTGCATCCAGATAGCCAAAGCTGCCGAGGTTGATCTCGTCCCAGGGCTCGAAATCCCGGATCGTGGTCCGTCCGGCCAGGTCGGGCGAGAACATGAAGACATCCGACATCCGGCCGCCGAACATCTGGTCGGTGCCGCCGATCCCGGCCAACTCGTCATGCGGGCCCTGCGCGTGCAGCCAGTTTGTCAGGGCCGGCGCGGTGGCCGCGGTGAACTCGGCGCTTTGGGAAAAGCCCATGACCACCTCGCTGCGGCTGGCGCCCGCCTCGAGCCTTGCGCTCCAGTTCTCCAGCCCGGCGGCATCGGGGTCGCGGTCCAACACGTTATTGTAGAGCAGGGTGACGAAGCCTTCGGTGTCGAGATCGCCGTAGGTGGCCTGAAACTCGGCGGATTTCACGAAGCCGTCGATCACCGCGAGCAGCGGGCGACCCTCGCTGAGCCGCTCCGACCAGTTCTCGAACCCGGCGAGATCCGGCGCCCTGTCGAGGGTGGCCTGATAGAGACGGAAGACATCGTCGCTCCAACTGGCGGGGTCGGAGTCGATGGCGAAACGGGTGGCCTCGGCCTTGGTGCCGCGCTGAAACTCTGCCGAGTTCGAAAATCCCAGCACCACCTGTTCCCGCGAGGTCCCGGCCTCGAGCCTTGCGCTCCAGTTCGCCAGCCCCGTGGCATCGGGCGCGCGGCCCAGCACGTTGTTGTAGAGCAGGGTGACAAAGCCTTCGGTGTCGAGATCGCCGTAGCGCGACTGGAACTCGGGGCTGGCGACGAAGCCGGTGGCGATATCCTCCAGCGCCACCTCGTTCATCGCGATCCGCGTCGTCCAGTTGACGTGGCCGGTGATGTCCGGAGCGCGGCCCAAAGTGGCCTGATAGAGCCTGTAGATGGCGTTGGCGGTGTCGATGAAGTAGCGCGCCTGCAGCCCGTCGCCGTAGAGAAAATCGCCGATCGAACTGCCGAGGATGCGCCCGCCGCTGTCGCTGTCGCCATAGACCCGCACGGTCTCGCTGGGCGCGGGGGCAGGGGGCTCGGCGTCGGGGCTGCCGGTGTCCTCGCCGTAGAGATCATCGAAACTGTACTCGACCAATGTCTCCCAAGTCTCGCCGAAGCCGAGGGTCTCGACATCGGGGGCGACATAGTCGGTGCCTTCGGAAGAGGTCAGCAGCAGCCCCTCGCCCGAGCGCGTTACTGTGACGGCCGAAAGCGGATCGAGGAAATAAGAAATGTCGTCTCCTGGCCCGCCGAGAATTGTGTCATCGCCCTCGCCACCGATCAGCGTGTCGCGCCCGAAACCGCCCTCGAGCCGGTCATCCCCCGCCTCGCCGAACAGCCAGTCGTTGCCACCTTCGGCCAGCAGCGTGTCATGGCCCAGGCCGCCATTGAGGTAGTCCTTGGCATCGCTGCCGCGGTAGGTCTCGTCGAGCAGGCTCGCGTCGTAGCCCGGCTCGCCGGGCTCGGGGTGGCTGTAGGTGATCTCGCCGTGAGGGTGATCGCCGCCGTATCCCACCTGGATGCTTTCGTAGGAGGTTACTTCGACGGAGCCGAAGGCAAACTTCCCGTCCTGATCGCGCACGTAGAAAGTGATGATGTCGAAGTTGATGCGCGCGAATTCTTCGTTGGGGCGGTAGTAGAGCATGCCGCCCGAGACGGTGACGTCGCCAAAGGCCGCAGCCTCCAGATCGGGCGCACCCAAATAGCCGGCGTGAAGCTCCAGCAGCCCCTCGCTGTCGGGGTCGTTGATGGTGGAGAGCGCGTCGATCGGCACGGCCAGCGCCGGAGAGCGGGCAAAGACCTCGTATTCGGGAACGACGAAGACCTCGCTTTCGGTGAACTCGGGAGCCACCGCCTCGGAATAGCGCGAGCTGTAATAGACCCCGTCGGGCAGGTCGATGTAGTTGAAGGCGGCGTTCGCCACGGTCGAGATCGTGCCGTCGAACGCGCCCTCGCCATAGACGATGTCGTCATAGCCGGTGGTGGCCGGTGTCGCCCCCGAGGACTCCAGGCCGCTGGTGGTGCCGGTCTCCAGCCCGGGGATCACCACCTCGCCGATGAAGTTGAAGAACGGGTTCTGCCAGGTCGCATTGATGTAGACCGTCTCGATCGTGCGCTCGCCCTCTTCCGCCTCGGCCTGTCCGGGCCCGGCGTAGGACGAGTGCAGGGAGAAATCGCCGAAGTCGAAGTCCCACCAGTCGAAATCGTAGAGCGACTCCCGGGTCTGGGTCATCAGGTAGCTGTCGTAGCCGTCGACGCCCTCGAAGCTCTCGCCGCTTTCGAGGTAATAGTCGGGATCGTAGGTCGGCGCCCAGGCGGCGGTGTCCTTGCTGTCGCCCTGATCGATGCCGTCGAGTTCCAACTCGAGCACGTGATCGACAAACCAGGACTTGCCCCAGATGCGCGTCCAGTTCGACAGCGGCTCGTCCGTCTCGCGGTTGATCAGCCCGGCATAGAAGTAGACGCTGTCGCCCTCGTAGACCGCAAGGTTGGTCTGGCGCCACGGGTCGGAGATTTCGATCCAGCCGGAGGCAGTCTCATCAACGGTGTCCACGGCCCCGAAGTTGTATTCGCTGACGGAGGAGCGATAGACCCGCGCGAGCACGCCGAAGACGAGATCGTCGAAATTCATGTCATACCGCTCGGCGGCGACGCGCCGGAGATCGTCGAAATAGTCAGCCATACCACTGCCCTCGTTACCCAAACACATCCTGCGCGCGGGGCGCGCGCGACCCGCCGCACTCTGGCGGGCCGCGGACAGTCTTCACATGCGGCCCCCGCCGGGCAAGAAATTTGTCCGACGCGATTGTGTCAGAGCGGCGTCGTGGCTTTGCGGTACTGTTTCCGAACAGCTTGCGAAAAGGGCCCCGACGGTGATCACCGTCGGGGCCCTTCCTTTTTCCTCTGCTGCCCCCCTTACGGGATCAGCCGGGCGATGATCGCGTCGGCGGCTTCCTCGGCGGTCATCTCGGTGGTGTCGATGCGCATCTCGGGGGATTCCGGGTGCTCATAGGGGCTGTCGATGCCGGTGAAGTTCTTCAGCTGGCCCGAGCGTGCCTTCGCATAAAGACCCTTCACGTCGCGGCTCTCGGCCACTTCGAGCGGCGTGTCGACAAACACCTCGACGAATTCACCCGGCTGCATCATGCCGCGCACCATGTCGCGCTCCGAGCGGAACGGCGAGATGAAGGCGGTGATCACGATGAGACCGGCATCGGTCATCAGCTTGGCGACCTCGCCGACGCGGCGGATGTTCTCCACCCGGTCGGCCTCGGTGAAGCCCAGGTCCTTGTTCAGCCCGTGACGCACGTTGTCGCCATCCAGAAGGAAGGTGTGGCGGTTCATCCGCGCCAGCTTCTTCTCGACGATATTGGCGATCGTGGATTTGCCCGAGCCCGAGAGGCCGGTGAGCCAGAGCACGGCGGGCTTCTGGTGCTTCATCGAGGCGTGGTGATCGCGGCCGATGTCGGTGGCCTGCCAATGCACGTTCTGCGCCCGGCGCAGGGCAAAGTTCAGCATGCCCGCGGCGACCGTGTGATTGGTGATCTTGTCGATCAGGATGAAGCCGCCCAGATCGCGGTTCTCGGCATAGGGCGCGAAGGGGATCTCGCGGTCGGTGGTGATGTTGGCGACACCGATGGCGTTGAGGTCGAGCGTCTTGCTGGCCAGATGCTCCTGGGTGTTGACGTTGACCTCATATTTGGGCTCGGCGACGGTGGCCGAAACGGTCTGCGTGCCGATCTTCAGCCAATAGGCGCGGCCGGGCAGCAGCTCGTGCTCGTCCATCCACACCAGCGTGCTCTCGAACTGGTCGGCGACCTCGAGCGGCGCCTGCGCCGCCACGATCACCTGCCCGCGCGAGCAGTCGATCTCATCGGCCAGCGTGATGGTCACCGACTCGCCGGCCACCGCCAGCTCGCGGTCGCCCTCGAGCGAGACGATGCGCGCCACGCTGGAGGTCTTGCCCGAGGGCAGCACCCGCACCGGATCGCCGGGGCGCACCTGACCCGAGGCGATGAGCCCGGCGAAGCCGCGGAAATCGAGGTTGGGGCGGTTCACCCATTGCACCGGCATGCGGAACGGGCCGGTCTGCTCGCGGCTGTCCTCGACCTCGACCTCTTCCAGCAGCGGCAGCAGGGCGGTGCCGTCGTACCACGGGGTGTTCTCGCTCGGGCCGGTGATGTTGTCGCCCTTGAAGCCCGAGATCGGGATCGGGGTGAACTCCTCGATGCCGATGCTCTCGGCGAAGGCGCGGTAATCGGCGACGATCTTGTCGAAGGTCTCCTGGTCGTAGCCCACCAGATCCATCTTGTTCACCGCCAGCACCACGTGGCGGATGCCCAGCATATTGACGATATAGCTGTGGCGGCGGGTCTGGGTCAGCACGCCCTTGCGCGCGTCGATGAGGATCACCGCCAGATCGGCGGTGGAGGCGCCGGTCACCATGTTGCGGGTGTATTGCTCGTGGCCGGGGGTGTCGGCGACGATGAACTTGCGCTTTTCGGTGGCGAAGAAGCGGTAGGCGACGTCGATGGTGATGCCCTGCTCGCGCTCGGCGGCAAGCCCGTCGACGAGCAGCGCAAAATCGATCTCTTCGCCTTGGGTGCCCGAACGCTTGGAATCGGATTCCAGCGCGGCGAGCTGATCTTCGAAGATCATCTTGCTGTCGTAGAGCAGACGGCCGATCAGCGTCGACTTGCCGTCATCCACCGAGCCGCAGGTGATGAAGCGCAGCATGGTCTTGTGCTGGTGCGCCTCGAGATAGGCGTCGATGTCCTCGGCGATCAGCGCGTCGGTCTTGTAGATGGGGTCCTGGGTGGTCATGGCGTGTACCTGAAAATGAGGGGCTGGAAGGGAGGCTGGCGCGGCGTTTCAGGCGCGCTCAGAAATAGCCTTCCTGCTTCTTCTTCTCCATCGAGGCGGCCTGATCGTGGTCGATGGCGCGGCCCTGGCGTTCCGAGGTGGTGGTCAGCAGCATCTCCTGGATGACCTCCGGCAGCGTCTGCGCCTCGCTCTCCACCGCGCCGGTCAGCGGGTAGCAGCCCAGCGTGCGGAAGCGCACCGAGCGCATCACCGGCTCTTCGCCGTCCTTGAGCGGGAAGCGGTCGTCGTCGACCATCAGGATCAGCCCGTCGCGTTCCACCGTCGGGCGCGGCGCCGAGAAATACAGCGGCACGATCTCGATGCCCTCGAGATGGATGTACTGCCAGATGTCGAGCTCGGTCCAGTTGGAGATCGGGAACACCCGCACGCTCTCGCCCTTGGCCTTGCGCGCGTTGTAAAGCCGCCAGAGCTCCGGGCGCTGGTTCTTCGGATCCCAGCGGTGGTTGGCCGAGCGGAAGGAGAACACCCGCTCCTTGGCGCGGGATTTCTCCTCGTCGCGGCGGGCGCCACCGAAGGCCACGTCGAAGCCGAACTTGTCGAGCGCCTGCTTCAGACCTTCGGTCTTCCACATGTCGGTGTGCAGCGCGCCATGGTCGAACGGGTTGATGCCGCGCTCTTTCGCCTCGGGGTTCTGATGGACCAGCAGCTGCATGCCGGCGTCCTTGGCCGCCTTGTCGCGCAGCTTGTACATGTCCTGGAACTTCCAGGTGGTGTCGACGTGCATCAGCGGGAAGGGCGGCGGCGAGGGGTAGAAGGCCTTTTTCGCCAGATGCAGCATGACGGCGCTGTCCTTGCCGACGCTGTAGAGCATGACCGGGTTCTCGGCCTCGGCGACGACCTCGCGCAGGATGTGAATGCTTTCCGCTTCCAGACGCTGCAGGTGGGTGAGGGTTTTGCTGTCCATCGGGGGTCTCTGTCAGAACTCAATTGACCCTGAGAGCTAGCCTTGCGGTTTGCGTCGATAACCCCCCATATGGGGGGCAGTTGCGCAGAAAAGCGGGAAAGCGCTGCAATGTCTGATGAAACGGCCCTGCTGCGGGCGATGTTTGCCGCCTCTTTGGGCAGCGCGCCCGGGGAGGGGGACGCCTCAGAGGGGGATCTCTCCGGCGATCTCTGGCCCGATTTCCTCGGCCTGCTGGCGCAGATCACCCAGGCAGGCAGCGCCGAGCTGCGGCTGCAGGGGGTGCCGGGGGCGGGCGCCGCCCGCTGCTGGCGGGTCGGCGCGGATGTGCCGGGGCCGGGCGAGGACACGCTGGAGCGCATGCGCACCGGGCGGGTCTACTCGCAGGTCGATCTGCCGCTGCCGCCGGGCGCGCCCGCGCAGGCCGCTCCGCTCCGGGCGCTGCGGCTGCGGCTCGACGAAGGCGGTCTGGCGCTGCTGAGCCTGCAGCGCACGGGCGAGGATTTTCGCGCCACGGACGGGCTGCATCTGTCGGCGCTCATGCCGCATCTGGGCCCGGCGCTGAGCGGCTGGCGGCAGCTTGTGCGCGAGCGCGCCCATGCCGCGCTCGACCGGCAGATCGGTGCCGCGCTCGGCGCGGGATGGATCATTTTCACCGCCGCGGGACAGGTCAGCGCCATGGCAGAGGGGCTGGCGGAGCAGCTGCGCGACGCGGCGGGGATCGGGCTGCGCGCCGACGGTCGGCTGGCGCTGCCGGATCCGGTGGCGCAGGCGCTGCGACAGGCGCTGGCGGCGGCGGCGCAGGGCGGCGTGCAACGCCTGGCACTGAGCGCCGCGCCCCGGCTGGATCTGGCGCTGACCCGAGAGATGCTCGCAGGCAGCCCGCAGCTGGTCGGGCGGCTGCGCCGGGGCCTCTCGGCGCGGGGTCTGCCGCCGGAACGGCTGGCGGCCGCCTTCGGCCTGTCGCGCAGTGAGGCCCGGCTGACCGCCTGCCTCTGCGACGGGCTGAGCCTCACCGAGGCGGCGGAGGTTCTGGGCTGGACGCCGGAGACCGCGCGCAGCACCTCCAAGCAGATCTACGCGCGCATGGGGGTCTCGGGCCAGACCGGTGTGGTCCGGCGAGTGCTAGAGAGCGCGGTTTGGTTGGGGTGAGACTGGCCGGGGCAGGCTGGGTGAAGGCTGGAGGTGAGGCCCCCACAGGCAATTTCGCGGTCCCGCTGCGCGCCCACTTTACATTTTTCAAGCCAGGTAACTAACTACGATATAGAGCTTTTTGTGAGGGAATCGTGGTTCAGCTACTCGCAACTTCCGGAAATTATCGTATTTACTCCGATTTTGGCCGCCAAGTGTCAGAGGGCACACTCGGCATCGCGCCTCAGGGGGCTGGCAGAGTGATCAGCTTCTTTGTCGAGCAGATCGATCCGCTGCGGACTGGCGGTTGGGTCACCGTCCAGCCGGTCACCGGATCGTATGGCGACTTCTGGGACGACTTCTGGTCCGATATGGTTGGTGGAGAGCCGGCCGATGAATTCGCCATGTCGACCTTCGTTTCGTTTGGAAGTGATGGCACTTCGCGCGATTCCGTCAGTTTTGTCTTGAATGCCGACAATCTTGCGGAAGACGACGAGACCTTTGTCTTCGGCGTCTGGGATCAGATGATCAGCGAGGCTCTTGGCTACCAAGCGCAAGCGACTGCGACCTTCACCATCGTAGATGACGATGGCCGCTTCGCGCCGACCGGCGCGGCTGCCGTCAGCGGCAATGGCTGGCAGGACCAACTGCTCAATGCCGACACTTCGACCATTGAGGATGCCGATGGCCTCGGGGCGTTCAGCTACCAGTGGCTCCGCGATGGAAACGCGATCGCGTCGGCCACCTCTGCCAGCTACACCACCACCGACGATGACATCGGCGCGGCGATCTCGGTGCGGGTCAGCTACACCGATGGCGCCGGCGAGTTGGAAGTGCTGACCAGCGCGCCCCTCCAGATCGTCGACGCCGACGATATCCTCGTCGGCACCGCCGCCGCCGAGACGCTCAACGGAAACGATGGCGATGACGTGCTGATCGGCGGCGATGTCGAGGATGTCTCGACCGAGACCGGCGCGCAGGTCTACCGGCTCTATCAGGCGACGCTGGGCCGGGTGCCGGACACGGCGGGCTTCGATAATTGGAGCGCGCGGCTCGAGAGCGGCAGCGTGTCGCTGCTTGAGGTGATCTCGGGGTTCGTGAAATCGGCCGAATTCCAGAACACCTATGGCGACTTGGGCAACCGCGGTTTCGTCACCTTGCTCTACAACAATGTGCTGGATCGTGCGCCCGATGCCTCTGGGCTGAACAACTGGGCCGCCCGGCTCGACAGTGGCACATCGCGCGAGCAGGTCGTGCGCGGGTTCTCCGAAAGCGCCGAGTTCATGGCCAAGACCAACCCCGAGGCCTTCTCCTATGTAGAAGCCGGAGACGCTGCACCTTGGGCGGATGATGTCTACAGGCTCTATCAGGCGACGCTGGACCGGGCACCAGACATCACCGGCCTGTTGAACTGGGCCGGACGCCTAGGAGAAGGCTCCAATTTCCTGTCGGTGACCACCGGTTTTGTTAATTCTCAGGAGTTCCAGACCACCTACGGAGCGGTAGGAAATCCCGGTTTCGTAAAGCTGCTCTACAACAATGTTCTGGATCGCGATCCGGACAGCGCGGGCCTGTCCAACTGGACGGCGCGGCTCGATAACGGCATGAGCCGCGAGCAAGTGGTGCAGGGTTTCGCCCAGAGCGCTGAGTTCATCGATAAGACTACACCCGCCTTCCACGCCTTCATGGCCTCCAACGAGGGCGACTGGTTCGATGGCGGTCCAGGCAACGACCTGCTCTATGGCGGGCTACGCGCTGACACCTTCGTCTTCGATCAGGCTGACAAGGGTAGCGATCGGGTGCTGCAACTCGACGCCTGGGACAGTGTGGCGTTCAACGGTTTTGGCTACGCGAATGCCGCTGCGGCTGTCACGCACATGCGTGAGGCCGGAGATGACGTGGTGTTCTCCGATCAAGGGGTCGCGGTCACCTTCATGCGTGCCGATCTGGCGTTGTTCGACGAGGTAAGCGTTTTGGTGTGACGGATCATCAAAGTGCCTGCGCCAGCAGTGGCGTTTGTAGGCGGCACGTGAGAGGCTGAGGCCGAAAATATTTGCCGTAGGATTTCGGCAGCGTTTCGTGCCGGCTTTATATTGAAATCATTTCCCGAAGTGCGGCCTCGCGTTTCGGGAACCTGGTATGTCTGACTTGATGAACCGGCACCTCTGGGGGGAAGCCTGCGCCATCACACCAGAAGCGCACTGGCACTAAAAGCCTCGTCGCGGGGGGCCACGAAGGTGATCTTCACGCCTTGCCCCTCGAAGATGAGGCTATCCTCCTGCTCTTCTAGGTGCGCCAAGATGTTGCGCGCGGTGTCGAAGGCATTTCGCAGCAGGCCGTCGGAGAGGGTATTGTTTTCCCTGACGCCGTCGAGGTGACTTTGCCCTCTCAGAGAAAAGCGAAATTATCTGCGGTGACGTCGGAGATCTGGGTGTCCAGCAGGCGCAAGCTGAGGATGTCGTAGGTCTCGTCGCCCCAAGTCTCCTGCAGCTCCAGCGTTACGTCGCTGCCGTCCTGCTGAAGCATCGACAGAAGGCCCGTCTCTGTCAGCCTGTCGTCGCCGACCCAGACGGTCGGCAACACGATGGTGTCCCATGCCTCTAGATCGGCGATATCGGCGTCGCCCGCCTCGATCTCGAAACGGTCGGCATACGCGCCGCCATGCAGCAGCGCGCGCCCTTCCTCGGTGCCGTCGCCATAGGCTGTATCAGGGCTGGCGTTCAGATGCAGAACGTCGTCGGTACCGAGATCGCGCATGTAACCGCTGAGGCCCGGTTGCGTCGCCACGACGAATTCGGCGCTTTGAGCAAAACCGCGAAGTACCTCGGTGCGGTCCATCTCGCCGCTGTCGAGCCGCCCGACCCAATTGGCGAGACCTGCCGCGTCGGGATCGCGGTCCAGCACGTTGTTGTAGAGCAGCGTGACGAAACCCGCGTTGTCCAGATCGCCATAGACGTTCTGGAACTCCTTGGAGTTGACGAAGCCCGCCGCAACCGAGAGATATTCACTGCCCGCCGCCAGCCGCGCGCTCCAGCTCTCGAAGCCGCTGGCATCGGGATCGCGTCCGAGCGTGGCGAGATAGAGCCGGTAGACATCGTCGGTCCAATTCGCCTCCATGCGTTCGGCGGCAAAAGTGGTGGCCGCGGCGCTGGTGTTCGCGACGAATTCGTTGCTTTCGGAAAAGCCCAGTACTACCTGCTCGCGACTCATGCCCCCAGCCAACCGGGTGCTCCAGTTGGCAAGGCCAGCTGCGTCGGGGGCGCGGTCCAGCACATTGTTATAGAGCAGCGTGACGAAGCTTTCGTCCGACAGCGCACCATAAACGGTGCGGAACTCGGTGCTGGCGACGAAACCGGTGGCGACATCTCGCAGTTCGAAGAGCCCTAGGTCGAGCCGCCCGGCCCAGTTCTCGAAGCCCGAGGCATCAGGGGCGCGGCCCAACGTGGCCTGATAAAGGCGAAACACCCGCGCGGCATTTTCGCTGGCGGTAAGATCGAGCCCGTCACCGTAGAGCGTATCAAAACCGTTCTCGCCATTGAGCGTGTCATGCCCATCGCCACCGACCAGCGTGTCGGCGCCGTATCCACCCCAGAGGCTGTCGTCGCCCGCCTCGCCGAAGAAAATATTCGACCCTTCGGTGGGGGAGGCCAGGTCCCAAGTCTCGGTGGCTTCGATCGTGTCGCTGCCCTCGCCGCCATAGGCAAGGTCCATGCCATCACCGGCGATCAGCGAGTCATCCCCGGTGCCCCCGTAGAGTGTATCGTTGCCGCGCCAGCCGTTGAGGGTGTCGTTACCAGAATCGCCATAGAGCAGATCGTCGCCGTTCCAACTGTGCAGCAGATCGTTGCTTGCGCCGCCGTGCAGGATCGCATCGGCCCAGGCACCGGAATGCATCGTATCGTCGCCTGCGGTGCCCGTCTCGACGGGCGTGTCGTAATGATAGATGGTGACGATCCCCAGCTCAAGCGCGATCACCTCGGCCACGCCGTCACCGTCGAGATCCTTGGCCAGCAAAGAGGTGGCATTGGGGTCATGGCCCCAGGCGCCTTCTGTGGTTTCGCCGAAGAGAGTGGTGGTCGGCTCGTCGCCAAGGGTGAAGCCGCTGCCGGTGTTCCACAGCACCCGGTCGTTGAACGGGTATTGCACCGACAGGGTCATATCGAGATCACCGTCGCCGTCGAGATCGGCGAGGCTAATGTCGCTGGCCCAGGTCGAGCCAGGCAGACTGTCGATCGCGCTGCCTATCCAGGTGCTGCTGGCGTCGGCGAACCCACCCGCGGCGGTCTGCAGAAGCACGTTGATCTCGATGCCCTGATAAAAGCCGTTCTGCCCGGTCGAGAGCACGATGAGGTCGTCGCGCCCATCACCGTTCACATCGCCGTTGCGGAAATCCATAGTGCTCTGCGCGGCATCAGTGGGCAGGGTGGTGGTCGCCCAGGCGCTGCCGGTCCAGCGCGCGATGCGATCCGGCACATTCTCGTCGCCGCCGAGGAAGAGCTCATCCTTGCCGTCCCCGTCGATATCGGCGGCATAGCTGCGGGTGTAGCTGTCAGCGTCGGGCACCAGAGGGAAGCTATTCATCACGGCGCTGCGCCCGGCGAGGGTGGCGAAATATGCGGCGTCGACGTTGAGGTTGCCGAAGAAGAAGTCGCTGCGCCCGTCGCCGTCGAAATCGCCCACCGCCATGGAGTGGGTAAAGCCCGGCTCGGTCTCGAATTGCGCTGAGAGATCGACCAAGCCGCCCTGACCGTCGGAGATCGCGATGATGTTCGTGCCGCCCGGGAAGGGGGCGCGGTCGTAGCCGTGGTTGGCCACCACCAGGTCGTCATAGCCGTCGCCGTTGACATCATCGATGATCATCTGGCGGCCGAAATTGATGCTCGGGATGCCGTTCGGGTCGCTGGCGAAGATCTCGGCTGTGATGTCGACCAGCGCACTCTCAGGCTCGAAGATCCAGCTTTGGTTCTCTTCTGGTACCACGTCCCGGAACTCGAGAATGACGATTGGGTGGTCGTGCAGACCAGCGCCGTCGCGGTCAAACTGTGTGAAGGTTAGCTCCCAGAGCCCATCGCCATCAAAATCGGTAATATCGAAGGTCGAGGGCGAGACGTTTGAGCCCAGTTCGAAGGAATAGTACCGCGCCGTGTTCTCGTAGCTCATCGGGACCCGTCACTGTTTTAACCACACATGTGTGGCAGGCTAGCCAGATATGGGTGCGCGGTTCCACACTCAGGTTCGCGCTGGAGCGTATTACCGGAAGATCGGGGCAGTAGGGGCACAGGCGGCAACAGCGTCTGCTCTGCCCTCTGAAAACTAGACCGTTTGAATCTGGAGTTTTGGCTAAGCTTCCGCTTTTACGCAAGTCTTGTCGGCTCGCCGAGTAAATATTTACCATAACTATACTTATCCGACTTAGGTATGTGTAGCGGTGCGCGCTACCCTCAAGTGCGACTCCCATTAGAAAACAGATGGTTATCTAATGGAGAGAGTCTGCCATGGGAGCGGTTTACGCGCAACTGAGCGTCAAGGAACGTGTCCAGACCGCCAATCACGGCGAGCGGGTAGCGCCACGCCGTATCTAGATTCTGGATCATCGACAGAGATCCTCCCGTCTGCTTAGAGCTCGTGCCCGTCCTCAATGTCCAAGCCGCGCTCCGCGGCATGCTCGGCCGCGAGCTCGGCCTGCCGCTCTCGCGCCATGGCCTGGTAGGCCTCCACGGTCTCGCGCTCGCGGTCCCCCTGCCCCACCACGAGGTCGGCTTCGTTTTTCAGCTCGGCCGCGACCGCCGCCCGAACCGCGGGATCGCGGATTTCCTCCTGCAGAGGCGTGCTGTCGCCCTCGAGGATCTGTGCGAGCTCCGCGTCCGAGAGCGTATCCGCCATCCGATCGACGAGGCTCTCGATGGCGGGCACGTCGGCAAGCTGGTGGTGCTTGTCCACAGTCAGCAGCTGGTCGAGTGCCAGCTGCTCGACAAGGTCCCGCGGCACCGCCACGCCGTCGATGATCCGATGCCCCTCTTCAAAGACCGCGGCCAGCCGCGCGGATGCACCTTCGTCCAGACTTTCCGCGCGGCCCTGCCACAGCGCTGCCTGCGCCAAGGAGTGGTCCCCCTGCGCCGCATATTCCGCCAACTCCTCGGGCGTCGTGCCAAGCTGCGCCATAAGATCCGCATCCTGCGCAAAGGCGGCGGTCAGCGCCTCGCGCAGATCGTCCAGCGTGCTGTCGATCTGGCCAACGCGGGGATCATCCGCCTCCAGCCCGCCCCTTACGTGTTGCAGCGACGCGGCGGTCAGATGCGCAAAGACATCGTCACGCGTCTCAGCCACCATCGCGTGGTCCTGGAAGAAGGGATCGGCCTGGGTCGCCGCCATAAGCTCGGTGCTGGTGCGGGAGAACTCCGCCTCCATCCGCACCCGCTCGGGCCCGGCCTCCATGGCCTGGATGCTCTCCCAAGTCTCCCGCGCCTCAGCCAGCAACTGCTCGCGCGCCTGCGTCATGGCCGCGACGGGATCAAAGCTCCCGTCCTGCGTGGCAGCGTGGGTTTGCGGTGGCATCAGGGTGTCTGCCTCGGGCAAGAGAGAGCCTCCTTCTTCTAGGGTTTGCGCCGACGCGAAGAACGCCTGCGACAGCTTTTCCATGAACGCGTTTCCGGGACCGGAGAGGGACGCGAGCAGACCAAGACTGGAATATTGCCGCGCAAAGTCCTGCACCACCGCACGGCGGTGCGCCCTCTCCGCATCCGACATCGGCGGCGGCGGAACCAGGTCCCCCCGGCCAGTCCTGTCATGCGCCGCGCGATACTCGGTCTCGCGCGGCGGGTTTTCGATGATCCCGCGCGACAGGCGGTTTGAGGCCACCATGTCGATGCCATGCGCCCGCGAAAGCTCGGCATGGCACTCGCGCATCACGTCGTAGTTCAAATCCGACTTCATGCTGATCGACAGGAAGTTACCCCAGTCGCAGCCGACCTTGTCGACGACAAAATGCGCATGGATGTGATCCGGGTCGCGGTGCACCGCGGCGACATAGCGCCACTGATCGCCATAGTCGCCGCTGGCAAAGATCGCCTGCCCCCACTCCCGCGCCACGGCCTCGGCTGCCTCGATGCCCGTGCCCTTGGGAAAGCTCAGGATGATGTGGTCGGTGTGCCCGCGCCGGGGCGCACCGCGCCAGGACGAAGACCAGTCCTCCACCGCCCGCGACAAAGTGTTGGCTCGTAGATCACGATCCACCCCGGCGAAGTTGGTCCAGGTGGCATGCGCCGCGTCTTCCCGGGTGATGTAGTTGAGCTGCCGGGTCAGCTCCTCCTTCGAGTGACAGCCCCCAGCCCGGATCCGCTTCACCACAGACTGCGGCGATCGCTGCGCATTGCCGGCAAAGGCGCGGAACGACCGGGCTTGCACGCTGCTCTGCCCTGCGCCCGGAACGCGCGTGCCACTCCCGCCGCTCCGGCTGCGGCGCGCGAGGTCCTCGAGCGGATAGCCGAGAACCGCCTCCTCGATCGACAGCGACCCCGACCTCATTCACCCGCCTGCGGGAAGACCACATCCGCCAGCGTCCGCCGGCGCGCCACGTTGATGAAATTGGTCAGCGCCTCGGTGAGATCTCCCACCCGCGCGTCGAGCTGCGCCACGGTCTTGCCGTCGCGGGCGTTCCACTTGAGCCGCCCAGAGTTCGCAAGCTGGGTCATCTGGTTGAGATTGCGCCCCACCGCCACGAGCTCCCGCCGGCTCTGCGCCAGCGCCTCGATCTCCTCGACCCGCAGATCGAGCGCCCCGACGGCGAGCCGCATGAGGCGGCGAATGCCGTCCGAAGGCGTCAACCCCTCGGCCTCCATCAGCGCCTTGAAGGCCGCATACTCCTCGACACTAACCCGGGTTCCGATCACCGCGCCTTCGGTCGTGGTGTGCGTCGAGACCGCCTGGTTCCGCACCCGCGCCACCGTCTGACGCGACCGTCCGCTGCGCCGGGCGATCTCGGCATCGGGATATCCCTCGCCCAGAAGGCGATTGATCTCGGCAATATCCTTGTGGGTGAGACGGGGCCCGCGGGGCATATCGCAACCTCAAGCAGCAATCAAAATTCAAACACGCTCTATAGATGTACAACACAAAACTGTTCCAGCCAACCGACCATGAAGGCCGGTTTACGCCCCTTCGGGGGATTTCCGCTTGCGGAAACCGGTCAGCCTTCATGGTCTCCGTGTCGCGCCCGGTGACCCTTCGGGGTCACTCAGGCAGGGCGCGGTGATCCGCAGGCCAGGAGGCGGCAATCTCGCCCCTGCGAGAGCTGCCGCCGGGGCCGTCCGCGGATCACACCCGTCCCGATGTGCCTGGCGTGGGGCGCCTGCGCCCCACGCCAGACGGAGAGGGCCAATGTCAGATTTTTTGGCCCCCAGCCCCAGGTGCGCTCCGCGCGCAATATCCGGGCCAAGAAATCTCTGCCGGTGCTGGGTCGCTGGAACGCAGGAGAGCAGGATTAAATGAGTGCACGATCGCTGGACTGCTGGATCGGCGGAATGCTGCAGATATTGAAATATTGAGTTTTTAACTCATTGAGAAGGTGAGAGCTTGAGTGCCGGAGCCGTAGTGATGTTGATCGCTGGAGGCTTGGGCCGCCGGAGTTCTGGCGTCCCGAATGTGTGGGCCGCAGGACTTGGAGGACCGAGCTTGAAGACCATCTCGACTATGATGATGAAAGGCGGCAGCGATGAGGTCACCGATGGTGTGCCCCGCTTCATCGAAGCCTATAACAATCGCCGCCTGCATTGGCCTTGGGCTATCTCGGCCCTACGCAGCTCGAAGAACGCCATACCCTCGCCATGGTCAAAACAGCCGCTTGAAGATGCCCAGCCGCAGGGTCGCACTCCACCCCGAAGCCAAACGCTTACAATTAAATAGCCTTCCCGAACCGGGCCAATCAGGGACGCCGGCGGCGCGAGACGCCTAGTAACCTACAAAAAGTATCCTGATGCGTGCCGTCTCCGATTATCCTCAAACGTGAGAGCGTTCTTTCGTCAGGGCCATTTTTTCTTGCCCTACCGCCCTTCCCCGCCGAAAACAGTACCCAACTGCCCAATGTGTCCAAATTAACGAGTTTCCATGGCCTATATTTTCGGCTCCAGCAGCGCTGACAGCATCATCCCCAACGCCTTTCCGGACGTGATCTACGCCGACGCCGGCAACGACCGTATCCTTTTCAGCGAGTACCGCCCCGCCTACGACGTACGCGACTACCTCGGGTTCCCGCTCGACATGAGCGAGCGGATCGACGGCGGCGAAGGGATCGACACGCTTATCGTCGAGGATCACGAGACCAGCTTCAGCGGCTACTACGCCGACTGGATGGTCGAAGAGGTCGATCCGCTGCTCTTTGCCGGATATGATACCCGTGTGCTGCTGGTCGATGTCGCGACGTCGAGCACCACCACCGTCGAACGCACGCAGGCACTGCTGCGCAATGTCGAGCGTATCGAGAGCCCCGACGGCACCACCAGCACCATCGACTGGCCCGGTCTCGCGCTGCTGGCCAAGACCGTGCCGATCACCGAGAGCCGTGCCGACATGTTGCGCGCCGATCCCTCCTACGGGTTGGTGACGCTGGCCGATCACACCGTGGTGCAGGTGCTCTACGACCGCTGGTCCGACAGCGAAACCTACAACACCTATACGGTCCGCGGTCTCGACGACGACGGGAAGGTGATCTGGGAAAGCGAGCCGATCGGCACAGAGGGACCCTCGGCAGACAATAGCACCTACGTCTCGACCACCGATCGCAGTGCCCGGCTCACCGCGCTCGAGGATGGCGGTGTCGCCATGGTTTGGATGCAGGACACCGAATTCGCGGATACGTCGCTTGACGATGTTCGCACGGTCTACCTGCAGGTTTTCAATGCTGATGGCAGCATCCGCACCGAGGCCACAGAACTGCGCAGCGGCCGCTATGACTACGCCGAACACCTGACCCTCGAACAGCTTTCTGACGGGCGGCTCGCGGTGGGCGGCGGCGACCGCTATGATTATCTCGTGCAATATGCCGAGCTCGACGGCACGGTCACCGACCTCGAGAGCCTTGATCTCAACAAGATCACCACCGACGAACACCGGCTGATCGCTCTCGACGGTGCTCAGTTTCTCGTTTTCGAGGATGATTACCGTGCGCAATGGGCCGATGAGGACACCCACTACATCGCCCTTATGCGGCTCGACGAGAATGCGCAGGAAGTCGAGACCATCCGCCTGCACGAGTTCGACGAGGGGCTCTATGTGAGCTACAGCAGTGTCGCACGGCTCGATGATGACACGCTGGTCATCGCCGCGGTGACAGATGACCGGGTGGTCCACCTGCTGCAATACGACGAGAGCACCGGCACCAGCACGCATCGGGCGCTCGACCTGCCCTTCGACGGGGAATTTGCCAACAATTATATCTCGCTGATTGAGGACCCCTCGGGCGGTGCCTGGCTCAGCTTCGAATTATTGGCCGGTAACAGTGCCGAAGCCTCGCCGCACAGCTCGCACGCTTATACCGTCTACCTGGACGAGGTCGGCGAACTGGGCGAGTGGTTCGACGTCAGCAACTACGTGGGCGGCAATTCGAGCAACCACTACAGCCCGGCAGTGGCGCCGACCGCAACTGGCATCCTCGCCACTTGGGAATCCAGCGAAACGGGCAATGTGCGCGTCGCATACAGCTATGCCGAAAATTTCAAGGCGCAGACCGGCACCGCCGAGGCCGATACGCTGTCTGGCACCGCAGGTGACGACAGCATCATCGGCGGGGCGGGCAACGATCTGGTGATCCAGAGCCTTGGCACGGACCGACATGAAGGCGGCGCGGGCAGCGATACCTTCCAACTCGGCGATGCTGGCACCACCGCCTCGTTGCTCGAAGGCTATGTGGTGGCAATCGACGGCTCGGAAACCCGCGGCACGCTACTCGGCTTTGAGAACCTCCACGGCGGGGCGGGCAATGACGTGCTTGAGGGCGATCTGGCTGATAACCTGCTGGCGGGCGGCGCCGGAGCCGACGTGATCTCGGGCCAGGGCGGACATGACCTGCTCTTTGGCGAGGACCTCGACCCCGGCGATATGGTCGCCAGCGAGGCGGGCCAGGTCTACCGGCTCTACCAGGCGACGCTGGGACGCGCGCCCGATGCCACCGGTTTCGCCAATTGGGCCGAACGGCTCTACACCGGGGACTATGGGCTGCAGCAGGTGATCTCCGGCTTTGTACAGAGTCAGGAGTTCCGCACTACCTACGGAGCGCTCGACAGCGCGGACTTCGTCTCGCTGCTCTATCAAAACGTGCTGGGCCGCGCCCCGGATACGACGGGGCTGAACAACTGGAGCACCCGCCTCGACAACGGCATGAGCCGCGCCGAGGTCGTGCGCGGCTTCTCGGAAAGCGGCGAGTTCATCAGCAACACCGCCGCCGCCGCCAGCGCCTTCAGCGACACCACATCACAGATCGGCTGGAGCGACGAGATCACCCGCCTCGCCGCCGAAGCGCAGGCCGGATGGGGCGACGACGTCTACCGGCTCTACCAAGCGACGCTGGGGCGCGCGCCCGATGCGGTCGGCTTCGCGAACTGGAGCGAGCGGCTCGGCGACGGTATGGAAATCGAGACCGCGGCCCAGGGCTTTGTGCGCAGCGCCGAGTTCCAGAACACCTATGGCGCGCTGAACAATGCCGCCTTCGTCACGCTGCTCTACCAGAACGTGCTGGGCCGGAGCCCCGACGCCACCGGACTGGCCAATTGGAGCGGTCGTCTCGACGGCGGTATGAGCCGCGCCGAGGTGGTCACCGGCTTCTCGCAGAGCCGCGAGTTCGTCCTCTCCACCGAGACGGCGCTCAAGGACTGGGTGCGCGGGCTCGATCATGGCACTGAGGGCGCAGCACAGGACGTGCTGATCGCCGGACCGGGTGAAAGCCTGATGGTCGGAGGCCTCTTCGCCGACGAGTTCCGCTTCTCAGCAGAGACCGGCGGCACCCACGAGGTGCTCGACCTCGAGGCCTGGGACTATATCTCGCTGCTGGATTTCGGCTTCGAGGATGCCGATGACGCGCGCGTCTACATGTATCACAGCGACGGCAACGTGATCTTTGAGAACGGCGACACGCAGATCACCTTCGCCAACACCCGGATCGAGCAGATCACCGACGATATGATCTGGGTCTGACCCTTTCAGAGTCCCCGGGGGCGGCGTCCGCCCCCGGGGACAAGTTCTGATTCTGGAGCCTCAGGCCACCGGATACCCGGCCCGGCCGATGGCCTCGTAGGCGACAAACCCCGCCGCCTTGGCGTCCTCGGGGGCGTAGATGTTGCGCAGGTCGGCGAGCCGTGCAGTGCTCATGCCCCCCGCCAGGCGCTTCAGATCCAGCGCGCGGAACTCGTTCCACTCGGTGAGGATGACCAGCAGGTCGGCGCCCTCGGCCGCGGCATAGGGGTCTTCCTCCCAAGCCACGCCCGGCAGCAACGCCTCGCCTTCGCGCTTGCCCTGCGGATCGACCACCGACACCGAGGCCCCGCCGCCGACCAGCGACGGCACGATGGTCAGCGCGGGCGCGTCGCGCATGTCGTCGGTGTTGGGCTTGAAGGTGACACCCAGCACCGCGACCTTCTTGCCGTTGAAGCTGCCGTCACAGAGGTCGAGCAGCTTGTCGGTCATCCGCCGCTTGGTGTCCTCGTTCACCTTGATCACCGTCTCGACGATGGAGATCGGCGAGGCGAACTCCTGCCCGATGCGGGCCAGCGCCTTGGTATCTTTCGGAAAGCACGAGCCGCCATAACCGGGGCCTGCGTGCAGGAACTTATTGCCGATGCGCCCGTCGAGCCCCATGCCCTTGGACACGCTTTTCACGTCCGCGCCGACCTTCTCGCAGAGCGCGGCGATCTCGTTGATGAAGGTGATCTTCGTCGCGAGGAAGGCGTTGGCGGCGTATTTGATCATCTCGGCGCTCT
Organism: Salipiger sp. PrR002; assembly: GCF_010500775.1. NCBI lineage: Bacteria > Pseudomonadati > Pseudomonadota > Alphaproteobacteria > Rhodobacterales > Roseobacteraceae > Salipiger > Salipiger sp. PrR002. The sequence continues at coordinate 20,318 of NZ_JAAGOU010000022.1, forward strand.
CGAGATCGGTGGTGACGATCGGGAAATCACGCAGGTAGAGCGGGCGGTAGATGTCTTCCATCACCTTGGCGGCGCGGTCGGTCTCGACGCCGACGACCACGCGGTCGGGCTTCATGAAATCGTCGATCGCCGCGCCCTCGCGCAGGAACTCGGGGTTGGAGGCGACGTCGAACTCGAGCTCCGGGTTCGCGGCGGCGACCACCTGCTGCACCTTGCGGTTCGTCCCCACGGGGACGGTCGATTTCGTGACCACGACGATGTAATGATCGGCGGTCTTGGCGATCTCTTCGGCGGCGGCCATCACATAGGTCAGATCGGCATGGCCATCGCCGCGGCGGGTCGGCGTGCCGACGGCGATGAACACCGCCTCGGCGCCATCGATGGCCGACTTCAGATCGAGGGTAAACGACAGTCGCCCGGCCTCGACGTTCTTGGCCATCAGCGTATCGAGCCCCGGCTCGTAGATCGGCACCTCACCGCGCTCCAGCATCTCGATCTTGCGCGGGTCCTTGTCCACACAAACCACCTCGTGGCCGAAGTCGGAAAAACAGACGCCAGACACAAGCCCCACGTAGCCGGTGCCGATAATCGCAATTTTCATGAGAGCCCGTCCCGATAAGTGATTTTGCGAGGGTTATGAGGCTGGTGCCGCCCGATTTGCAAGAGAGGGTGCGGCTTCGGTGCCTCGCTGAGCAGGGATCCGGCACCACCTTTTGCGAAATCCGCCGAGTTTCCCGGCTCGGCTCTTTTGTCAGCGGAATTTCCCCGATAGACAAGCAGCGAGATATTGATAGGACGAGAAAACTTCATCGCATGTTGGAAATTGAAGAAACCGCCCTGCCCGGTGTTCTGGTCCTGACCCCGCGCCGGTTCGGTGACAACCGCGGGTTCTTTTCCGAAAGCTGGAACAAGGACCGCATGGCGCAGCACGGGCTCGACTATGACTTCGTGCAGGACAACCACTCGCTTTCTGCCAAGGTCGGCACCGTGCGCGGGCTGCACTTCCAGGCGCCGCCGCATGCGCAGGCCAAGCTGGTGCGCTGCGGGCGCGGGGCACTCTTCGATGTCGCCGTCGACATCCGCGAAGGCTCGCCCACCTATGGGCAGTGGGTCGGTGAGGAGTTGAGCTTCGAGAACGGCCGTCAGCTGATGATCCCGGCAGGCTTCCTGCACGGCTTTGCCACGCTCGAGCCGGACACCGAAATCATTTACAAATGCACTGATTACTACGCGCCCGAGTGCGACGGTGCGGTGCGCTTCGACGATCCCGAGATCGGCATTGATTGGGGCGTGGACCTTTCGGACGCTGTGCTTTCGGAGAAGGACGCCGCCGCGCCTTTCCTGAAAGACTTCGACAGCCCGTTCACCTTTGAAGGATAAGCCCAGATGAAACTCCTGATCACCGGCGGCGCCGGCTTCATCGGCTCGGCCGTGGTGCGCCTGGCAATTGCCCGCGGCCACGAGGTGGTGAACCTCGATGCACTCACCTATGCCGCCTGTCTGGAGAACGTGGCCGAGGCCGCGCAGAGCCCGGCCTATGCCTTCGAACAGGCCGACATCCGCGACCGCGCGGCGCTCGACCGCGTCTTTGCCGCCCACAAGCCCGACGCGGTGATGCATCTCGCTGCCGAGAGCCATGTGGACCGCTCGATCGACGGCCCGGGTGATTTCATCGAGACCAATATCACCGGCACCTACAACATGCTCGAAGCCGCCCGCGCCTATTGGGTGGCGCAAGGCAAGCCCGAGAGCTTCCGCTTCCATCATATCTCCACCGACGAGGTCTTCGGCTCGCTGCCCGCCGATCCTTCGGTGCAGTTCACCGAAGACACGCCCTATGATCCGCGCTCGCCCTATTCGGCCTCCAAGGCCAGCTCGGACCACCTGGTGCGCGCCTGGCATGAGACCTACGGGCTGCCGGTCGTTCTGACCAACTGCAGCAACAACTACGGGCCCTATCACTTCCCCGAAAAGCTGATCCCGGTGGTGATCCTCAACGCGCTGGCCGGCAAGCCGCTGCCGATCTACGGCACAGGCGACAACATCCGCGACTGGCTCTACGTCGAGGACCACGCCGACGCGCTGCTGCTGGTGGTGGAAAAGGGCGCGCTGGGGCGCAGCTACAACATCGGCGGCGAGAACGAGCGCACCAACCTTGAGCTGGTGAAGACCCTGTGTGCGATCCTCGACGGCAAGCGCCCGAAAGAGAGCGGCAGCTACGCCGATCAGATCACCTTCGTCACCGACCGTCCGGGCCATGACGCGCGCTACGCCATCGATCCCAGCCGCATCCGCGAAGAGCTGGGCTGGCGCCCCTCGGTGACCGTCGAGGAAGGGCTCGAGAAAACCGTGCAATGGTATCTCGACAACGAGGCCTGGTGGCGTCCGCTGCAGGAACGGCATGGCGTCGGTGAACGTCTCGGCACCGGAACCGGCGCCGAGAAAGCCCCGGCATGAAGGTTCTTGTTTTCGGAAAGACCGGCCAGCTCGCCATGGAACTGGCGCGCCGGGCCGGGAACGTGACGCTTGAAATGCACGGGCGGGAGACCGCGGATTTCTCGGATCCCGTCGCCTGCGCGGCGCTGGTCGCCGCCTCGGACGCAGATGCGGTGATCAACGCCGTCGCCTATACGGCGGTCGACAAGGCCGAAGAGGAAGAGGCGCTTGCCACCTGCGTCAACGGCGACACCCCCGGCGCCATCGCCCGGGCCTGCGCCGAAAAGGGCCTGCCCTTCGTGCATGTCTCCACCGATTACGTCTTCGACGGCTCGGGCGAGGCACCCTTCACCGCCGATCACCCCACCGCCCCGCTCGGTGCCTACGGGCGCAGCAAGCTCAAGGGTGAGGAGGCGGTGCGCGCCGCCGGCGGCGCCTTCGTCATCCTGCGTACCTCCTGGGTGGTCTCGGCGCATGGCAAGAACTTCGTCAAAACCATGCTGCGGCTCGGCGCCGAGCGCGACCGGCTGACCATCGTCGCCGATCAGATCGGCGGGCCGACCTCTGCCGCCGACATCGCGGATGCCTGCCTCGAGATCGCGCGTCAGCTGGCCGAGGACCCCGCCAAGAGCGGCACCTACCAGTTCTCCGGCGCGCCAGACGTCAGCTGGGCCAGTTTCGCCCGCGGCATCTTCGATCAGGCCGGGATCACTTGCGAGGTGACCGACATCCCCTCCAGCGCCTACCCCACGCCGGCCAAGCGCCCGCTCAACTCGCGCATGAACAACAGCGCGACCGAAGCGGCCTTTGGCATCGCGCGGCCGCAGTGGCGCGACGGACTGCGCGAGATCCTCGCGGATCTGGAGGCAGACCGGAAAACGGTGACGCAATGACCGGACTTCTGCGATACGCACGCACCGAGGATGTGACCCTGTCTCAGAACAAGGCGCATGCCTTTGCCGCGCATAATGCGCTGGTGCACTACCCCTCGGGCGCGATCTACAGCTTCATCCCGAAGAACGCCTGCTCGACCCTTCGCTACTCAATGGCGATCGCCAATAATTGCATCGCCGGCCCAGAGGACTGGACCTGGATCCACCTCAACAACGGCACCTTCTCGGCCAGCTTGCCGGATCTGGTGCGCGCGCCGTTCAGCTTTACCGTGCTGCGCTGCCCGCACGCGCGTCTGGCCAGCGTCTTTCTCGACAAGATCGTCGACAAGACCCCCGAGCTCTGGCAGCTCTATCGGCTGACCCGCGACGGCTTTGACCCCGATGCCCTGACCTTCCGCGACTTCATCACCCTGCTGGACGAGGAGGACCTGCTCAAGGTCAACATCCACTGGCGCCCGCAGGAAGATTTCCTCGTCTACGAGCGCTACAGCCATGTCTTCGCGCTGGAGCGATTCCGCGAGGCCGTGCCGATCCTGCAAGACGAGATCGGCTTCACCGTACAGGACGCCCGCGCCCTCACCGGGCATGGCACCGACCGGGTCGAGATGATCCGCGAGGGCAGTTTCGCCGATACGCCGATTTCCGAACTGGCACAGATGAAACGCGGCGGCAGCCTGCCCGCCCACGCCCAGCTTTACGACGAAGCGCTCGCGCGCCAGGTCGCGGCGCTCTATGCAGGCGATTTGACCCTCTATGCCGCGCATCTCGATGCGCAGTTGCTTTCTTTCCCAGACCTTCTCCCGACTTGAGGCAATTCTCCCAATGACCAAGCGTAAAGGTATCATCCTCGCAGGCGGCTCCGGAACCCGGCTCTATCCCATCACTCTGGGTGTGTCGAAGCAGCTTCTGCCGGTCTACGACAAGCCGATGATCTACTACCCGCTGACCGCCCTGATGCTGGCCGGGATCCGCGAGATCTGCCTGATCACCACGCCGCAGGACCAAGAACAGTTCAAACGCACGCTCGGCGACGGCAGCCAATGGGGCATCGAGCTGACCTATGTGGTCCAGCCCAGCCCCGACGGGCTGGCACAGGCCTATCTTCTGGCCGAAGACTTTCTGGATGGCGCCCCCTCGGCGCTGGTTCTGGGCGACAACATCTTCTACGGCCACGGGCTGCCGCAGATGATGGCAGAGGCCGATGCGCGCGAGACCGGTGGCACCGTTTTCGGCTACCGGGTTGCCGATCCCGAACGTTACGGCGTGGTGGATTTCGACGCCGACGGCCGCGCCACCTCGATCATCGAGAAACCCGAGGTGCCGCCCTCGAACTACGCGGTCACCGGCCTCTACTTCCTCGACGGCACGGCACCGGAGCGCGCCAAGAAGGTCGAACCCTCGCCGCGTGGCGAGCTGGAGATCACCACGCTGCTGGAAATGTATCTGCACGAAGGCCTACTCGACGTGAAACGCATGGGCCGCGGCTACGCCTGGCTCGACACCGGCACCCACGGTTCGCTTCTGGACGCCGGCAACTTCGTGCGCACGCTGGAAAAGCGTCAGGGTCAGCAGGCCGGCTGCCCCGAGGAAATCGCCTTCGATCAGGGCTGGATCAACCGCGAGCAACTGGCGGCCCGCGCCGAGAAGTTCCGCAAGAACGACTATGGGCGGTACCTTATGGGACTACTCCGGGGTTGACCCGCGGCAGAAACTCCGCAGTTTCTGCGTCGCGGCTCGGAAGCCATTAGCGGGCGCCCCGCAGCCTGTTCAGCAGCCCCCGAACAGGCCCGGTCAGCCGCCAAGAAGTGCTATTACGCAACGCCTCCAGGTCCTTGGAGAGGCGCCTCACTTCCTGCAGATGCGCCTCGCGCGATGCTAGGGCTTCGCTTAACTGCGCCTCGCGCTTTCGGCTCGCCGCCTGAAAGCTTGCGCGATCGGTGGAGACCATCGAGACCCGCGCCCTGAGCTCGGCGATCAGGGCCCTATCTTGGGCCGAACTGTCGCGCAGTTCGGCGAGTTCCACTGACAGCACGTCATTTCTCTTTTGCCCGCGATCGGTTTCCGCGGCCAGCGCGGCGCGATGCTGCGCCTGCGTATCTTCAAGAGCGACTTCAAGGACACTCTTCTCCGCCCGCAGCCTACCTAAGTCGTACTCGAGCCGTTCAGCGCGGTCGGTTTCCGCGATACGCTTCTCTTCCGCGACCTTCGCTTGCTCCGCCGCCTGCTCTGCTTCCAGCCCGCGCTGCGCCAGAGCGCTCTGCATCTGAGAGACGTCATTGCGTGATTGGTGCCAGGACTGCTCGATTTCCTCGATTTGCGTGTTCTTACGTGCCAGTTCGGCGCGCACGTCCCCGAGTTCGTCCTCGATTGACCTGAGCCGCCCGGTCAGGCCATCGCGTTCGTTCTGCAGTGCTGTAAGGCGACGGCCGTCGCGTTCTACGTGCTCCGACAGTTCAGCGTTTCGCTCCTCCGCCTCACCCAGTCGGCCGTCGAGTTCCGACACCTTCCTCCGTGCATCGGCGAGTTCCTCCTGCAACGCCTCCCGCTGCTGCCGAGCGACGTTGATCCGCTGGGTCAATTCCACCTCCCGGGCTTCGGCCGCGGCGACCTCCTGCTGCACGGTCTCCAGCCGAGTGTATAGACTGAAACGGTTGTCCTCCGGGCCGCCGACCAGCTGTCCGAAGGCCGGAGCCGCCGCGTTGAATTCAGCACGGATCCGGTCCAGCTGTTTATGATCCCCCTTGGTCTCCTTCTGGTACACCCAACGCTCGAGAATTTCGTAGGCCTCACGCACCCAAGCCGAAAACGCCGGGTTCTCGATGACTTTTTCAGGCACTTCGTCGAAATGTCGCAGCCCACGCGAAAGGAACGCCTCGATCTCCATCGAGCTACGGTCATCGAAATCCGGAAAGACCACGCCTAGGCCGTCTTGGATCGTCGCGACCTGCTGCACCCAGTTATGCAGCACCGCCGTATAGCTGGTGGTGCAGCGCGGCATACCACGCGTACCGGCTTCAGAATCAAGTACGTGGCGCAGCCAAACGAGCATCCCCTCCGAGGCATCTATGCCGTCCCGTGTATTCAGCGACTTGGCGACTTCAAGCGGATTGCGATGGGCCAGAATAGGCAAAAACTGGAACCCGGCCATACGCGCGGCCTCGGCCCAGAACGGCACCATGCGACAAATGCGTGGGTCCTTCAGCACTCCCAACGGCAACTCCCCAAACTCGTGTATCAGGACATCTCGCGCTTTGTGTAGATAGGCTTGCCCCTGCGCTGACGCGAACCAACTGGGATTGATTTCCCGCCAGTCGCGCCAGCTCGATTTCACTACCCGCAGGACTTCATCGTTGAATTGATAGACCCGTAAGCTCTCGAAATATCCCTTGGGATTGTTCTCGTTGGCCGGCATCGGGGACTTCGGCATCCCGCATCCAAGATGATGAAGAATGCCACCGAGCGCCGATGTTCCGGACCTGTGCATCCCTAGGACCACGACCAGTTGCCGAACTGGAGCGTCTGGCCCAGTAATACGATCTTGCTTGCTCATATTGCCGCTTTCATCTTTGGTCTCCCCCGTTGTTCCCATCGCATGCGGAACCGATACCTCTGCTCTCCCACACCGAGTCGCCCAACTTTCAATTGTCGCCAGCCCAGAGCACAAGGAAGCCGCCGGAGACATCAGTCGCGGCACAACAGTCGCTGCCACACCCGCCGTCTTCTCATTCCAGCACAGCAATCTTTGCTGCTATCGCTTTTGTCGCCGCCCGCCCTATATCCTCTCGGCTCAGCGCCTCCGGCGTTACCCATACCGTCCATTCATAATCTGGAAAGTTTTTATGCGACAACGCCTTACCCCGCGCCATAGTGTCGAGGGTGCGCTCCTTATCCCAATCGAGCGGCAGCTGCTGCCATGGCGGAGGCAATGCCATCTTCACATCGGAAAATACGTAGCAGTCGAAAAACGGCAGACCCAGGTCGGGAAGCTCCTGCGCGGCACCCTGTCCCGAAACCACCGTGCACAGGGCGAAAGGGCGGCACACACGTTTACGGAAGCGAGCGTAATGCACGACGTCCGGCCCAAGCACCACCTCCATATATGCGCCATTGCGATCAGGAATGTAATCCACCTCCGCCCGGTCGTGCCCCGAGGCGAGCCCAGGCCGACCAAAGCCACCCTTCAACCCCAGATGTAGGCAGGGGTGAGCATCCACCAAGTACTTTTTACCCTCGAAACTATGCCACCAGTAGCGGTCCAGCACACCTTTTTCCCGGACCTCAGGAAATCCGGTACGGCAGACCGCTGCCAAATGCTCCCAGGCATGCCCCCGTCGAAAGGCGCTCTGCGCGAAGGCGGTGTGAGCCGGGGGATGACCGTGTTTCCAAGCCCGGCCTTGCAAGTGATAGTAGCGGATCAGGTTCAGTCCGACGAGATCGTAGCATTCGAGCCAGGGCAGCATGAATTCAGCGTAGAGGGGCGAGTACCAGTCATCGTCTTCAACGATCAGCACTCGGTCGGCACTGACATGCTCCAGCGCTGCCAGCACGTTGCAGGACAACGTGTGCGGCGGATCGTCTGGGGCCGGGTCCCGGCGCACGTAGGTGACCCAGTCGGGCAGCGAAACCCTTTCGAGCAGGGGCATTCGGCCATCATCCACCACGATCCATTCCTGCGGCTGTACCGTCTGCGTCGCCACCATCCGGATGCACTGGCGAAATGCCTCTGGTCGGTCGCCAGTCGGGGTGATGATGGCGTAGTCCGCACGTTGCGCAACCGCGCGAGAGGCCTCGTCGTAAACCCGCGAAGAGCCCAAACCCGGCTCCCGTCCTGCGACCATCGCCTCGACCCGGCGACCAATCCAGCCGGTCTGCAGCGACTGCAGCAGCTGCATCATCGGCACGTAGCTGCGCGGGCTCTCGTCCGGCAAGCCAGACAGCACCTCCACCGCGGCCGAAAGATCAAGGCAGGACGCCAGCGCCACCTGTCCGCCCATCGCCTGGGACAACAGCCCGGCGAGACGCTCGCCGGCATGAGCAAGCTGGCCGTCGCGCTGCACCTTGCCAGCTGAGAATTCGGCCGGATCGATGCACCCAAGCAGCTGCTCGGCCACCGCAGCGCGCATCCAGAAGAAAGTGCCCGCGAAGAAGCCCCAGTCCTGGTCCAAGGCAGCCCCCGACAATCCAGCCTTCTCCAGGAGCCGCCCAAGTTGCACGCCGTTTTCCATCACATAGCTCGGACCATGCAGGAACAGCTCGCGCGTACCGCCCAGCATCAGCTCGGGCTGCATACGGAATAGCTGCTCAAACTGCGCTACCCGCGCACTGCTGCCGACCGTGCCGCGCAGCAGCGCCTCGCGCCAGATGGAGGGAAGCTTGTCACCGACCTTGCTGTGCAGCTTGCAAAAGAACGCGTATTTGCCCGGACCGATCCGCTGCAACACTTGCAGAAAAGCACCTACGTCTTGCCCAAGATTATCCACTGCCACGGGGACCGCACCAGGAAAAGCGTCCCGAATTATCGCTTCGGAGTGCGCCTGCGAGCCGCGCGGGTAGCTAACGTAACGGTCCACCGTTTCAGGAAAATTTGCGAGCGCCCGGCGCAGGTCGTCGAAACATCCGGGATGAAACGCATGCACGATCACCGCGTAATCCGAGCAGGGCGTGGGCAGAGTCGGCTCAGCGGCTGCCTCGGCAACGGGCTGCAGCGCACCGGTCTCATGCCCCGTGCGCCCCTCGGCGCGGCCATGCCGCTCGTAGTGCAGCAACGGATTGAGTCCGGCGGCCGCAACATCGGGGTTGGCCGCAAGATAGCCTTGGGTGCTGAATTCCGGCCCCGGGTCGTAACCGACTAAGGCACCTGTCTTCAGGTAGTGCCGCGCGGCGTCGCCCCGCACGTCCGCATAGCTCTGACGATACCAACCCGCGTCGAAAAACCGACTGTTCCGAATACATTTCTCGTCACGCGAGCGCAGCAAAGCCAAGACAGGTCTCCGTCCGTGTCACTTCATCGACCGCCTCGGCGCTCCGCCGCGACAGCTTGCCAGATCCCGCTTGAGCGGGCCCGGCCACTTGCTTAGGTCGCGCCTAGCCCCCCGTCAACGCGCCAAGCGCCCCCGACCCGGCTTGTCGCCTCGTCTCGTGTCTGCCAAAAACCTTGGGAAAGACCGGAGTTGTTCCCGACGTAAGGCAAACATGGCCCATTCCCCTTCCAGCCCGCACCCCGGCTCCGACACTACCGGCGGCGAGCACAATCCCCCCGTCGTCCCCCCGGTCCGCCTGCTGCTACACGGCTCGGAGGACCGCACACTTGGCGGGCCTAGCGTGCGGGTGCCGCGCACTGCTACCGCACTGCGCGACATCGGTGTGCCGGCACAGGCGGCGCTTTATCGGCGCCCATCGGATATCCCCGAGGATAACGTGCATCTGTTCAATGTCTGGCCACCGACCAGCGCGCTGCAGGCGCTGCGCCAGCTGAAGGCGGCGGGCAAGCGGGTGGTGTTCTCGCCGATCTACCTCGATTTCTCCGAGCGCCCTACGTGGTCCCTCGGCGCCTCCGAACAAGAACGCAGCGCCATGCGGCGCCACCTGCAGGGCCGCGGGCGGCAGCATGAGATCGTGCCGGGCTACCACGCGATGGTGCGCGAGATGCTGGCACTGGCCGACCATGTGGTCTTTCTCAGCGAAGCCGAGCGCGCAGTGCTGGAACAGATCGGCGCCGAGGTGCCCGACGCGCGTGCCAGCCTCGTGCACAACCCAGTGGATGCGACGCTCTGGCAGGGCGGCGATCCCGCGCCCTTCCGAGAGGCTTACCTGCAGGGCGCCGAAAGCACCGACTACGTGATCTGTGTCGGTCGCATAGAGCCGCGCAAAAACCAGCTGGCGCTGGTCCGCGCGCTGCGCGGTCTGCCGCTGCGGCCGGCGCTGGTCGGCCATGAGGGAGATCCGGCCTATGCCGCGCAAATCCGCCAAGAGGCCGGTACCAATCTGATCCGCCCCGGACGTCTCGCCCCCGGCGGCGAGACGCTGCGCTCGGCGCTGGCCGGGGCCCGCGCCTTCGTGCTGCCGAGCTGGGCCGAAGGCGCCTCGCTCGCCGCGCTCGAGGCGGCGGCGGCGGGCGTGCCGCTGATCCTGTCGGACCGCTCTTCGGAGCGCGAGTACTTCGGCGATCTGGCGCGCTACTGCGATCCCGGCGATCCCGAGAGCCTGCGTAGCGCGCTGCGCGACACCCTCGCCGATGCGGACGCTGCGTCTCGCGCCGAAGCGCTGCAGCGCCGGGTCGCGCAGGAACTTAGTTGGCCAAGCCATGCCCGGGCCACCGCCCAAGCCTATGCAAAGGCCGAAGAGATGCCAGTAAAACCGCTGCAGAGGCCGCACTGGCCGCTGCGGCAGGCCGACCACTGGGCGGTCGATCTGACCGCACTCACCCGCCCCGATCTGCCGCGCGAGGTGCAACGCAGCACCGAGGCGCTGGCGCGGGCGTTGCACGCTCAGAATACTCCGCCGAAAGCTATCTTCTGGTGTCCCGTAAGGCGCTGCTTTCTCGATCTGCCAGACAGTTTTCTCAGCCCAGCCGACGCGCAGCGCTATGCCGCGCGTACCGCTGCGGATCACAGCCTGCCCCCCGTCTCTCTCGCCCCAGGCACCGCGCTGCTGGTCGCCGGCGGCGCTTGGGGGTGTGACGAGGCGCATCTGCGCGGGCTCGAGGCGCTCAAGGGCCTCAGCGGCGGCGCCCTGATCGCCCTCACGGCAGACGCCGGCCCCTGCCTGCGCCCCGATCTCTTTGGTGCCGAAAACGCCGAGGGCTACGCTGCGCGGCTGCACCGACTCGCGACGCTGGCCGACCAGCTTGTCACCCCCTCGCCCGCCGCCCGTGCCGAGCTGATCCAAGCGCTGCAGAGCGCGCCAGAGCCGCCGCGCGCCGAGGCGATCTCGGCCCTGCCCTTACCTACCCTGCCCGTGCCCGAGGGCGCCCCTGACCCGGCTCTGACCGCCCGCTTCTCCGAGGAACGTTTCGCGCTGGTGCCCGGTGCGGTCGGCACGCGCGGCAACCTTGATCTGCTGATCCGGATCTGGGCGCGTTTTGCCGCCGAAGGGTGGCACCCAGATCTGCATTTGGTGATCGCCGGCGGCATCGCGCCGGACGGCGAAGACCTGGCCGGGCGCATCGCCCGTGATCCCCGGCTCGACGGGCGCGTGCACCTGCTGGAGGCCGAAGGCGCCGATCTCGCCTGGCTGCTGCGCAATACGCTGATCACCCTGTGCCCATCGCAGAGCGAAGGCTGGGACTGGCCGGTGACCGAAAGCCTCGCACAAGGCACGCCGTGCCTCGTCGCCGAGATCCCGACGCTGGCCGACCCGGAACTGACTGGCGCCGCCCGCGCGGGCGTGGAGGCACTCGACCCCGACGACCTGCCGGCCTGGCAAGCGCGCCTCTCGGCGCATGCCGACACTCCGCCCGCCCGGCTGACCCAAACGCCGCAGGGCACCTGGGCAGAGCCTGCGACCGCGCTGGCGGCACTGGCCCTGTCCCCGCAGCCGGTGCGGCTGGCGCGCAACCTACGCGCCGGCGAAACCGCCCCGGCGGGCTTTCACGCACCGCCGCAAGCGCTGCAGTTCGGCGCGGGCTGGCACCCGGCCGAAGAAGGTCTCCGCTGGGCCGCCTCGGATCGCGCCGAGGTCCGGGTCCGTGCCGATGGCCTGCTGCGCCGAGCAGAGGAGGCAGCCGCTCCGGATCATCTGCTCATGCACCTGCATCTGCACAGCACCCTGCCCGAGACGCGCCGCGCCCGCCTGCGCGTCAGCAGCGGCCCGGCCTGCCTTTTCGACAGCGCGATCACAGGGGCCAGCCTGCCCCGCGATCTCATGCTCCGGGTGCCAACCAGCGCGCTCGACGACGAGGACTGCCTGCCGCTCACGCTCGAGTTCCCCGTGCTGCCGGCCATGCCCGATGCCACCGCCGAGACGCGACCGCCCCCCGACCAAGAGCCGCTGCAGAGCGCAGCGGCGCGGGGGATCGGCCTCGTCTCGGTCTGCCTGCTCGATCCGACGCTGAACAACCCGCTCGCCGCCGTGGCTCAATCGGCGCATTGGAGCGAAGGACGGCACCCGCAGGAGGTCGACTTCGCGCTCGAGCCTCACCGCGAGGTGGTCGCTCCGGGGCTGCAGTTTTCCCCCGGCTGGGGCGTCGGCAGCCTGCATCCGCGATTTGCCCTCTTCGTGCCGCTGCTGCCCGGCGCGGGTCCGCAAACGCTTGCCTTGACCCTACGTCCCGTGGCCTCTCCGCAAGCGCCCTCCGGCGCCCGCATCCTCTGGAACGGGCGGCAGTTGGCCGAGTGCACATGGACCGACAGCCAGCCGGTCGAACTCACACTGGCGCTGCACGCCGCAGACCTGCAGACCGGACCGGCGGTTCTCGAGATCGTACCGACCGCTCTGGCCACCCCTGCCGATTTGCACCTCGGACACGAGCGCGGGCTGGCCGGGCTTGGCGTGCTGGACCTCGCCCTCACCCCCCAAGACCTTTCCGCCTCAGCCGAGTGACCGCCATGCAGATCGCCCCCAAAAATCTCTTCGAAGCGCCGCTCGAACGCCCCACTCTGGCGCCCGGCATCCGGCTGGGCCGCGGCTGGCACGCCGAAGTAGGCGCGGCCTGGTCGCGCAGTAGGCTCGCCCGGCTGCTGGTCTTGGCCGAGCAGTATCCTGACCCCGTGCCGGTGCTGCTGCGCCTGCGCGCTTTCGACGCCGCGCCCAACCGGCCCCGGCAACTGCGCGCCGAAAGCCCCGGCCATGCACCCGTGAGCCTGACGATCACCACTCCCGAACCCGTGGCGGTGCTGCTGCACACGCCGCACCACGCGCCGGGGGCCGAGATCAGCGAGATCAGCCTAGAGCTTGATCAGCTTGGCAGCCCCTTCCTGAGCGGCCGCAGCCCCGACGAGCGGCTGCTCGGCCTGTCAGTCACCGAGATTCAGCCCGGCGCTCCGGACATCGCCTTCCCGCTGGAGTTCACCACCTCCGGCGCTGCCGCGTCGGCACTGGTCGAGGGCTGGGCCCCGCCGGAGGCGGGGGGCAGCTGGTCGCTGGGGTCGAGCGCGGTGCTGCATCTGCCCGGGTATCTGTCCCCCGGTACTGCCACTGAACTGGTCTTCGAGGGCAACACGCTGCCACGCTCGGCCGAGCAGCCACCGCTGGAGATCGACCTCCGCGAGGCAGGCAGCGTATTGGCCAGCTGGCGCATCACCTCCGACACCGCCGGACCTTGGGTCTGCCCCCTGCCCGACTGGACGGATGCACGTGACCGCCGTTTCGAGCTGGTCATCCGCAACACCATGTCGCCGCACTCTCTGGGCATCAACGCCGACACCCGGGAACTGGGCCTGCAATTGCAGAGGCTCAGCCTGCGCTCTGGCGATTGACGCAACGTCCCCACAACCCTTCCGGGAGACACCCGCAGAACCGCTTATGACACGCCCATAAACCGTGCCCTCGATGTAGCACCCGGTGAGACCGGGGACGGGGTGCGACCATGCGCGCTTGATCCTCCTCAGGCCGCCCACTATCACAACGCCGACAGGCTGTGTCACAGGGACATCAGGAGCCGGCGCGGGCCGCCCCGGACCGAGAATTTCAAGGACAGGAACTTATGAAGACAGCATTCATCACCGGCATCACCGGCCAGGACGGCGCCTATCTCGCCAAGCTTCTGCTCGAGAAGGGCTACAAGGTGCATGGCGGCGTGCGGCGCATCTCGCAGCCCGAGACCACCCGGCTGGAGCTGCTGGGGATCGCCGATGATGTGGAGCTGCATGAGTTCGACCTGACCGAGCAAAACAACATCTTCCGCACCATCCAGAAAATCGAGATGGACGAGTTCTACAACCTCGCGGCGCAGAGCTTCGTCGGCGCGTCCTGGGAGCTGCCGGTCTATACCGCCGATGTTGACGGCATGGCGGTGGTGAAAATTCTCGACACGCTGCGCACCCTGCGCCCCGACGCCCGCTTCTATCAGGCCTCGACCTCCGAGATGTTCGGCCTCGTGCAGGAGGTTCCGCAGCGCGAGACCACCCGTCTCTACCCGCGCTCGCCCTATGGCGTGGCCAAGGTCTACGGCCATTACATCACCATGAATTACCGCGAGAGCTTTGGCCTGCACGCCAGCTCGGGCATCCTGTTCAACCATGAAAGCCCGCTGCGCGGGAAGGAATTCGTCACCCGCAAGATCACCCTCGGCCTGGCGCAACTGGCGCACGGCGGGGACGCGGCGGTCGAGCTCGGCAACATGGACGCCAAGCGCGACTGGGGCTTTGCCGGCGATTACGTCGAGGGCATGTGGCGCATGCTGCAGCAGGACGTCGCCGACGATTACGTGCTGGCCACCGGCGTGACCACCACCATCCGCGACTTCTTCACCTTCGCCGCCGAAGAGCTGGGCATGGATCTGGCCTGGGAAGGCGAGGGCGAGAACGAGACCGCCACCGACCGCAAGAGTGGCAAGCTGGTGATGAAGGTGAACCCCAAATTCTTCCGTCCTGCCGAGGTCGACCTGCTGATCGGCGATGCCTCCAAGGCGCGCGAGAAGCTCGGCTGGGAAGCCAAGACCGACATCCGCGGCCTTGCCGCGATGATGGCGAAATCCGACTACGACGCGCTCGCCTGAGCCGGGAGACATCACCATGAGCATCGCCGGCACTCCGCTGACCCGAAAGCTGCGCTCGGCTGCCCGCCGCGCGCTCAAAGGCCCGCTCGATCTCAACGGCCACCAGTACCACGGCGCCTTCCGAGGCAATGTGGACGGTCTGTCCGACGAGGGGGTGATCCGCGGCTGGGTGATCCACCGCGAAAGCAAGAAGGGGCGGGTGCCGGTGGCGATCTATGCCGGCGACACATTGCTTGACGCCGGCATCGCCGATGCGATCCGTGAGGACGTGCGCGCCGCCACCGGTGGCGAGGCGGCGTGCGGCTTCCAGTTCGGCCTGTCGGATGCTATCTACCAAAAGATCGTCGCCGCTGGCGGCAAGGTCAGCATCCGCACCGAGGGCGCCGGTGCCGCCGAGCTCGGCACGCTGGAGCTGCGCGCCGACGCCAGCAACCCCGGCATCGGCGCCGATGTGGTGACCCGTGCGCGCTTTGCGCTGAAGCACGACCTCGAGGCGCTACTCGACCTGCTCGAGGACACCCCCGAGGCAGCCGAGCCCCTGCCGCCGGTGGTGCAGCCGCCCTTCACCCATCACGGCACGATGTTCACCAAGGAGCCTCTGGTCCCCGACATCCCCGAGAGCGGCCAGCCGGCCTATCTCGACTACGTGCGCTACCGCTACCGGATGGACGAGCATTACGCGGTGGAGAAAGGGCTCGAGAGCGCCGACCGCTTCCTCTACTGGTATCTCACCGCCTACCGCGGTCAGGAAAAGCGCCGCACGCCGCTCTCGGCCGAGCAGCTCGACTACCTCAACACGCCGCTGGTGATGGGCGGGCAGAGCTTTGCTCTCAGTCGCATCATCTGGTGGCGCCTGTCGGCCCGGCCCGACCTGATGGCCAAGCTCAACCTCAACGACCGCGACAACTACATGGACGTGCTGTTCTGGTGGGCCCATCAGGACGTCACGCATCTCTATTTCGAGGATTGCCTCGTCCCCGACCGTTTTGCTGACGCGCTACGCGGCGTGCACCCCTCGCGGCGGCTCGACGCCTTCCCGCTAAGCTATTTCACCGAGCGCTTCTTCCTCGACAGCCCCAAGCTGCACTTCCTCGACCCGGGCAGCGCCGAGGGCCGCAAGACGCTGATGCTGTCGATGCTGCTCGGCGCCGCGCGCCGTCCCGACCTGCTGCGCTACATGCCGCGCACGCAGATCAACGCGCTGCTGAGAGAAAATCCCGAAAACGAGAACGGCGCCTCAGACTTCGAGGTCTTCGTCAACGGGCTGATCGCCGCCGGCCATGCGCAGGAGGCCGCGCTCGACAAGGCGGCAGAGAGCGAGACCGCCGAGGCCCCCGCCGCGCCCGAGCATATCGCCCTGCCGCGCGACCATTTCGCCGCGGCGCTGCGCCAGAAGTTCTTCGATCTCGACAGCTATTCCTTCCTGACCCGCGACCATGAGGGCAACCGTTTCGAGGCCGCCGCGCTGCCGATCCCGCGCCCCGACCGCGAGGAAGTGGACGTGCAGCTCATCGGCCCGCTCGCCAAGGCCTCGGGCCTCGGTCAGGCCACGCGCCTCTCGGCGGCGATCCTGCGCGAGACCGGGCTGAACGTGCGCGGCGTCGATTTCGACCTCGACAACCCGGCGCCGGAGGGCTTCTCCTCGGAGACGCTGATCGAGGAATACGGCCCGGCGAAGATCAACATGATTCACCTCAACGCGGAATCGACGCCGCTGGCCTTCGCCTATCAGCCCGATGTCTTCTCGAACGCCTACAACATCGGCTACTTCTTCTGGGAACTCGATAAGCCCGCATACTGCCACTACCTCGGCATGGAGTTGCTCGACGAGATCTGGGTGTCCACCGAATACGGCGTCGAGATGTACAAGCCCGACGCCAAGGGCAAGCCGGTGGTCAACGTCGGCATGTGCTACGAGGAACACCCCGACATCACCCGCGAGGCCGCCCGCGGCTTCGTCAACCGCCGCTTCCGCTTCGACGACAGCCACTACGTCTGCCTCGTGGCCTTCGACAGTTTCTCCTTCGTGCAGCGCAAGAACCCGGTCTCGGTGCTCAAGGCCTTCCAAAAGGCCTTCGAGGGCGTGCCGAACGCTCGGCTGGTGGTGAAGACGCAGAACCGCGACAGCGTGTTCGACCCGGTGCAAGTGAACCTCTGGGACCGCGTCGACGCGATCATCTCCAGCGATCCGCGCATCGTGGTGATGAACGAGACGCTGAGCTACCGCGACCTGCTGCAGCTCAAGGCCGGCTCGGACTGCTATATCTCGCTGCACAAATCCGAGGGCTGGGGCTTCGGGATGATCGAGGCCATGGCGCTGAAAGTGCCGGTGATCTGCACCGCCTATTCGGGCAACATGGATTTCTGCTCGGAGGAAACCACCTGGCTGGTGGACTACCAAGAGACCGAACTGCGCCAAGGCGATTACATCTTCGTGCGCCCTGGCTCGGTCTGGGCGGAACCATCGGTCGAGGACGCCGCGCGCCAGCTGCGCGCCGCCTATGACGACCCGCAGGCCCGCACCGCCAAAGCCGAGGCGGCCTATACCCACATCCGGGAAAACTTCTCGGCGCCGGCCATCGCCAAGCGCTACGGCGGACGGCTGCGCGAGATTCTCGCGGATATGAACGGTAAGATGGCGTCCTGACACCCATTTCGCGCGCGCCTACTCGGTAGGGATGCGTGCCTATAATGCACCCAAAACGGGACTCGCCCGCTCAAGAGGCACACGAACATGACGAACACGCAAACGCCGGAATTGAGTCGTGAAGATATCAGGCACGCTTATCAGCTCTTCCTAGGACGAAAGCCAAACGAGTCCGAACTGGACCGTATGCATGAGCATGGGCACAACTACGACAGCATCCGCCGTACTTTCCTGAACTCGCCAGAATTCCAGAAAAAGAACGGTTGGGTTCAGCAAGCGGTCAGCGGTTCGGGCACCACAACACCCGAAAAGGCGAAAACGCTGATTCACCTGCACGTACCGAAATCCGCTGGGAGCACGCTGACCGCAATCCTCGCACCAACCTGCCCGCAAACCACCCACATGACGGTCGGCGACAATAATCTACAGCATCTCAGTGGACTTGGGCTGCAGCGCCGAAGCGAACTACGCTTCATCTTTGGCCATCTTTCTCATGGTGTCGCACGCCACCTGCCACAAAGTTGCGCCTACATCACAGTGCTACGGGATCCCGGCAACCGGCTTCTGAGCTACTTCCGCTACATACAGCGCATTACGGACCACCCCCTTCATGTCCAAGTTGCCAAAAAGAAGATGAGCTTCGGCGATTTCTTGGAATATGCCGCTGACACACCCGAAGTTCGTCTGGAGTCCGACAACGGACAGGTCCGGCGACTTGCCGGTTACGCACGCCAGATTGAAAGCATCGGTCAGGAAGAAAAGCTGTTCCAAAAAGCTCTGCACAATATTTTCGCCGAAGATATTGTCTACGGCTTCACCGAATATTTCGACGACTTCCTTGAACGTCTAACCAAGCGGAAGATCATTTCCGGCCATAAGGATACTCGGCTGAACATGGCACCGGAAAAGACCGAAATCGCACCGGTTCTCGCACAACTGAACGCGCCCCAGAAAGAGCTCTTCGATCAATTCAACTACTGGGACAACAAGTTTTACGAAATCTGTAAATCTGCCTACTTTGCTTCTGATCCTAACACTTAAACGGTTTCAAACATGATCACCCCCATCCTGCTCTGCGGCGGCTCCGGTACTCGGCTCTGGCCGCTGTCGCGCAAGAGCTATCCCAAGCAGTTCACCGATGTGATCGGCGAGGAGAGCCTGTTTCAGGCCTCGGCCCGGCGCTTCACGGGGAATGGCTTTTCCGACCCCGTGGTGGTGACCGGCAACGACTTCCGCTTCATCGTCACCGAGCAGCTTGACGATATCGGCCTCAAGGCAGCGGGGATCATGATCGAACCCGAGGGGCGCAACACCGCGCCCGCGGCCATCGCTTCGGCGCTCTTTGCCGCCAAGGCCAATCCCGACACGATGATCCTGCTGGTCCCTTCAGACCACGCGGTGGCTGACCCCGAGGCGTTCCGTGCTGCTGTCGCCAAAGGCCGCGTCGCCGCCGAAGAGGGGCAGATCGTCACCTTCGGCATCGCCGCCACTCGCGCCGAGACCGGTTACGGCTGGCTCGAGGCCGGCGAGGCCACCCACGACGGCGTGCACGCGCTGACCCGTTTTGTCGAAAAACCCGATGCCGCCCGCGCCGAAGAGCTCTTCGGCGACAAGCGCTACCTGTGGAATGCCGGTGTGTTCCTCGCGTCGGCACAGACCTTCATCGCCGCTTTCAAGGCACATGCACCGGAAATCTATGCTGCCGTCGAGGCGGCGCTGGAGGCCGGACACGAGGATCTGAGCTTCACCCGGCTCGACCCGGACCTCTGGGCGCAGGTGCCCGAGGATTCCATCGACTACGCGGTGATGGAGAAGGCTGAGAACGTCTCGGTGGTGCGCTTCGACGGCCATTGGTCGGATCTCGGCGGCTGGGAGTCGGTCTGGCTGGAGTCCGAGAAGGACGAGAAGGGCAACGCTCTGTCCGAGCACACCACTGCTTTCGACTGCGAGAACACACTGCTGCGCTCGGAAACAGGCGAGATCGAACTGGTCGGCATCGGACTGAAGAACACCGTCGCCGTGGCCATGCGCGATGCGGTGATGGTCGCCGATATCTCGGAAAGCCAGAACGTCAAGAAGGCGGTGAAGGAGCTCAAGGCGCGCGGTGCCAAGCAGGCGCAGCACTTCCCCGTCGATCACCGCCCCTGGGGCTGGTACGAGACGCTGGTGCTGGCCGACCGTTTTCAGGTCAAACGCATCCATGTGCACCCCGGCGCCTCGCTGTCCCTGCAAAGCCATGTGCACCGCTCCGAGCATTGGATAGTCGTGGCGGGCACCGCCAAGGTCACCGTCGACGACAAGGTGCAACTGCTCACCGAGAACCAGTCGGTCTATATCCCGCTCGGTGCCGTGCACCGGATGGAGAACCCCGGCAAGGTGCCGATGGTGCTTATTGAGGTGCAGACCGGCAGCTATCTCGGCGAGGATGATATCACCCGCTACGAGGATAAATACGCCCGCGGTCAGGGTGCCAAGGGCTGATCCGGGGACGCGCTACGCATCCGGTAGCCCCCCACAAACAGACCAACCGGCGCCCCGCGGCGCCGGTTTTTTTGTTCCCGACCTGTCTCTGACACAGGCCTAGACCCAACGTCCGACCGCCATCACCGCGCTGCCCACAGCAACCCGCGCGCCGGTCAGGTCCCAAGCCGAGATCCCGGCCGAGCCCGCCGCCACCGATCCCGCCGACAGCAGATGCGCGCCGCCCGAGGCGCAGTTGCCGGTCACCACTGGCGGCGCTGCGAAATCCGCCGGGTAGCTCCAACTCACCGCACCCGCGGCGCTGCTGGTCAGCGTGTGCCAACAGATCTGAGTGCCATCGGCGAGCCGGAGGTAGGCACCCCCGGCGCCCTCTCCGGTCTCGAGCAACGCGCCGGTGCTTTCCCCCGCCAGCTGCGCCACGGTGCCCAGCACTCCCGAGCCGCTGAGCGTACCATCCACCCGCACGCCCTGTGGCGCATGCGCCCGCCCAGAGGCGGCCTCAAAGCTGAGCGCCGTCCGCCAAGACGCGCCATCCTCCGAGACCTTCACCGAGAACTCATCACTGCCCGCGCAGCCCATCTCGGCCCGCCCCGACCAGCCGGTCTGAAAAAGCAGGCTGCCGGTGTCGCCCGCCGCCGCCTTGTTGATCTTCAACTGGTGCCCCGCCCCCTCGTGGCTGAGCAGGCTCGCCGCCGCGGCGACCGAAAGGCGGTTGGTCATATCGGGCGCGGCATTCACCCCCAGCAGTCCGGTCTGCCCCTGCGGCGGCAGCGGCATCGCCTGCCAGTCGCCCCCGCGCCAGACCAGTTCCACCGCCTCATCCAGCACGAAGACCCGCCAGCCAGCACCCGGCCCGAAGACTCGCCAGGCCGTGCCATCCCAGAGCGCCAGCGCCCCGGCCTCCAGCCCTGCCCAGCCACCGCTGGCACCGGCAGGCAGAATGTAGCGAGCCCCGGTCTCAGGAGCGGCAGGCGGCGCGGCCATCGAGCGGCTCAGCACCGCCAGCTGCACCACCGCATCGAGCAGCGTCAGCGCCTCGTTGTGGGTGACATGTTTCTGCGCCTGCGCCGGTGCCAGAAAGGGCAGCGACAGGTTGGCGGATAGCTCGGACATTAACGGGTCTCCCTGCGCCGTGGGCTTTGCGCAGAGGGTGAGACGCACGAGTTAAGCGAATGCGGCCCTACCGTGCGCCCGGAGCGTTCCGGGCGCAACGGCGCAAACCCCCAAAACAGGGTCGAAATCAGCCCCGATCAGGCCAGTTCGAGCCGTGCTCCGGTCAGGAACTCAAGCTCGGTGTCCAGCAACGTCAGCGCCAGATCGCCCTGCGCCAGCACCAGATCGTCGCCCTCCTGCACGAAGGCCGCGCGGGCCGTCGCCTCGTCGGCGAAGCCGAAGCCCTCGAGGCGCAGCGTGTCCCAAGCCTCGAAATCGGCCACGGTGGAGGTGCCCCCCGAGCTGGCGGAGAAGACGAAGATATCCGACCCTGCCCCGCCGATCAGAAGGTTCTCCCCATCGCCACCGTCCAGCACATCATCCGTGCCCTGCGCCCGCATCCAGCTTTCCAGCGCATCGGCGGTGGCGGCCGCGAACTCGGTGCTCTGGGCAAAGCCGCGCACCACCTCCGCGCGGCTCATGCCTGCGTCCAGCCGTCCGGTCCAGCTCTCCAGCCCGGCCGCGTCGCCCTCGCGGCCCAGCACGTTGCGATAGAGCAGACCGACGAAGCCCGCGCTACCGAGCGCGCCATAGGTCGCCTGGAACTCGGCGCTCTGCACGAAGCCGTCGACCACGCTCAGATACTCGCGCCCCTCGGCCAGACGGGTGCTCCAAGCCTCGAAGCCGGCAGCATCCGGCGCACGATCCAGCGTCGCCTGATAAAGCCGGAACACATCGTCTCCCCATCCCTGCGCCGAGGCCGCAACCGCAGCGTTATAAACCGCGCCGCGGGTGCTTGAGACGAATTCGGCGCTTTCCGAGAAGCCCAAGACCACCTGCTCGCGGCTCATGCCGTCCTTGAGCCGTGCAGTCCAGCCGGCCAGCCCGCCGTCATCAGCCTCACGGTCCAGCACGTTGCGATAGAGCTGCGCGACGAACGCTGTATCGGTGAGCGCGCCATAGGTATTCTGGAACTCAAGGCTGCCGGTGAAGCCCGCCGCCGCTTCTGCCAGCGTGCGCTCGCCGGTGAGCAGACGCTCGGTCCAGCCGGCAAAACCGCTGGCATCGGGGCTGCGGCCCAGCGTGGCCTGATAGAGCCGGAACACCTGCCCCGAAAGCTCGGGCAGATGCTGCGGGTCCAGATCGTCGCCGATCAGCGTATCATCTCCCGATGCACCGGTCAGCGTATCGGCACCGCCATTGCCAATCAGCACCTGATCGTAGCCATCGCTGCCATTCAGCGCCTCGGCGCCGGTGCTGCCGCGCAGCACCGTCTCGACCGCTTCTTCCTGCACCGCCTGTGCCTCATCGGCAATCGCATCGACCTTGAGGTTCTCCGACCCCATGCTGATCGTATAGCTGACCGCGCCGTCGATCCCGGCGCCGGTGAAGCTAAGCTCGTAGACACCGCTCGGCAGCACCATCTGATAACCGCCCGAGGCCCAGCTGGTGGTGGTATAGGTGCCGCTCGCGCCGGTGGCGGTGACGGTGATGCCGCCCAGCCCCTCGCCGATGTCGTAGAAGTCGTCGCCATCGGCATCGTCGATCACCACGCCCAGCAGCTGCGCCTGATACTCCGAGCGCGTGCCGAAATCCTGCGTCACCACATAGGGGCCGACGTCGAGCCCATCCGGCGCCTCGAGCACGCCGATGCCGATCTCGGTGACGGTGCCCGAGAGGATGGCGTTGCGGTGCCCGGCCGGGTTCTGCATGCCGCCGGTGCCCGCGCCCCAATCGATATAGAAACCCGCATGCCCGTGCAGTGGGTCCTGCGTATAGGCAAAGACGTTCTCGTTCAGCCGCGACCAGCCATCGTAGCCTGCCGCCTCGATCCGGGTGCTGAGATTGGCCTCCCCGTCCATCTGGTGGCCCTGCATATCGGCATCGATCATCGCCTGCGAATGATCTTCCGCCGCCGCGGCCAGCGCGCTGTTCCAAGCCAGCGGCGCCACCGGATCATACTCGGCCAGCTGTTCGGCGAAGAGATCGAGATCGACACCGAAATACCCCAGCGCATTGGTGATATTGGCCTGCACCGCGGTCCCGCTCGCCGCGTCAGCGATCATCGCGGCAAACTCGCCCTGCGGATCGATCCGGGCGCGGTTGATATATTCCAGCATCAGCTGCTCGAAGGCGGTGGGGGTCTGGCTCGACATGGCGTCCTGTGCGTCCTGTTCGGGTCTCTTGCGGGGTCTTCGGGGGCTGCCTCGGTGTTCGTCCCCGCCGCCCCTCCGTCTTTCCGCAACCCGGACTTACACACGCGCCGCAGGCACAAGGCTGCCGCGGCGCTGCAAGCACGGGACCGGCGGGCGGGTGCTAGAACAGGAACATGTCATCATGAATATCAGATTGATCGACACCATGCAGGATGACGCGGGTACCCTGATCCGAAAACACCATAGCGTTGTCATCCTGCACCAGATGCGCCCGGACATCCGCCGCCTCGGTATAGCCGAACCCCTCGAAGCGCAGCAGATCCCAGCGCTCCAGCCCAGCGATATCGTGCTCGCCCGCCTCCCCGGCGTGGAAGGAAAAACAATCTGACAGAAGCCCGCCGACCAGCAGGTTGTGCCCAGCCCCGCCTTCGAGCAGGTCATCCGCCCCCGTGTCGCGCATCCATGCCAGCAGATCCGGGGCGGTGGCGGCGACGAATTCGGCGCTCTGGGCAAAGCCCCGCACCACCTCTGCGCGGCTCATGCCGCCCTCGAGCCGCCCCGTCCAGTTCTCCAGCCCGGCGGCGTCGCCCTCGCGGTCCAGCACGTTGCGGTAGAGCTGCGCGACGAACCCCGCGTGCCCGAGCGTGCCATAGGTGTTCTGGAACTCGGCGCTCTGCACGAAACCGTTGACCACGCCCAGATAGGCCTGCCCCTCGGCCAGCCGCCCGGACCAGCCCAGCAGCCCGCCGAGATCCGGCGCGCGGTCCAATGTCGCCTGATAGAGCCGAAAGACATCGTCGCTCCAGCCCTGCTGCAGCCCGCCAAGACTGAAGGCATTGGCCGCGGCGGCAGTGCCCGCCTTGAACTCGGCGCTTTCGGAAAACCCCAGCACCACCTGCGCGCGGCTCATGCCGGCCTCGAGCCGCGCCGTCCAGCCCGCCAGACCACCGGCATCGGGATCGCGGTCCAGCACGTTGTTGTAGAGCTGCGTGACGAAACCCCGGTCATCCAGCGCGCCATAGGTTTTGCGAAACTCGGCCGAATTGGTGAATCCCGCAGCGACCGAGGCCAGTTCGCGCTCGCCGGAGATCAGCCGAGCGCTCCAGTTCACCAGCCCCTGCAGGTCGGGCGCGCGGTCGAGCGTCGCTTGGTAAAGACGGAAGACCTGCCCCGAAACAGGGTCAAACACGGGGTCCGGGGCCTCGCCGATGAGCAGGTCATTGCCCTCTCCGCCGCGCAGGATATCCGCCCCCGGCCCGCCCTCCAGCGTGTCGGCCGCCTCACGGCCCTGCAACAGGTCGGCACCCCCGGTGCCGCTTATCGACAGCGGCGCAGCGGGAATCGCGCTGCTGTCGATGTGCCACAGGTCGCGCAGATCCGAGATGTCGAAATCCCCGGCATTCAATGGACGACCGTCTGCGCTATCAACCTGGGTGACCTCGCGGTTCACCACGATGCGCGCACCGCGGGCAGTGCTCTGGATATCAAGCGCCTCCACCGTGTAGAACCGCCCGAGATCGGACAGGTCGAGCCGGTCGATGCCCCGTTCGAAATCGGTGATCCGATCGGTCTGCCCATCGGCGGTGAAGACGAAGACATCCGCCCCCGACCCGCCGCTCAACCGGTCCTGCCCCGGCCCGTCAATCAGCACATCGTCGCCGGCGCCCCCCGACAGCGTGTCGTTCCCGCCAGCACCGTGGATCTGGTCGCGCCCGGCGCTGCCCGCAAGATTCTGCGCCGCACCCGCAGGGCCGATGGTGTTGCCCTCCTGCCCCAGATCGACCCTGATCCGAGAGATCCCGCTGCCGCCCGCACTCTCCGGCGCGGTGCCGGCCACATAGATGTCGAGCCCCTCCGCATCCGCCGTCAGCGCCAGCGCCGCGGGATTGCTCAGCGCCATGACCGCATCATCCGCCAGCGTGTCCACATGTAGCAGCCGCCCGCCGGGCAGCAGGGTCATCAGGCTGAGCCCGTCGTCGCTGCCCCCGGCCACCACATAGATCTGCCCGCCCCAACTCACCGTCTCCAGCGCGGTGACCCCGGCAAATCGGGTCTGCAGGTCGTCACCGATAAGGTCGGTAAGCTGCATCCTGCCGCCTGCCCCCAGCGCCACCACGGCGATCACACCATTGGCCGCTCCCACAAGCGCATAAGTCTGCCCGGCCAGGTCGACAGTCTTCAGCACGGTCGGCCGGTCGAGGAAAAGCCCATCCTGCAGGTCGAGCCGCTGCACGTCCGACAGCTGCCCCTCGGTGGATATTGCGTAAGAATAGAGACTGTTCTTCTCAGCGGAGAGAGCCAGAACCCGGCTCTGTGCGCCCTCTCCGACCACCTCGATCGCGCTGACCTGACCCGGCGTCTGCGCCTGCACGTCCCGGGGCTGCGCCACCAGCGTCTCGCCTTCGAGCCGCCAGATATGCACGCCCGCCGATTGCCGCCCGGCCGTGATCACGAAGTCCTGCCCACTGATGCTCAGGTGGTCGAGCGCCAGCAGCGCCTGCGGCGCAGCGCCCTGCATCCGCAGCGACAGGTTCTGCTCCGACAGATCCCCATTGGCCGAGATCTCCCAGCCCTCGAGGGTGCTGCCGTAGCGTCCCGGTGCCAGCAGCAGGTCAGCGCCGCCCATCTGCAACTGCTCAAGCCAGCGCGGCGCGTCGAGTCCTGCGCCAGCGCCGTAATGGGCTGCGTCTTGCAGCGCCAGATCAGAGCCTCGCGCCAGCAACCCGCCGCCGGCTCCGCTGGCGCTGTAGAGCCGCAGCACGCCGCCCTCCGAAACCACCGTCAGCAGCCCGCTGACCGAGGTCATATGCGTCTGCGGCCCATCGAGCCGCGTCGCCATATGGCGCAACTGTACCATCCACCGCAGCCCGCGATCAGGCCCCCGCATCTGACTGGCAGCGACGGATGGCGCCAAGCGATCGGAGCGCGCGGCAAATTTGTGGTATAGGCACCAGATTTTACGACAAACCCGCAGAACAGCTTGCGCCGGTGCCCCCGCTCCGGCATCGTCGCGCCACTCCCCGTCGCCGCCGACACGAGATTTCTATGACCCCCGCCCTGCCCGCTGAGGGTTTGCCCCGGATCACCATCCTTCTGGCCACATGGAACGGCGCCGCGCACCTGCAGGAGCAACTCGACAGCTATCTCGCGCAGAACCACGAGGCTTGGGACCTCTGGGTCAGCGACGATGGCTCCACCGACGGCACACTGGAGATCCTGCGTGCCTTTCAGGCCGCCGAGTGCCACCGCCGCGAAGTGCGCATCGTACAGGGCCCGCAGCGCGGCCATGCCGCCAATTTCCTGTCGCTGCTGTGCCATCCCGACCTGCCCGCCGGACCGGCGGCGCTGTCGGATCAGGACGACGTCTGGCTGCCCGGCAAGCTGCGGCTGGCGCTTTCAGCGCTGAAAGACGCCGGCCCCTTGGCGCTCTGGGGGGCGCAGAGCTACCACACCGACGTGGCGCTACGGGTCATCGGGCGCTCGCGCCAGCCCCGCCGCGCGCCGTGTTTCCGCAACGCGCTGACCCAGAATGTGATCAGCGGCCACAGCGCCACGCTCAGCGCCGGGGCGCTGGAACTGGTGCGCCGCGCCGGAGTGCCCGCCGATATCCCGCATCACGACTGGTGGCTCTACCAGCTGGTCAGCGGCGCCGGCGGCACAGTGATCGTCGATCCGGCGCTGCTGATCTACTACCGCCAGCACCGCACCAATGCGGTCGGCGCGCATCAGGGGCTGGCGCCCAAGCTGCGCCGCGCCCGCATGGTGCTGGGCCGCAGCTACGCACGCTGGCTCGCCGCCAACCTCACCGCGCTCGACCGGGTGTCGGGCCTGCTCACCGAGGAAAACCGCACCCTGATCACCGAACTGCGCGCCGCAAAGCCGCACCCCGGCCCGGGCCGGCTGCTGACCTTTCGGCGGCTGGGGCTGCACCGACAGACCCGGCTGACCACCGCCAGTCTTTATCTCGCCGCCGCACTGGGGCGGGTCTGAGGTTAATACAGGCTCTAAAACGGGAGGTTTGGAGCGTCAGGCTCGACGCTTCATGTTCTGCTCATGCTCGCGGATGCCCCTATCGACATCGTCGTGGAAGGTCAGATGCCCACCTTCCAGCACCACCACCGCATCACAGAGCTGACGAATCTGCCCCATGGAGTGGCTCACGACAACCGCTCCAGCGTTGCGCATACGCTGCTTGAACAGCGCATCGCTGCGCGCCCGGAATGAGGCATCACCTACTGCAGTAATTTCGTCCACTAGGTAGGTGTCAAAGGCGATCCCCATAGAAGTCCCGAAAGCGAGCCGTGATTTCATACCAGAAGAATAGGTCTTTAGTGGCAGATGAAAATGCACCCCGAGCCCGGCAAAGTCCTCAACGAAGGCTATAAGTTCGTCGGTATCCACGCCGTAGATGCGGCCTATGAAGCGGCAGTTCTGAGCGCCGCTCAGCTCAGGGTGAAATGAGCCAGCAAAGCCTACCGGCCAAGAAATTGAGCCCGTGGAAGATAGCTTCCCGGAGGTAACGGGCATGGTACCAGCGATCATCTGCAGCAGCGTCGACTTACCCGCGCCGTTGCGCCCCAAGAGTCCCACCGAACGCCCCGTCGGAAAGGTCATCGACACGTTTTGCATGATGGTCTTACGCTTACCTTCAAGCGCAAAGACCTTGGTAACATTCTCGAAACGGATCACGATTTGGCCTCCTAGCGGCGATCCTTGACCGAGTAGAGCACAAGCACGACAGTTGCCCATAGCAGGAAGAGGAACAGAGCGGTTACCATCAGAAGGGTCGCCCGCTTGGGGTATTCCGCAGTCTGAGCCGAGGTTGGCTGCATATAAGCAGCCAGATAGCGGCTCTTACGCTTGGCATCGGCGCGCGCCGCATCATAGGCGGCCAGCGCCGAGACATAGGACTGCTCGGCAAATTCGCGGTCCACGGTCAGCCGCTCGTATTCGCCGACCAGATCGGCAAAGGCTTGCCCGCCCGGCCCCGTGCCACCCTCGAAGCCGAGCTTCTGACGCTCGGCAGCAATCCGCGAGCGGATCACTTCAAGACGGCGCTCAGCCTGGGAGACACGTGGATCGTTCTGCTGCGAGGTCTCGAGCAGCAGGTCGAGCTCGATGATCTGCTCCGCCTCCTGCCCTTGCAGCGTGCCCAACAGCCCAGCCTGGCTCTGCAGGTCCATCTGCGGGTCGACCAACTGGTTCTCATTGCGGAAGCGGGTGACCGTCTCGCGGGCTTCCTTAAGCCGCTCCACCGCCTCATCAAGCTCGTCGCGGGCATAGCTGATCGCATCCTCGCGGGCGACCGAGCTAAGCTCATTGATAACATCCGCGCTTTCATCCAGCAGGGTCTGAGCCACCAGCGTCGCGTCTTCGGGTCGGAACGCACGGACCTCGACCTCGATCAGCCCCGAGCTGTAGGAGATCCGGACCATGTCCTCCCAGTAGCCCATGAGTTCTTCGATCGAAGCATCTTTTTCGAGCTTGAACACGGGGTCCCAGCCGGGAGGTGTCCAGATTGCATGCAGGTCGATCTGTTCGTCGATATCCGACACCAGCTTCTGGCTCTGGATGAACTCGTAGAGGATATCAGTGTCGGACGAGCTCGATGTCGACAGGCTCGACAGCCCGCCCAGCAGGTCGACCGCCGAAGCGGCATCCTCCTGGCGCACGGTGAAGCCCACCCTGGAGGCGTATTGGTCTTCGGCCACCAGCCACAGATAAAGCGCAGTTAAGATACTGGGCAGGATCACGCTGGCAACGAAGCTCAGCAGCATCAGCTTGTGTCGTCTCTGCGGCTTCGCCACACCGGCAGGAGGATGTGTACTGCCCGCCTGCTGCGCTGCTGGCTTCGGGCCCTGCTGGCCGCCCACATTCTGCGGCCTAGGCTGCTGCACAGCCGAAGGCTGTGCCTGTTCAGGAGCTTTATTCTGTGCGGGACCGGGGCGGGCTGGGGCGTTGCCGCCCTGCTGCGGCTGACCCTGTGCAGGGTCGGAAGCCTTGTCCTTGGCGGGTTGTGTCAAACGTTCCCCATTGGAATGTCAATTGCCGGATCGAGATGCTAATACACCGGACAGAAACAAGATACCAGAATTCAAAGGCCTCGGTATGAGCTCGACAGACTTCGCCCCTCCCGCCACGCCGACCATCTCTGGTAAGCGGTCTTTTCCCAGCGCCCGTGCCGTGGCTGCACTAATCCTACGCGAGATGGCTACCGGCTACGGTCGCTCGCCGGGCGGCTACATCTGGGCCATCCTTGAACCAGTGGGGGGCATCGTGATGCTCTCACTCGCGTTCTCCGCGATCATGCGAGCCCCCGCTCTGGGGATTAGCTTTCCAATGTTCTACGCCACCGGCATGATGCCGTTCCTCATGTACACCGACCTACAGGGCAAGATCGCCAGTGCGCTAAACTTCTCCAAACCTTTACTTGCCTACCCCACTGTAACCTTCATCGACGCTATCCTTGGACGCTTTATCCTTGAGGTGATGACGAAGTTGCTTGTCAGCTACATCGTTTTCGGCGGGATCATGATCCTTTACGATACGAGGGTTACGTTGGATTTTCCAAAGATCTTCGAAAGCTTCGCCTTGGCGGCTTTCCTCGGCCTCGGTCTTGGCACGCTAATGTGTTATGTTTTCACACGCTTCCCGCTGTTCCAGAAAGCTTGGGGAATTGCCACAAAACCGCTGTTCATCATCTCTTGCATTTTCTTCCTCTACCAGACCATCCCCGAGCCATATCAGGGTTATCTTTGGTACAACCCTCTCGTTCATATTGTCGGTCTCATGCGCGAGGGTTTCTATCCGACCTATGATGCAACCTATGTCTCCTACACCTACGTCCTGAGCATCTCCGGTATAAGCCTTACGCTCGGCCTGCTGCTGCTGAAACGCTTCCACGCCGACATCCTCACGCGGTAAATCTCCTTCATGCCCACGCTCTATATCCACGTCGGCCTGCACAAGACCGGTACCACAAGCCTGCAAAAGACACTGCACGACAACCGCCCGGCGCTACGCGAGCAGGGCATTCTCTACCCCGAAACGGGGCTATCGGAGAAAGCCGCGAATTGGGGACATCACGAACTGGCCTACGCGCTCCGTCACCGTGGCAAGGCGCGCCAGTTCTGGACCGCCATGCGCGAGGAGGCCGACGCGAAGGCGCTGCCCAAAGTCATGATCTCCTCCGAAGAATTCGCGCTGCTGCCTTTCCCAACCATGCCCGGAGCCGAGCCCTTCAAGCTCATCGCCGAAATCTTCGCGAGCTACGAGATTCAGCTTATATGCTACCTACGTCCCCAAGCTGAGATGATAGAGTCGCTCTACAACCACAACGTCAAATCTGTTGGTGAGCAGCGCGGGATCCTCGATTTCATGGCGCAGATCGCGCCACGGTTGGAATATCAGCATTATCTTAACGTGGCCGCGCTTGGTCTCGGGCCGCAAGCGATCATCGTGCGGCGTTACCAGAAAGCGCACATGAAGAACGGTGACATCGTCTCGGACATAGCCGAGTTGATAGGGCTTGATCGCGGACCGCTTTCGCTAAAAACAGCGGAACTCAACCCCGGGCTTACTGCCCGGGGAATGGCTGAGATGCTTGAGGCCAACCGTCGTCACGCTGATAACCCAATGCGTCTGCAAGCCGCGCGCAGCCGCATCCTTGCAAAGCACCGCGCTCCAGCCTTTTACCGGCACGAGCTCCTCTCGCCCGAGACCCGGCAGGTAATCGAGGCGCTCTACCGTGCCAAGAACCGGCAGATTTCGCGCCGTTTTCTCAAGCGCGACGAGGATCTATTTCCCGTCGATCCGCAACCGGAGACGGCAACTGCCTCCTGAAACCGCTCAGAGCCGCGCCCTCAGCGCGGACAGAAAGGCCTCGGCCAGTGCAGCGTTGTGGTCCCCGGCCTGCTTGCGCAGCCGCGGCACCGTGGGCCGCCAGCCTACCTCAGCCAGTCCCGCGGCGCCCAGAACCTCCGGCAAATGACGCTCGGGGGTGACGCTCATCGCCTCATAAGAGACCTCCCAACGCGGCAACCCCGCCGCCTCGGTGAGCAGTTGGATGCGCAGGTTGGCCTGCTGCAGAGCAGCCATGGTACGGGCGATCTGATCGGGAGTCAGAGCTGGGGCCAGATCGGAGTTTGAGGCTGGATAGGTACCTTCCGTTCCGCGCGCAGGCTGGTCTTTGGTCCATTGCCCCGAGACTTCTGCAATCCGGAGCGAGATTGCCTGTCGCAGCAGATCACCCCGCAGCGAATGAAGCACAGTGCAGGACTGGAACATCGCCGGGATGTTCCAGCGCAACAGCATAGCGAGTTGGTCCCAAGAGGCCTTGAGAGCCAGCGCACGACCTGCGCCGGCCTGCGCCGCGAGCAGGGCGATATACTCGGGAAAACCGCCCTCCAAATCCTCACCACGGGCCTGGATACCCGCGTGATTGAGAAACTCGCCAGCCGGGGCGCAGAGCCCTGTCTGGCCAAGGTACTCACCCAGCAGCGTAGAGCCTGAGCGGTTGGTGAAGGCCAACAGCACCAGCGGCCGGTTGATCACCGGAACATCCCCCTCGAAGCGCAGCGGGCCCGCGCAGAGTTCGGCGATCCGGCGCTCGTGTTCGCCAGCGCGGGCCATCCCGGTCAGAAGCTCCTCAGCCAATGGACCTGGAGCAGCCTGTCTGCGCCGAAAGAGACCAAACATCAAACCGCCCCCTCAGGCCACCGCAGCGCCGCCGCCAGATCGGTCCCGCTCTCCGGCAACGGCAGCACCGCCCCCGGTGCGCCCTGCGCCACGGCGCGGGCAACCGCCTCGCCCTGCGCGCCAATGTCGAAGCTCACCACCGGCAGGCCCGTCGCCAGCATCTCATGGGTGGTGAAGGAGAAGGTCTCGGGCCAGATCGAGGGCATGAACCAGCTCGATATGCCATAGCGCGCCACCAGCCCCGGCAGATCGCGCAGCTCGTAGCTGCCATGTACCAGGCTCGGCGGGGCGAGCTTGTAGCTTGGGTCGATGTGGCCCAGCACCACCAGCCGGGCGGCACTGGAGCGGGCCAGATCCCGGCTCAGGTCCTGCAGCAGCGCCGCGCCCTTCTGCACCCCGATATTGCCCAGCACGCCGATCACTGGCACGCCATCAGCACCTCCGCCCAACGCGATACGCGGCGGCGTCGCGGGCAGCTGGTGTGGGCGCACCTCGATGCGGGGGGCGGCCTGCGGGTAGGCCTGCGCCACGATATCACGGCTGGAGCCGGAGAAGACCACCACACGCTCGGCGGCCGCCATCAGTCGGCCCCAAGCCGCCTGCCAGTCGCGCAGCGAGGCCATGACGCCGCCGGGGCGCTCGTAGATATGTGCCGGATCGTCCTCCAGCGGCCCGCCCGCCACCGGCACGCCGCGGTAGACGCCATCGGCGCCGAGCAACGTGTAAGAGGGGCTGATGGGGAAGAAATCATGCATCAGGATCTCGACCGGATGTGCGCCCTGACCGTCTGGCTTTGCCGCCAGCGCCAGCAGCCGGTCCGGCAGTTCCGAGGCATCGCGCTCATGCACGCCGCAGGAATAGACGATCCGCCGCTCGGGCAGCAGCGCCACCAGCCGCGCGACCAGATCCCAATCGTTGGTGAGCCCTTGGGTCATGCCGGTGGGGCCGTAAAGCTCGAGCTTCCAGCGGTGCCCCTGCCCGACCCGCAGCACCAGCGCCGACTGGCCCGCCTTGGTCTCGGCGGCGATACGGTCCTGCAGGTAGTTCTCCGCGCCGCCCCCCAGTGCATGAGCAAGGTAGACCGGCACCGCGCCTGTCTGCCGCCGCGCCGCCAGCACCAGCCCCAGCGCCAGCCGCGGCGTGTTGAGCGGATCACGGCGAATAAACTCCTGCACCTCGGCGTCATAGCCCGGGTAGCGCCCCGAGAGCACCCGCAGGTTGCGTTCGAGCAGGCGCTGCTTGTCGGCACTGCCGAAGGACTGGCCACCGCGGTGCTCGACAAAAAGATTGGGCGCGCAGACATGCCGTCCGCCCATGGCCACCGCCTTGCGGCACCAGTCATTCTCTTCGCCATAGCCGCGGCCGAAGATCGGGTCGAACTGCGGGATACGGGCGAGAAACTCCGGCGCCAGCGCCATGCAGAAGCCGACGCCGGTGGGCGCCTCGGCCAGCCCCGCCACAGGATCGAAGCCCGCCGCAGCCGCGTCGAGCGCGTCGACATCGCCCGGCGCCAGATCGTTGCGCTGGCAGATCACCGGCACGGTGAAGATCTCGGCGTCATTGGACATCGGCGTGACCGAGGCCACATCGGGCTCCGATAGCGGCGCCAGCAGCCGCGGCAGCCAACCCTCGGGCACCATGGCATCGGAATTGACCAGCACCACCGGGTCTTCCGGCCAGTGCTGCAGCGCCTCGGCAAAGCCGCGATTGATCGTGCCGATGAAGCCGAGGTTTTTGTCGTTCTCCAGCAGGGTGACCTGCGGATGCACCGCGGCCCAGTCGCGCAGGAAAGGCCGGACCTGCGGATCGGGTGAGGCATCGTCGATCAGCAGCAGCCGCCAGCCGCTGCCGGAATGCCGGGCGATGCGGTCCAGCGCCTCGGGCAGCAGATGGAAGGCGTTGTAGACCGGCAGGATCAGCGTCGCGGCACGCTCGGACGCGGCGGCGGGCGGCACCTCGGGCAGCAGCGCAGGCAGCATCTCGGCGGCATCCGAGCGCGGCACCAGCCCCAGCCGTTCCTTCACCACCTCACGCGCGCCCAGATCGCCCTGACGCTTCCAGCGGTGGATCACCGGGGCGAGCTGGGCCAGCGTGGTGACGAAACGCAGCGCCATCGGCGCCCGCGCCCGCAGCAGCGCCTCATGCGAGAAGCCGGGCAGGGTCTGGCGCAGCGGCTCCTGCCCCTCGCCGCGTTCGGCGACCAGCGTGATCGGACCGGTCTCGCAGGGAATATCGAGCGCGAAGCCGCGCCGCGCGCTGCCCGCCTGCACCAGATCGGGCACCACCCAGGCGCGGGTGCTGTTGACCGCCAGGCCGATGCGCGCCGCCTCGGCCCAGCCTTCCACATGGATGCGGTGGCGACGCAGGGCGATGCGGGTGATCTCGCCATAGGACGCGCCGGTCTCGTCGCGCAAAACTGCGCCGGGACGATCCAGCTCGATGTTCATCTCCGCGTAGCGCAGGAAGATGCGATAAACCCGGGCGAGCAGCAAAAATCGTCTCCTTGAAACAGTCGGCCCGGCTTACGGGGCCGGACGGCGCGGCGCAAGCATATGGGCACACGCCACGCCCGCCCGGTGTGCGCGCGCCACAGCGCTGCCCGCGAAATTGTTTCGCAGCGAAACATTTTGCCAAAGCATGCCGACCACAGGCCTCACCCCTCCATCCGCGCCGAAAGCCAGGCGGCGAGATCGGTACCCAGCTCGGCATCCGCCGCGGGCCCCGAAATCTCGAGCCGCGAGCCACGACGGCGCAGGGTGAGCCCGGGCCATTGCGCGAGGGTTTCGGGTGGCTCTTTCGGCTCTACAGAGTGAGTTTGGCTCTCGATCTGCGGCGCGGGCGCGGGCTCGGGGGCCTCCTCCGCGCGACCCGCCGCCATGCAGCGGGTGATGATCTCGCGCTCGGCCCCGGCATCGGCGGGGGCTTCGGCCTTCAGCGCGACAGAGATTTCCTGCGCCAGCCGCGGGCGGTCGCGCAGCTGCTGCGCCAGCTCGAGCCCGGCGCGTTCGCTCAGCGCCTCGGGAAAACGCAGCGCGCTGTCGAGGGTCTTTACGATGCCGATGAAGGAATTGATCTTCGAGCGCCGCGCCCGCGGCACCGAGGCAAAGAGCGTTGCCAGCGCATCCTTCTCGCTGTTGAAGATGCCGCGCTCGGCGGCCTTCACCACGATGCGGGCGCGTTCGTAATGGCTGAGGTTGGCGCGGATCTCATTCTCTTCGATCATCGCGAGGTAGGCCGCATGGCCATCCTCGGGGCGACGCAGCAGCGCCAGCACCGTGCCGAAGCGTGCATCCCCGGTCTCCTCGCGCAGCGCCGCCAAAGCGCGGCACCGGCGCCAGCCCGAGAGCAGCCCGTAACCGGCGCGGCCGGGCAGGGCGACCACCTCGATCGGGGTCTGCTGGCCGCGCGCGCGCAGGCTGTCGCGCAGCGCCTGCGCCTCCTCGGGATCCTCGGCCATACGGTCGCGCACCAGATGGTTCAGCTCGACCTGCTCCAGCGGCAGTTCCAGCACCAGCTTGCCATCGCGCCTCGCCGCTTCCCAGCGCTCGCTCAATTCCTCCAGCGCGGCGCTGGCCGCAGCACCCGCCGCCACATCGGCGATTGGCGCGGCCCGCCGCGAGGGGGCGGTGAACATGGATTTCGTTTCCAATCCCGCCGGGCCGGTCTCGGCTCCGAGGGGGGTGGGCTCGACCGGGGTCAGTCTCTTGCGCTTGGCCATCCGTCTGCTCCTGTCAGGAAAAGGTCCGGCACAGAGCCGACCCGAACATGGTTAAGACGGGGTGACCCCGCCGCCCAAAAAATTGTTTCGCAGCGAAACAGAGTCTCATTCGGCGGCCCGCAGAGCCTGTTCATCGCGCCGCCAGCTGCCCAGAAGCAGCTGCTTCAGAGCCGCATAGGTGGCGTCGAAGGTCTCGCGGCCGCGGGCATAGGTCTCGCGGTTGAAGTCGCGGTAGTCGGCCTCATAGATGCCGCGCACCTGCTCTCCGGCCTGCCCGATGAGCGCGGTGTAATCCTGCCGGTGCGGCGAGAGCACCGGCCCGAGATAGGCCTGCATCAGCGCCGCCAATTCGCCCTGCTGGGTGCCGTCGTAGCGGGTGATCACCGCGCGCACCGCGTCCCATTGGAAGTTCAGCCCTTCACGCCCCAGCGCCCGGGCGGCCATGTTCTCGGCCTCCTCGATCGACGAGAAGGTGGAATGCAGCATGTCAAAGAACCGGCCTGTGGAGTCGAACTCGAGGAAGGACGCACCGAGCGGCACCAGCAGGATGTCGGCGGCGGCCAGCCCGTTGATCGTCAGGTAGCCGAGGGCAGGGGGGGTATCGAGGAAGATCACGTCATATTCGTCGAGCAGCCCGTCGGCCTCGAGGCTCTCGGTGAGCGCGTCCCAGAGCTTCCAGCCGCGCGCCTGCATGCGCCAGACCGGGATCTGGAACTCGGCCCAATAGAGGTTGAGCTGCGCGCCGATGAGATCGATGTTCGGCCAGTGCGTGGTCTGCACCAGATCCTGCGCCTTCGCCTCCAGCGCCCCCGACAGCGTTTCGTCGAGCGGCACCGGCGGGTCGCCGCGATCCATCCGACGCTGGTTCTCCGATTGCAGGTGACGACCGTAGTGACGCGCCAGCAGCGGGAAGACCGTCTGCCATTCATCCTCGACCCTGCCGCCAAAGATCGAGGTCATCGAGCCCTGGCTGTCGAGGTCGATCACCAGTACCTTGTAGCCGTCGAGCGCGGCGCTCATCGCCAGATGCGCGCAGGTCGAGGTCTTGCCGACGCCGCCCTTGAAGTTGGCCACGGCAACCATCTTGGCGGGCAGCCCCTCGGGGCGCCACGGCAGATAGTTCTTGGCCTTCGATCCACCGGCGGCGAAATACGCGCGCAGCCGCAGCACCTCCTCGAAGGTGAACCATTTGGCGCCGCCCTCGGTCTCCGACCGGCCCTGCGGCAGTTCGGGGTTCTGCTTCAGCACCCGGCGGAAATGGCCAACTGCGACGGGGATCAGGTAACGGGTGATCTCCCAGGTCGAGAAGAGCCGCAGGCTGCGCCCGCCATTCTCTTCGAGCCCGCGCCCGGCGAGATCGCTGCGCCCTGCCTCGCAAGCCTGCGCGATCTCGGCGAACTCCGAGGTTTCGAAGGGCCCGCCGAGCGCGCTCAGCGCGGCGTCGGGGTCGATGTTGAAATAGGGGGGCAGCTCGGTTTTCGTCTCCGCCTTCATGTCCCTGCGCGACCTTCCATGTTCGTCGTTTTTATCAGGATACTGAAAAACGACGAACATGGAAGCAAAAGCTGCACATCCGCAGGTTTTCTAAGCAGATTCGGGAGGTTGTCGCCAAGGAAGATGCCTCAGACTGGGCGCTTATCTTTCAATAGCTGTGTTATTTTTTGTTAGTTTATTTGTTACGGTCTGGGAAGCATCTTCCTAAACTACTGGTGAATAATAGAAATCTGTCATCTCAAGGCATGGCTGCGACTCTGATCCCACGTTAAGGCGACTCTGATCCCACGCCTTGCCGACTCCGATCCCCCGATCTCGGGCTGGACGCGGGCTGTGGATAAACTTAGGCTGAGCGTCACTGAAACCCCGATAGCAGGCGGGCGCAGATCCGCCGCGAAAACCCGGGGGCAGGGCAGGTACGACGCGAACGATGGCATCATCAAAACAGACCCCTGGGATGGTTCCCGGAAGCGGGCTTGCGCCCGCCGCGCCAGCGACCGCGGACTTCTTCGTCTGCGACATCTTCGATGCCGCGCCGAAGGATGATCTGGGCTCTATGGAGCATCCGATCTTCTCGCTCTCGACCCGGCCCGACCGGCGGGTACTGAGCTACGAGCACAATGGCACCACCATTGAGGTCACGCCCTCGGTCAAGGGCCGGGCGACGATCCACGACAAGGACATCCTGATTTACTGCGTCAGCCAGCTGATGGCGGCGCTGAACGCCGGGCGCGAGGTGTCGCGCACGCTGCAGCTCAAGGCGCACGATTTGATGGTGGCCACCAACCGCGACACGTCGGGCGATGGCTACACGCGGCTCAAGGACGCCTTCGAGCGGCTCGCCGGCACCCGCATCACCACCAATATGGCAACCGGCGGTCTCGAGACCACCCGCGGCTTTGGCCTGATCGACAGCTGGGAGATCGTGCGCCGCTCGCGCGGCGGGCGGATGATCTCGGTGACGGTGACGCTGTCGGAATGGTTGTTCCGCGCGGTGCTGGCCAATTCGGTGCTGACCCTGAACCGCGCCTACTTCCAGCTGCGCAAGCCTCTGGAGCGTCGGGTCTACGAGCTGGCGCGCAAGCACTGCGGGCGGCAGGCAAGCTGGCAAGTCTCGGTGGGCACGCTGCACAAGAAGGCCGGGTCGACCGCGCCGCTGCGGGTGTTCCGCGCGGCGCTGCGCAAGATGATCGCCGAGGGCAACCTGCCCGACTACCGGCTGCACGAGGTCCCGGGCGACATGATCGTCGTCGAGCGCCAGCGCGCTCCGCGCGCCACCGCCTCCGGTCCGCATCTGTCGGACGAGGTGCTCGACGCCGCCCGCGCCCTGCGCCCCGGCGCCGACGTTCACGCGCTCGCGGCGCGCTGGCGCGGCTGGTGGGAAGAAACCGGCCGCCCGCGCCTCGGCAATGCCGACGCCGCCTTCCTCGGTTGGGTGAAGGCGCAGGAGCGCGGCTGAGGCGGCCTATTTGTTTCGCTGCGAAACAGGTTGCGGGCTGCATGATACCGCCCGAATCACGCAGCTGTGACATCCATGCCAAAGATGTCCCATTTTTACCGCTTTCTCTGCCTAAGCCTTGCTTGCTCGATGTGGGGCGAGGTGAATGTAAACGGCTTCGCAACACATGGGGGCTAACGAAGTCGGGGGAGTGACCGGCGGAGGCCGATGCTTCCCACCCACACATTTGCGAAACTGCGACGACCTCGGGGACAGGGGACTACAGGCTATGAATGATCTCTTTGGCGATTTCACGCCGGACTACGCAGCGCTTTCCACGGCGTATGAGCCGAATGATACGGCAGAGACGGCGGTGGCGCTTGGAGAAGGTCGGCACCAGATCACCGGAAGTGGGACGGATTGGTTCGCGTTGGAAACCGGCCCAGGGGAGTTAAGCTTGTCGATGGTCCACGCGACCGAGCAGGAGGGACGTCTGGTCGACTTGAGCCTCACTCTTCTATCTGCGACGGGGCAGGGGCTGGCCGCTAATTATTCCACGGCTGGCTCTGAAAGCTTCACCTACTTTGCGAACCAGGGTGGGAGTTATTACCTACGCGTCACCGGTATGCCTGCAGGGATGCAAATCGACTACACCTTGAATGTCGAACTGCCGACCGATGCCTGGTCGGTGGAGTTGGATTTCGGCCCGATTCGCAACGTTTCTCCGGCGGTATTTGATATCGACAATGATGGCATTGACGAGATCTTTGTCGGCACCAGCAAGGCGCTAGACGCTCAGGGCAACGAATTGCGTCCTGGCGGACTGGTGGTGCTTGAGGCCGACGGTACGGTGAAATGGAGTAAGACCTTCGATGCGGCTACCGGTGCCGACAGTGTGACCGGCAAGACCTACAACTCAACCTCAGTGACCTCCGCGCCCACCTTTTCTGATCTGAATGGCGACGGCAGCATCGACCTCGTTGTCGGGGTTGGGGCTGACAATGCAGGTGGTTTCGGCACTGTCGGCCAGCCGGGCGACAAGGGTGGCGTCTACGCCGTGGACGCCGTGGGGAACACGCTCTGGTATTTCGAGACGCGGGATTACATCGGCAACGATGGCCGCCCCGATGGCGTCCTCGGGGCGCCAAGGGTCTTCGACATCGATTCCGATGGTGTGCGGGAGGTGATCTTCACCGCCTGGGATCACTACATGTACGTTCTGGACGGTCGCACTGGGGCGCTCGAGTATGAGTTGAACCTGCACGACACAGCTGGGGCCACGCCGGGCGTCGCCGACCTGACCGGGGATGGGTTCTACGAGTTGATCGTCCCAGCGGATATCTCTGCCAATCCCCGCGCCGGTCTGGACGTTCAAGGCGGTCTGTTACATGTGATCTCAAGGTATGGGCAGCACAATATCGAGGGCTTTGATGAGCAGGTCGGAACTTCGACCGACGCTAGCTACCGGGGCAAATTCGAGGAGCAGTCGCTCTGGAGCAGCCCGAAGTTGGTGGACCTCGAAAATGACGGCAGTCTTGAGATTGTTCAGGGCACCGGCGACTACTTCAAGGATGGCCGCGGCCAGTATTTGAAGGTTTGGAATTCCGACGGCACGTTGCGCCTCGAGCTTGAGACCACGGGTCGGACCTTTGCTGCGCCGATCATCGCCGATATCGACGGCAACGGTACGCCGGAGATCGTGGCAGCGACCACCTCGGGCTACGTGCACGCCTGGAACGCCGCGGGGCAAGAGCTCTTTGCGACCCGAGTTCTGCCGTTTAGCAACAACGACGCTCTGATCCGGCCGATCATGAATTCCCCGGTCGCTGTGGATATCGACAACTCCGGGGGGGACCTAGAGATCCTGGTGACCGTCGGCGGGCAACTGGTAGTGCTCGATTCTGACGGCACGCAACTGACCGGCATCGATCGGCCCGAATACGTGCTGTCGACTGGTGCCGGATCGCCGGTGGCAAAAGATATCGACGGTGACGGGACGCTGGCTCTAATCGGCGGCGGCACCACCTCCGATCACAATCAGGCGATGATCTACCGCTGGGAAAACCCTTTCGATGCAGTGACCTCGGAGTATCGCAGTGCGGACTATCAAGGCAATCAGTCCCTGAATGAGATCCGGGCCTTCGTCGACCGTTTCTACGAGATCATCCTCGGGCGCAGTTCGGATGCGCGGGGCACGAACAACTGGGCCGACCGGCTCTATTCCGGTGTCGCCTCTGGGGCAGATGTTGCCGAGGGCTTCATCCTTAGCCCGGAATTCCTTGGCCGAAACACAAGCAACGCCGAGTTTGTTGGCGTGCTCTACGCCGCTTTCTTCGATCGGACGGCAGACTCGACGGGGCTCGGGAACTGGGTGGCGCGGCTTGAATCCGGAGAGTGGGACCGGGCCGGAGTTCTGGACGGGTTCATCTACAGCCAAGAGTTCTCGAACCTCGCCGCAGGGTACGGCATTCGCGCTAGTGATCTCGTCGATCGGCCCTCTGACGCTTCGGTGATTGTCGGAGATTCCGAGGCTTCGATACTGCGCGGCGGGAGCGGTGCGAATACGATCTACGACACTGCCTCTGCGGTGACAGAGACCGGATCGCGCGAGCAGGACGTGTTTGCCCAAGTGTACCGGATTTACGGTGCCACGCTGGGCAGGGAGCCTGATGTGTCAGGGCTGCTGGGCTGGTTCAATGCACTCAACAATGATGTGCATTCCCTCGAGGCCGTGGCCGGAAGCTTCGTGAACAGCAAGGAGTTCCAGAACACCTATGGCGCATTGAGTAACGGGGAATTCGTGGCGCTGCTCTATAACAACGTTCTGGGCCGCGAGCCTGACGCGCGAGGGCTCGCCAACTGGACGTCGCAGTTGGACAGCGGCGCCATGACCCGTGCCCAAGTGGTTCTCGGCTTCTCGGAGTCTGGTGAGTTCAAGGCCGGTACGACCGCCGAGCTCGATGACTACATGCGTGGCAAGGAACCGCGGTGGAACGATGTGATTGAGGGGGGCGCTGGAAACGACCGGATGAACGGTGGTAACGGCAGCGATGTCTTCGTGTTCCGGGCAGGCGAGGGCGGTTCGGACGTGATCTATGGGTTCGAGCCCTGGGATGGTCTGCAGCTTTCCGGGTTTGGTTTCACAACCCCGGCCAATGCTGTGTCGCATATGGTGCAAACGGGAGCCAATGTGGTCTTCCAGTATGGCGGGCAGACCATTACCTTCCTAGACATGCGTCTCAGCGAGATGGGCCGCGTCCGCTACAATCTCTCCTGAGAGGAGGCCTCTGCGACGCCGCGTGGCTAGACTGCACCTTGCGGCGTCGCAAAGATAGCTTTCAACTCACGCTGAGCTGGCCCCAATATCGGAGACTTTTTCACTTGCGCGTTGCTCTTGTTCACTTCCCTAAGACCGGGGGAACGTCACTGCATGATTTTTTGGTCGATAAATTTCCACCTAAGGCGGTGTGTCCTGAGCGGATTCGTAGCTTCGAGCGGTTCACGCGGGAGGAATTACAGCAGTTCGACTATTTTTCTGCGCATATGGACTTCGCTCGGCTGAGCCTACTTCCGGGACCGCTCTATACCATCACCGTGCTGCGTGAGCCGAAGGCCCGAATCCTCTCGCTGTATTACTTCTGGCGGGCACATTCGTGGCGGATCATTGAGGCCCGCAATCTGACGGGCCCGCGGCGGGCAAAAGAGCTGGGATTGCTGGAATTCCTCAAGCACCGGTCCGATGGCATACCCTCCGATGTAGACAACTACTATGCCCGCAGTTTGCTGGGACGGCATTGGTCCGGCCCGCGCGGCGAAATAGTGGTGAGCGACGAAGATGCGCTGCGTCTCGCCATGCGCAACCTACTGACAATCGATACGATTGGCTTCACCGAGGATATGGCCGGGCTTTTTCAACAAGTGACCCGACGACTTGGAGTCGAGATGCCGGCCGAAATGCCTTGGGCCCGGTCCTCGAAGAATCAAGTCAATTTGCCGGACATGGAAGCCGTCGAGCGTGAACAGATCACTCCGGAGATCGATGCTCAGCTTAACAAGCTGACCCGCCTTGATCGGGTGATCTATGAAAATGCCAAGCGAATGTTTGTTCAACAGTCTTTTGTGTGATGCAATACGCCCCGCGGCATTATCTCCGCGGGGCAATATCTTGCGGTGCTGGCGATCAGACGAGGATCATGCTGCTGTCGAGATCGCTGGCCATGGTGTCCTGCAAGGTGACCGTCACATCCTGATCCATGAACACCAGATCGTCGCCGTCCTGCATCATGTTTGCCACGGCGTCGTCGGCGCTGCCGTAACCGAAGGCACTGAAGTCTAGCATGTCCCAGCTCTCAAGGTCGGTCACGTCGTGGCTGCTGCCCGCGTCGGTGGAAAACACGAAGCGGTCGGCCAGCAGGCCGCCTGAAAGCAGGTTCTCGCCGCCATTGCCCATCAGCACGTCGTCGGTGCCCTGATCCATTACCCATTCGGATATGTCATCAGCCATTGATCGGATGAACTCTTGGCTCTGGGAAAACCCTACCAGTACCTCGGCGCGGGTTGTTCCTTCGTCCAGCCGAGCGGTCCAATTGGCGAGGCCCGTGGCGTCTGCGTCGCGACCCAGCACGTTGTTGTAAAGCGCCTGCACGTAACCTTCGTTGCCCAAACCGTCGTAATCAGCGGCGAACTCGGCGCTGCCGGTGAAACCGGTGGAGATCTCGGCCAGCGTGTGCTCGCCGGTCAGCAGCCGTTCGGTCCAGTTGTAAAAGCCACCGAGATCGGGCGCGCGATCGAAGGCGGCCTGATAGATGCGGATGACCTGGCCGGTGGCCATCTCGGCCGAGCCGGCCGACATGAAGTCGCCGTAGATCACGTCATTGCCGCCGCCGCCACCGATATTGTCGGAGCCCTGGTCGCCATAGAGCGTGTCGTCACCACCAGCGCCGCGCAGGATGTCGTTGCCCATGCCGCCCGAGGCCCAGTCGGACATCATGCCGGTGGAGGCATTCTCCAGCCCCTGATCACCATCGGCCCAGGTGCCGGTGTGGATCTCGTCGTTGCCAGCGCCGCCGTAGATCGTGTCGGCGCCATCGGCTTCGGCGTTGAACATCGTGCCGAGCGCGTCCGAAACGCGGCTGTCGTCGTCGCCGGTGATAATGTCGTCACCAGCGCGGCCGCGGATCATATCGTCGCCCGCGCCGCCCGCGAGGCCGTTGTCGTAATCGCCAAGGCTTAGGCTGCCCGCGGCGCCGCTGTCTGCGGCATCGGACTGGTTGTCATCCTCGATCGACGCATCCACCAGATCGTTGCCATCTGCGCCGTAGAGCACGTCGCGGCCGCTGCCGCCCGAGATCGTGTCGTTGTCGGCTCCGCCATTGAGACTGTCGTCACCGCCCTTGCCGTTGATGAAGTCATCTCCGGCCCCGGCGTCATACATGTCATCACCATCGGTCAGGATGGTGCGGGTCGAGGCAGTGGCGCGCTGCATGGCGAGCAGGTCCAT
Source organism: Salipiger sp. PrR002 (assembly GCF_010500775.1). Lineage (NCBI taxonomy): Bacteria > Pseudomonadati > Pseudomonadota > Alphaproteobacteria > Rhodobacterales > Roseobacteraceae > Salipiger > Salipiger sp. PrR002. Next base: position 64,586 of record NZ_JAAGOU010000022.1, read on the forward strand.
GACCTCCTCGAGGCTAGCGCTCTCAATGTCGCCGGCGGCGGCGGGCAGGATGCCGGTGTAGCCATTCTCGCCGCCGTCCACTTCGCCGTCGGTGCCCTCGCCGATACCGTCAGGCACGTCGACGCCGTGCAGCACGATCTCGCGCAGGGTCAGCGGCATGATGTCCTCGGCGGTGTAATCGGTCATCGACACCGGGCTGAAGAAATTCTCATCGTCGTTCAGATCGTAGCTCTGCACGAAGGACAGCAGGCCGTTTTCATCGGCCATGGGCATGGCGCCCCCCGAGGCTAGCGGCAGCAGCACGTCGCCATATTGCCCCAGACCCTCGATCACCTCGACCATGCCGTCGCGATCGGCGTCATCGGCCAGCGTCGGCGCGGTGGAGTCGATCGGGGCGCCGTCCTCATCAAAGAGGCCATGCACGTGCTGCGCGTGGGTCTGCGACGGGGTCAGCCCGGTGCCGGTGATCGCCACGTTGAGATAGGAGGTGCCGTCCTCTTCGGTTTCCATCGCGAGGATCGCGGTTGCGTTTACGCCGGAGCTGTTCAGCGCATTAAAATCGACGGTCCAATAGGCGTCCGCACGGGACAGAAATGTCTCGAAGGACGTGTAGGACGAAGCCAGATGGGCCATTGGTGATCTCCTCTATCATCACTGGTCACATGGCGAAGTCACGGCTGTGGGGCAGGGGAGTTTCAGAACGGCGGCCACAAGAGGTGACGCGGGCGTTCACGTTTCCGTTGGCTCGCGCTGGACGCGGCTCTCTATCTGGGTGAGTTTGGGCTGAATCCCAGAGTGGAAAAGGAACATATGAGCAAGGTTTTGGTTGTCTCGAACTGCGCTACGCAGGGGCTGGTGGCGGGGCTGCAGTTACTCTGTCCGGAGCTGGTGGTAACAGGCTACGAGATCGGCGCGGCACGGGCGGCACCGCAAAAGCTCAGGCAGGATGCGGCACAGAGTGACATTCTCGTGCTTCTGCCGGGGGTGGCGCCGTTGCTAGGGGCCGAGCTGGTCTCGAAAAAGACGATCGTGACAGTGCCGACCTTCTTCTTCTCAGGCTATCATCCCGACACAGTCTACATCGAGAATGCCGCTGGGCAGCAGCTCAAGAGCGAATATGGCGCATATCATTCGATGATATGTTTTGCCGCGCATCGGGCTGGTCTATCGATTTCTGAGACCTTGAGGCTCTATCGGGGCAAGGTGTACCAAGATCTAGGCTATTTCGAAGAATGGGATCAGCAGAAGAGTCTGCTGCTCGACAGCTTCCGCAGCCACCATATCGAGCTTTCCGATCTCTTTCTGTCGTGGGTCCGAGGCGGTTGCTTCATGTATACCATCAATCATCCGAAGGCGCGCTGCATCTTCGATCTGTCGCGGCATGTGGCAAGACGCATCGGTGCCACGCCGCTGGCCTTCGATGTGCCGCCGCGTGATACCTTGGTCGTCGGATCGATCTTTCCCTGCTATCCGGAGATCGCGGAGGCCTGTGGCACGCAGGGCAGTCTGCTCTTCAAGATCGACAACCAGAACCGGGTGCTAACATTACCGCAATATATAAAACTTTGCTTCGACTGCTACGACAGCCAGGCGGGCACGGGAATGAGGCCGGCCAAAGCCTTTGCCGACAAGATGGCGCGGTTCGAGGAGAGAGTCCTTGGCCGGATCGGAGCCTGAAGGAGAGCAAGATGGCCAACCCCTACCGCGACGTTCCCGATTATCAGATGTGGCGCCGCGCGGTCTCGCGGGTTGAGCCGCACAGGCTCGACCCCGCAGTCATGCCGAAATTTCAGGTCACGCCGGATATGCGCGTGGCCACTGCCGGCAGCTGTTTTGCCCAGCACATCTCGCGCCGCCTAGCCGAACTTGGGTTCAACTACTTCGTGCCCGAGAGCGGGGCCACGCTGGACGAGGCCGAACGCAAGGCCCGGCAGTTCGGCGTGTTCTCGGCGCGTTTCGGCAACCTCTATACGGTGCATCAACTCGACCAGCTCTTCGCCGAGGTCTTCGAAGGGCGCAGTCGGGCGGAGCCTGCCTGGCAAAGACCCGACGGGCGTTATGTCGATCCCTTTCGCCCGCAGGTCGAACCGGAGGGCTATGACAGCCCCGAGGAGGTGGCGCGGGCCAGACGCCTGCATCTCGAGGCAGTGCGCGAGATGTTCCTACAGGCTGATCTCTTCGTCTTCACACTGGGGCTGACCGAGGCTTGGAGGTCCCGTGCCGACGACAGTGTGTTTCCGCTAGCGCCCGGGGTGGTGGCCGGTAGTTTTGATCCCGAATGCCACGAATTTCACAATTTCTCCGTGGCTGAGACCAGTACGACGCTGAGTAGTTTCCTCACCCGTCTGCGGCAGGTTAACCCAGACGTACGGGTTCTGCTGACCGTGTCGCCGGTGCCGCTGATAGCGACTTTCGAGCCGAGGCATGTGCTCAGCTCGACCACCTATAGCAAGGCGGTGCTGCGGGTGGCAGCACAGGAGGCCTGTGACGCGTTCGATTTCGTGGACTACTTCCCGTCGTTCGAGATCATCACTAGCAGCGCCACGGGTGGGCTCTACTACGAACCCGATCAGCGCGAGGTAAACCTGTTGGGTGTGGCACACGCTATGAGGTGCTTCGTCAGCGCCTATACGGATCAGGGAAGGCCAGAAGCGCCAGACCGAGAGGTCCCAGGCGAAATGCTGCAGAACTATGCCAGTGCTTCGGCCATCGTCTGCGACGAGGAAGCCATCGATACGGCAGGCGAACGGCGCTAACCGAGCAGGCGTTTGAGATACGCGCCATAGCTGTTCTTGGCAAAGCGGTTCGCGCGTATCGCGGGGGGCCGTCTTTACACGGTCGTCGGCCTCACCGAAATGAGCGAGGGGGCGACGACGATGCACTCATGCCCCATCTCAACGAGTACCGGGATGATGTCCCGGTGCAGCCCGTAGCCGCACGGCCCCCAATCGCAACCGCGATCGAAATCGTCGCCTTATGGACATCCAGCCCGATGAACGTGCTACTTTGTATATGGTCTCTCCCCCATTCTTGAGGCTCGGCGACAGCCCGTCTGGCGCAATCCTCGAACGGAGAATCCCACGGGAGAGGCCAATGGCCCAGTCAGACTCACGCCGCGATCATGGGTCCTGACCCTAGTCGAGTGGCGCAGAGACAAAGTGATTGCCGGATGCTGTCACGCGGCCGTCTGCAGGGGCAGGCAGATCCGCTGTCGAGGGGCGTGAGACGCGCACGGTAGTGGGCGGCGGTGAGAGTGGGAAATTCCAGAAAAGGTCAATTGTGGTGCCTGGCCGGTCCGGGTAAGTGAGAGTTGGGTCGCTGGGTTGGCGGCGCAGAGGCAGTTTCTATAAGCTAGGGATTTGGGTGAGCATGACCAAAAACGCGGAGAATAGGTTCATGCGGCGCTTAATAAAAAGGCGTCGAGATGGAGTTCAGGGCCACCTAGACCTTGTCGACGGACGTACGGTGGTGGGGTGGCTTTGTAATAAGAGGTACGGCGATGCCCCTTCGACGCTGAAAGTCGTGGCAGCAGACGATGGTCGGGTGCTGGCGGAGGCCTCGGCAAATCTTTTTCGAGGGGACCTTCTCGCGGCCGGAATCGGAAATGGCCACCACGGCTTTCAGGTCATCGTCGAGGCCGAACCGCGGCGGGAGATTCAGGCGAGGCTCGTTGATGCGGATGATGGCTTTTGCCTTGGAGAGGTGACCCTGCCCCCAACCGGCTGGGTCATGGACCTGGGGCCGCAGGCGCGGAGCCGCCGTGACACGCTTCTGGCCCCCTATTATTCCTCCGTGCGAATGAGTGCGATCCTTCAAGAGCCCGATCTCAGGGCGTTGGTGCTGTACGAGAGTATTCTGAGCAATTACCGAATTTTTGATCCTGATTTCTACGCACAGACATATGTTGCGGAGCTGGAGACTCAGAGTGACGCTCTGCTGCATTATCTACGGCACGGAGCCAAGCTCGGATACTGGCCCAATTCGGTTTTCGATCCCGTGGAATACATCGATTTAAATCCGGATGTCCTTGATTTTGGCATAGATCCTCTCGTCCATTATTTCCTGTTTGGCTGGAACGAGAGACGCCCTGTCGGGTCGCATTTCGATGCGCAATACTATATGGAAAAATATCCGGACGTCCTGTCGTCAGAAATGAACCCGATCTATCACTTCTTAGCCTTCGGGCGTGCCGAGGGCAGGATACCGCTCCGTGCAGACGAGGTGGCGCCGGTCGCTGAGGCGCTTCCGGCTGAGATTTCTTTCGGTGAGCGCAGCAGCGGATTGCTGTTACTCGTCACTCACGATCTCGAGGTTGGCGGTGCTCAGCAACTGATCCGCAGCCTAGCTGAATGGCTCTTGGCGACGACTAAGTACGACGTCAAATTCGTCGCGATGCGCGATGGTGCCCACAGGCATCTGTTTGAGGCCATCGCTCCGGTCCACGTGGTCGAGGACGGGCTTGATCCCGCCGTAGCAGAGGAACAGATCCGCGCCTTCTCCGGCTGCGACGTGCGCGGGCTGTTCGTGAACTCAGTAGCCAGCACAAAGTTCTTCGACGTTTGGATGGCAGATACCCCTGCAGTTTGCTATGTGCACGAGTTGGAGAAGATCATCGGCGCCTACCCGGGCTGTATTGAGCGCCTAGCACAGCGTTGCACCACGATTCTCGGCGGTAGTGATGCCGTGATCGCGAATCTTCGCGAGAATCACAATGTCGACTCCGCGCAGCTACATCTAGTCTACGATTTCATCGGACCGGTTTTGGACCGGGAGAACGCCGAGCAGGGCCGCCTCATGCGCCGTGCGGCTCTGGGCTTGTCCCCCGAGGCCTTCGTAGTCATGGGCTGCGGCGTGATGCATTGGCGGAAGTCTCCTGATAAGTTCATCGAAATTGCAGAGTGTGTGTCGTTGACCAGCGAACTGCCTTGCAAGTTCGTCTGGATCGGGGGCGGCCCGGATGAGGATGCCTGCCGGCAGATGGTGCGGGACAAGGGTCTCGAGCATGTCGTCGATTTCATCGGCTACCAAGAGGACGTGGCCGGAGTTCTCGAGGCTGCCGATTTGTTCCTGCTGCCGTCCGAGGAGGACCCCTTCCCGCTGGTTTGCCTCTACGCGGCCGCGAACGAGATTCCGGTCGTTTGCTTCGAGGACGCCGGAGGGATGCCTGAGTTTGTTGCGCGAGGCTGCGGCCTCGCGGTGCCTTTCGGCGATGTCCAAGCCATGTCGCAGGCGGTGCTGGATTACATGGCTGATTCCGGGCGCCTTGCCGAGCACGGAGCAATCGGACGCAAGGCGGTGCAGGCGGAGTTTTCGGTAACCGCGACGGGTCCGCAAATCCTCGACGTGCTGCGTAGCGCAATGGGCGTGGACCCGCATGTCAGCATCGTGGTGCCGAACTACAACTACGGCGCCTATCTCGAGCAGCGGCTGACCTCGATCTACTCCCAGAGCTTTCAAGACTTCGAGGTGATCTTGCTGGACGACGCCTCGCCTGATGGCTCCGGGGCGATTTTGGAGGACTGGGCGCGGCGCCGGCCGGCGACACGCGCGATCCTCAATACGCAGAATTCCGGCTCGCCCTTCGCACAATGGATGAAGGGCATGCGCGAGGCGCGCTCCGAACTGGTCTGGATCGCTGAGGCGGATGACTACTGCGAGCCGGACTTGCTCGCGGCGCTGGTGCCTTCAATGGATGACCGAAACGTCTTTCTCGCCCACGCCAAATCGATGCCGGTGAATGCCGAGGGCACATCACTCGGCGATTACGACGCGCTCTATCTCAACCGCATCGCCGAAGGACGGTGGAGGCAGTCCTACGTCGCCACGGACCACCTTGAGGTGAATGCCGGTCTGGCTGTTGGCAACGTCATCCCCAACGCTAGCGCAGTGATGATCCGCAAGTTCGAGCCGGAGCCCGACTTTGTCGATCAGGTCACGTCCATGCGGATGTGCGGCGACTGGTATTTCTACCTGCGCGCCCTGCGGGGCGGCAATATTGCCTTCGATGCCCGAACGCTGAACTATCACCGCCGGCACGGAAACACGGTGACCCACCAGACCGAGGGCAGCCTGCGCTACTTCGAGGAACTGGCGGATATCCGGCAGTACGTAGACCGCACCTACCGGATTTCCGAGGCCACTCAGGCGCAGGCGGATGCCTTCACATTGCAGGACCTCGACCGCTTCGGCGTTGAGGATGCCGCTCAGCGCGACGCGGTCCGGCAGGCGTCAGGCCTGACGGCGGGCAAGGAGATCCCCAGCCTGCTGATGGTGGCCAGCGACCTGTCGCCGGGCGGCGGACAGATGTTCGCCATCCGTCTGGCCAATGCCTGGGCGGCGCGCGGCGGCCGCGCGGTGCTGCTCAATGTCGGCTACTCGGCGACGCATGAGAAGGTGCTGTCGCGGATCAATCCTAGCGTCGTGCTGATTCGGGAGAACGATCCGAGGCTCCGGAACCTCGCGGGCCTCTGCGCCGAATATGACATCGACATCATTCACTCGTCCATCTGGTGGGCCGACAAATATGTCCGCCAGCATATCGAGTCCCTGCCGCAGATGCCTTGGGTGACCACGATGCATGGCTGTCACGAAACACTTCTGGAAAACCCGGGGCTGGATGTCGACTTTTCGGGAGACTATGCCTTTATGCGCGATAGGATGGATTGCTGGGTCCATATCGCGGACAAGAACATGAAGGTTTTCCAGGAGCTTGGCGCGCCACATCACCACAAGAGGATTGCCAATGGCGTGCCCTCTCCGCAGGTCAGAGCGATCAGCCGTGCCGAGTTGGGGCTGCGTGACGACAGCGTTCTATTGTGCCTGGTCAGCCGCGGCATCGAGGAGAAGGGCTGGTTCCAGGCTGTAGAGATTGCCCGAAAGCTCAACGAAGACGGGCTCAACGTGGAACTGATGCTTGTCGGAGAAGGGCCTGCCGCCACGGAAATCCGGCAGCAGGGCTTGGACTTCGTGCATCTCTACGGGCACGTCGATAACGTGGATGAACTAATCTCCGTGTGTGATGTCGGCATCCTTCCGAGCACCTTCATTGGGGAATCCATGCCACTGGTTCTTCTGGAAATGATGGCGCTGGCAAAACCGATCATCGCAACGAACGTCGGGGAAATTCCGGAGATGATCGGAGTTGGTGACGGCGCGGCCGGCATCGTGGTGCCAAATGTAGATGGTAGCGTGGATATTCCTGCGTATTGCGACGCGATAAGGCGGTTGATCGGGAGTGACGTGGAGTTCGCGGCTTATTCCGATTCTGCCAAGAAGCGGTTCGATGAACGGTATGACATCCGGAAAATGATAGAAAGCTATGCTTGTATATATGAAAAGTGCTTATCGGAAAGAAAAAATGCAGCGATGTGATGTCGAAAATTTTGTGCATCTTGGGAGAGCTCTTTTAGAGCTCTGAAGGAAAAGTATCTCGTTAAGTCAGGAAAAGTGCAGGCTATCTGGAGGAATATATGAAGTGCACGCTTCACATTGGTACCGAAAAAACGGGTAGCACAACGCTGCAGGGGTGGTTGTATCAAAATAGAGAAAACCTTCGTAAGCAAGGCGTGGCCTTGAGCGACGTTATGGGGCGGGAGAACAACCGAAAGCTCGCAGCGTATTTTCAAGGTTATATGGATGATTTCCATATAATAAATGGCATTGAAACTAAGGCTGATAATGAGGAGTTCTTCAGAGGTTTTGAGGAGGAAGTCCTGGAAGAGATAAATGTTAATAGTAGGGAGGGAGCTGAGAACTTCATAATAACATCAGAGCACTTTCATAGCCGCGTCACTGCGAAAGATAGAATTTTTCTGTTAAGAGATTTTCTTAAGTCTGCTTTTCAAGAAGTGCATGTGATTTGTTACTTTAGGAGTCAGGTCGACCTCAATAGAAGCCTTTATTCGACTGCCATTAGGGTTGGTCATTCAGTGAGGTACTCAGATTTCTCGGATATATCTCGACTGTCGCCTCATTACTATGACTACAATTTCATCATGGGGAAATGGTGTGAGGCCTTCGGCGAAAGTAATGTGACGCCCGTCTTGTACGGGAGGGAGAATTTCCTTTGCGAGGATATACGAAAGGATTTTCTTCGTAGAGCTGCGCCGAATTTCAATCTGGATGTCCTGGATTATTCATCATCTAATGAAAATGAGAAGTTAAGCTTGCTTCAGCTAAATTTGGGTAGGGTTGTGAATGAATCTTGCTCAACCGGGTCAGCGCATCGGATCTCAGAGGTTGCAAGTGAGGTGAAGAATTTTATTTTTTCCGCGCAGGAGGCTAAGTGGGGTGAACTAGAAAACTCGCGCGCCCAAAATCTATATGAGATTTACCATTCGTCGAACGTAGAGTTCGCCAAAAAATTCTTGGGGATGAACGGTAACCCGTTCCCTGTTCCACAGAAAGGTTTTGATCTATCTCCTCAGGCGGGCGATCTGTTGGAGGCTTTCTCAACCCTATTTGGGCGGTTCGTTTCGAATTTTTGCGATAATAGAACTTTAAGCTCTTCTGATAGGATAAGGATTATGAATATAATATGCTCAAAAGAAGTACGCAGGGCTTTGTCGGAAGAGGACTTCCAGTTTCTCTTTCGTAAAGCCTCTAGTTCTTCTGGAGGAGGCGAGGATATATCCAGTTTATTTCACGGCAAGAATTAGGGTGCCTGGACTTATTTTTGTTGTTGAAAGAGTGTGAGAATACTCTTAATTCCTCCCCGAACTTTTTCCGAAGCGGTGGTGCGATTAGGGTTGGCGGGAGCCATGCGTAGGGCGATATGATGATTGGTGTATACGGAGCAAATGGCTTTATCGGACGCCATGTAGTGGAACGCCTTTTGGCAAGAGGGCAAGCGGTACGGGCCGTCTCCAGGCGTTTTGACAGTCGTGTTGCCGCAGCTTGGGAGGATCGCTTGGACCTTGTGGAAGCCGATTTCACCAACCCGCTATCCACATTGTCGACCGTGCAAGGCCTCGATACTGTCATTCAGTTGATCAGTTCGTCGAGCCCCGGCATGGGCAATCGGGTACTGGTGGATGACATCCAAGAGAACGTCATCCCTCATGTATCCTTCATCCAGAAGGCTATCTCAGCCGGGGTCCGCCGCTACATTTTTGTTTCCTCGGGCGGCACGGTCTACGGCCCCAACGCCCCGGTGCCTACGGCGGAGACGGCGCATACCAACCCGATCAACTCGCATGGAATGACCAAGCTGATGATCGAGAAGTACCTGCAGATGTTCAGTCGTGTGGATGGACTTGAGTACGTTATTTTGCGCGTCTCGAACCCCTACGGCCCTGGCCAGACGTTCCGTAAAGGGCAGGGGCTGATCCCCGCGATCTTGCAGCGACAGCGCGAAAGTCTCCCGATACAGATATTCGGGGACGGAAGCAGCCAGCGCGACTACATTTACATCGACGACCTGACCGCGGCCGTGGAGAAGGTGGTTGACTGTCCGAGTGCTGGCAATGAGGTGTTCAATATTGGTAAGGGTGAAGGGCGCTCGATCCTCGAGGTAATCGAAACGCTTGAGGCGACGCTCGGCGTTTGCTTCGAAAAGGAGTTTCTTCCGGGCCGTAATACGGATGTCAGTCGCAGCGTTCTCGATATCTCGAAGGCCTGCCGGCTGTTATCCTGGGCGCCAGGCATATCCTTGGAAGAGGGCGTGGAGCGCATGTTGGTCCCTTGGCGCTGATTTCAGACCCCATGATCGCGATTGATTAGACTCGGACATTGGCTTTTCAGTAAGCGGCGTCTGCGCCTTCTTAAGCTGCTTCATCAACACGTTCTCTCTGAGTAGGTCTTCAGGCCGTTCGCAGCCCTTGAGAAGCTCATCCAGCACATGGTCGTTTAGTTTCGCGTCCATGGCCCACGCTGTCCTTTCTTCTCAGCATGGGCCGGCGTGCCGTTACGCAGAAGATTGGACACTCTCGGGCGCCGCCGCGCAGCCAGAGTGACACCGATACAGGAGAGGGATTCTCAGCACATCAGAAGCATCATCGCTTTACAGCACAACACCATATTCATCTTTGAGCTTGGCCAGATCCGGAAGGTAGAGTTGACGAAGATACGCCGCGTCTTTCGCCGCGATAGGTTGGAGCGGCTGGTCTGCATGCGAGAATATTTCTTCTTGCTTAATCGCTGCACTGAACCGGCGAACCTCGAGAAAATCAGCAACGTCATCGAGCACCCGAGCCTGATTTTGCAAGAGGTCGGCTTGCCGCAACAGCAAAACCTGAGATCGCGGGAAGAGTGCGAACATCCGGTCGAGTTGCGCGGCGAAGAAACCACGCTCGACGTAGCTGTAGACACGGTGAGCCCCAAGCATACCACCGCTTCGATTCATACGCTCACGGCCAACTCTGATCGCTTCGCTGAACGGCAGAGTTTCGCTTCCACGGCTCGTTTCCATACGCCAATGCGAGAATGCGCGCTGGACGGGATCGCGCAATGAAACGATCAACTTCATGTCGGGATTGTAGTTTTGGATCCGCTCAAGGCTGGGCGGCCAATAAGTGTAGATCGGCGTCGCGTCCCCCTTGATACATCCTGTGTGGTCCGGGGCGAAGCTCTCATGCAGCCTATCGTAGTCCGGCTTGACCCAGTCGACGGACTCATCATCGAAGAAATGAAGTTCTTTCTGGCGACCAAATGCAAGATCTGAGCTTTGAGACAAGAAGTGCCACAAAGCGGTGGTGCCACCTTTCTGCACGCCGGCGATGAGAAAAGAAATCTTGGTCACGACTTAGGTTTCCACAAACTGCATCGGGGATGCATCGCCCGAAATGCCAAGCATGTCTAGAGGGTGGTATTTGCGAGAGCTGTTTTTGCGAAATAGAGATTGCGGTACCCTCCTGTGAGAGGCGCCGGGTGCCTTTGTGCGCTCGCGGTATGGTTAACATAAATTTAACATGATAACTGACTGTGTTGTAGGTACATTCTAAAATCCGCTGTGACAATTTACCTATTTTCTGGAAAGTGGAAAAAATTCGTCTGACGCACGCCAAGGGAAGCCTGCAGAGAAGAAATGGCAAAACTGAGATAGCGAGAGCTGTTGCAGCGCCCCTTGAACCCTCAGCGGGGTGCATTCCAGATTGATGCGGGCAAATCGCCATTCTTACGGCAATGGGGAGGCTCCATGGCCGAGCAAATAACTCAGCTAAGAAATTGGGCCTGCCGGCTATCTAGCCCAGAAGAGCGCCCCGCAACTCCCCCAACCCACGCTCCATCAGCGCCTCGGCTCCAGTCCGGTCGACCGCCTCGACATAGAGCCGCAGTTCCGGCGCGTTGCCCGAGGGGCGCACATGGACGATGCGGCCATCGGTCAGCCTCATGCGCACACCGTCGGTGAGATCGCAGCCCGCCTCCGCGGCGCCCAGCCGCGACAGGAACTCCGCCCGCGCGCCCGCGTCCTCGCGCAGCTTTGTCACGAAGGGCTGCGAGGCCTCCTGCGGCACCTCCTGCAGCCGGTCGGCCATGGTCACCACCGGCGGCTCCTGCGCGACGCGGGCCGAGAGCGGGCCCTCCCCGGCGGCGATCAGCACCGTGATCAGCGGCAGCATGCAATCGCGCGTGGGCAGCGGCGCCAGAGTGCCGTCGGGGCCCTGCGCCTCAAACCCCAGCAGAAAGCCGCCATTGGCCTCATAGCCGACGACCTTGCCGCCGAGCTCTTCCATGCCGGCGATGACGAAGGGCGAGCCGATGCGGGTGGTCAGCACCTTGCCAAAGCCCTTGCGGGTGACGCCCGAGTTTGACGAGATCGGCGTCACCACCGCCTCCGCCCCCAGCGCCTCGGCGGAGATCTGGCCCATGATGTCGCCGGGCACGATTGTGCCGGTCTCATCGGCCAGCA
>NZ_JAAGOU010000023.1:0-76410 GCF_010500775.1 Salipiger sp. PrR002
AGCGCCGCCCTCGGAGCGGGTCATGCCTGAGATGGAGCGATACGCGGATTGGTACAACAAGACCGGGCCGGGGGGAGCAGAGCCGCTTCCAGCGCTGACGCGCGCAGGGCTAAGCCACCTCTATTTCGAGAGCATCCACCCATTCGAAGACGGCAACGGACGCTTGGGTCGCGCCCTCGCTGAAAAGTCGCTGGCGCAGAATATTGGCCAGCCGACCCTCATCTCGCTCGCCTTCACCATCGAGAAGCAGCGCAAGGCATACTACGACCAGCTCGAGCAGCATCAAAAAACGCTCGATGTGACCGATTGGCTCGTCTGGTTCGCGGAAGTTGTCTTGAAAGCCCAACAGGCAACACTCGACCGCGTCGGCTTCTTCATCAGCAAGGCACACTTCTACGATCGTCACAGAGACCACTTGAACGAACGCCAGGCCAAGGCCATCGCTCGAATGTTGCGGGAAGGCCCTGGCGGTTTCAAAGGCGGCCTCAGCGCCGACAACTACCTCAAGATCACCGGAACCTCACGCGCGACCGCGACCCGCGATCTGCAGGATCTGGTCGAGAAGGGCGTGCTCGCTCGAACCGGCGAGCGGAGGCACACGCGATACTGGTTGAAACTCGACTGGAGTGAATAAAAATTGCATGAAAACAACAATTTATAAAAAATCCGATAATTCGTTTTATGTAATTTTTTTGCCCTATTGATATTTGAATCGGGCTAGCTAAGAATCTGAAAAAACCAGCGCGGTAAAATAGCTCCAAGTAGCGCTTTATTGAGAATGCTTCCCCGGATTCAGCCTGTTTGAGCTGCAACGAGCATGACGATACAGGACGAAGGCCGCCTGAAGGCGGCATGGAACCAGAAGACAATCCCTGTCGCGCTTCGCCGTGACGGCAAGGGCGAACGGGTCAGGGTCCGCCTTCCTTATGCGGACGACAACTATGCCTGGCTCAGGAATGGCCGGCGTATCCGGCCAAGCTGGAACTCGGCACTGGGATGCTGGGAGAGTCCCAAGGCATGGTTCAATGACCTCGTGAACCGCTGTCTTCGCCGCTGGGGCCTGATCTATGTCATCCAACCCTACCGGGAGCAGGAGATCTGCGCTCCGGCCTGCATGAACGCCATCGGCCATGAGTGCCAGTGTTCCTGTATGGGGGCCAACCACGGCCAGGGCGACGATGGCGGCTGGTTCTCGACAAGCGAGGCCTTCGCGGCCCGATGGGGCGACCGTGAGCTCGCCTGTCGTCTCATGACGGTCAGCTCTGAAAAGTAGAGGCCCGGCCGATATGGCCAGGCCTGCGACAGACGTGCAGATGATGGTCATGACCAGACAGAGAGGCCCGTCGAGAACAAATCACAGCTTGGGGCGATCCTGTTCTGGAACCTCCCACGGGTCTTCCAGGGTGACGATGCCGTAGCGGACGCCGTCGTGGCCGGCCTTCGGAAGAAAGGTGATCATCCCGATATCCAGGATCATCCCCTTGTCGTGCATGTGCTGCTGTCGGAAGTGACCGAAGTGCATGAGATATCCGAGGCCCTCCAACTCGAGACACAGCGCAGAGATCGCGGCCGAATACTCAAGCCGCTGGCCGGCGCTGCTCATATCCCAGATCCCGTCCAGATCGGTCATCCAGTCCGAAATCGCGGCAGTCAGTTCGAGGGCATTGCCGGCCTCCACCGCGCCGGCGTTGATCAGGAGCCCGTGCCATTCGCGGTTACGGGAATAGAAGTCGTTGGGCTTCCTGATGGGGGACGTGGGCACAAGCACCGTCTTTTTCAGCGCGCGCTCCATTTCTTCCTGCTGGCGCTTCTCCTCCTCGGGGGTGGGCTTGGAGAAGACCTTGATGTCGAACCCGAGGCCGCGCGCGAGGCTTCGCAAGGTCTGCACCTCGGGCACGTGCCGTCCGCTTTCCACCTTCTGGATCGTGCGGACCGTCAACCCGGAGGTGTCCGCAAGGTTCTCCTGGGTTAGAGAGAACATCTTGCGGATATACTTGCACTGGTTGGCGATATACTCGGCGTCTCGTTCCATCGTTTCCATCAGATCACTCCATGTTGCTGACAGGAATAGCATGGCACGCCGGCTCTGGGGGGGCCCCGAACGCAACCCGAACGCTCGACTGTTATCCCGCCCCGGGGCCGCTGTCCTTGCACCAGTCAATCCGCCCCTGCCGGATCCAGAAGTGACACCGGCATTCGTTCGTCTGGCGGACCGACGGCGAGATGGTCGGGCGCCTCAGCCAGTCTGACATGGCCGTCCACCTGGGCCTCCGGTTCTTGCTGAGGGACAGTTTGATGGTCTCGCCGCACCCACCAGGGCAGTGGAAGCAGGCCCATTTGTCGACGCCATCGCGCACGATGGTCATCTCCCCCGGCACGATCTGATCCGGCGTCGGGTGTGTGGGTGTTACCCTGGCAAGCAGATCACTTCGTGGAATGAGGCGGAAGAGCTCGAGGCTCTTCCGCAGAATGTCGATCATCATCCCGCTCACCCGATGCGATCCAGGAACGGATCGATGTCGCCGAGACCCCAGTATTCCTCGCTGCCGCAGACCGGGCAGTCGGACCGGGGCTGCGCCGCCTGCGAACGCTCTAAACCCTTGTCGAGCTTGCGATAGCGTTGCCATGTCCATCCACCGCCGCCGCGGAAGTCGACGAGACCGGCAAGAAGTTCGTTCACTGCCATGGTGGCGGCCTCGGAGGTGAAGGTCACGACGGCCGGCGCGGGATTACCTCCGCCGCGGACGTAGGCTTCGGTCTTCTGCCGTTCATATTCGGCGGGGTCCGATCGCTGGAGGTCCTCCTCGCGAGCCCTGACGCGATCGACTGTGCCGCGGCAGCCGTGGCACGCCGACGTGGGAAACAGCACGCTGACCCGCGCGGCCATCTCGAGGAGGCCGGGCTCACCATCGTCACGGGGCATGAGGACCAGCCCGACATCGATGACCGGGATCAGGTAGAAGTGCGCCACGCGGTTCAGGTAGAGGCGCCCGGCGTGATCGTCCGTGCATCCGAAGATGACGTCGCAGGATTTCAGCGCGTCACGGATATGCGGCGCATCCACCCAGCCGTTCATCGACCGGATCTCGACGTCGAGGCCCATCATCGTCACCTCGCGCGCCATGACGTCGACCTTGGGCACCGCGTTTTCGGCATCCTTTCGGGTCGCGCCATACAGGCGGTTCAGGTTGGAATGCTCGACCACGTCATCGTCGATGACCAAGATGCGCCCCACGCCGAGGCGAGCGAGGAGATGGACCACCGGGCTGCCGGTGCCGCCGCAGCCGACCACGGCAACGGAGAGCTGTTTGAGGAGTCCGTTGACCTCCGGCCCGAAGGCCAGTGCCTGCCGGGCCAAGGCTTCCGACGGGGTCGGCACGTCGGTCGACTGGATCTCGAGCCGAATGCCGATGACGGTCACGCGGTGACAGGGCAAGGGTGCCATGTCGTCTTCCCAGACCCGTGCCCGGTAGAGGCCGTCACCGACTTGCACGACGCTCACCAAGCGTGTCCCCTCGCCGTTACGGTTCCGAGCCATGGTGAAGAGGTCGCGCTCGTTGCGATCGTCCTGGTCCGAGAAACCGTCGAAGCCTCCCGGGTGACTATGAACGATCGCCGGCACCAGGCCTTCCTCCTTGGCCCGGCGACAGAGCTGGGCGAAGGAGTTGGTATTCCAGGTGACGTGCTTGTCGCTGGCATCGACGCGGTCCTCCTGCGGGATCGCGATGACCTCGTAGGAGGTGTAACGGGTCCGCGGCTCGAGGTCCCAGGGGTCCTGCGCGATCTCGCTTTTGCCGAGCAGCATGTAGGCGGCGCCCTCGTGCCCACGGGGGTGCGCGAGCAGCGCCTGCAGCTTGTCGCGGTGACGGGCGTGGAGGGTGATGTCGCTGCGCTTCATGCCGCCACCTCCAGGGCCTCTTCGACCCGCTTCAGCATGGTCCAGATGCCGTCGGTGCCGGGACGCCACTGGTTGTTATGGCGAGACCAGCGCTGCCAGTTCTGGCCATCAAAGGCCTGGCGTGCCTGCGTGCAGCGGGGCTCACGCTGGCCGGCAAGGAGCTTCAGATGCGGCACGGCGTAGAACATGTCGGGGGCGACCTCGGGATACGAGGGCGGCAGCAGGATCAGGATATCCACCTGGGCGACCTGATACTTGCCTTCCGGCAGCGTGATCCCGGTGAGGATCACGCCCTTCTTTCCGCCTTCGATGACCTCGCGAACGGTGATGCCGCGACCCTCGAGGTAGAGGCGATCCTGACGGGGGAGGAGGCTCATGCCGCACCCCCTTCCGTGGTCTGGGGCACGCCGGTGAAGAAGTGCTCCAGGCCAGCATCCGCGAGGCAGATCAGATCGGTGTCGCCGACCAGGATGTCATCCTTGCCGGGGATCACCTGCCAGACGGCGAACTTCGCGGGATCGACCCCGGCCAGCTTCTTGAGCACGCGCCCGCTGATGACCTTGTGGCCCCACTCGAGGCGTTTGCCATCGATGTCGAAGCGGAAGGATTCCGCGCTCGGGAAGACCAGGAAGCGCTCGACCTGGCCAGGGCGCAGATCCGTGGTTTCCTCGAGGCGCAGTTCTTCAAGTTCACCGTTGCGCAGCACCTGGAACACGAGGTGTTCCTCGGCCTTACGGAAGTCGGCCCCCTCGATGATCTGGCGGCCGGTGGGCGTCGGATCGTCGATGACGGCGTCGGTGAACTTCAGGTCGTGGTCGCCGACTTTGACCTTGTAGGGTCCGTGGTCGCGGGGCTTGCGGCCGGCCTTCAGGGCGGCCTGGAGATCTTCGATTTCCATCTGTTCGGTAGTCATGGCAGCAAATCCTTTTCTTGTCTGCTCGACGCCCGCAGCAGGCGCCATCAATGGTGTATGCGCGGCACAAGAGTGTTCGCGTTCGTAGCCTTAATATTTTTTTGAATTTTCTTGACTGCGATAGGTCGCTGCGTGCGCATATGTATATTAAGAGCAGCGAAGATGGCGATTGGCATGGCGAAAGACACACCCCAAGAGTTCAATACCCTCAAGGAATTCACTGACGAACTGGACCTTCTCTTCCGCGATGATGTCGCACTCAGAAAGCTCCTTCAGAAGGCGCGTAACTGGTGCATTCGGAACAACCGAGTCGGCGACGAGGAGGAGGTCCTTCAAGAGGCCGTCATGAGGGTGATGAAAAGTGAGATCACCGGGACACGCCAATGGCCCAAAGGTGTTGCACTTATGGACTTTCTCTCCGGCGTGATGCGGAGCATTGCATCGGAGCGGCCTAAGATCGGGTTTCGCAAGAACGCCGACAAAGACATGGAGGCCGCGAAGGACATTGCCTCGTCGTGCAACCAAGAAGGGCAGCTCTTCGAGAAAGAATTTATGGCCCGCTTCATGGCGCTCTTCGAGGGTGATGACGATTCACAGCTATACCTCCTGGCTCTGGAGGAAGGGCAATCGAAGTCCGAGATCATGACGGGCCTCGACTGGAATGAAAGGGAATACAACACGGTGGTGCAGCGGGTCAAAAGGACACGCAACGCACACCCGGAAATGAAAGAGATGCTCAATGGCGAAGGATAAGAAAACCTTTCAAGATCGCCTGGCGGAGGAAATCGACGAAGCTATCACGAACGCTTCAGACGAGGATATTCGAAAAGAGGCTGAAGAGGCCGGGGAGGACATTGCTGCTTTCGGTGATCGCATGAGAGCTTGGCTGGAGACCGCGAAAGACGAGGTCGCCGAAATGGCAATGAAGGAAGCCAAGGCCGCAGCTGAGCAAGATCGTGCAACGCGCGACCAAAATGTCGTCTCCATGGCTCAACGCAGGCCTGCGAACAGGCCTGGCAACTTCATGCCCGATACGGTGGCCGCTCGTCATGGAAAGAAGCTGTCGGAGAGAGACAGAAAAGGGATCGAGAAGGACTTGGAAGACCTGTTCGACGATGACGCTTGGCCTGACAAAAACGGCGATGAAGAATGACTCATTCTCCGCGTCGTGCTGAGGAGATCCTCCAGGCTTTGCGCCTGAAGCGACCGGAAGACATCAACCTTGAAGCCATTGCCTGGCTTCAAGGTGCCAAGGTTGACTACCGGGAAATGGACGGATGTGAGGCTTGCATCCATGGTCGAGCTGACGTCGGCCGCGCGATAATCGCCGTGAATGACGCGCATGGAAATCTACGGCGCCAGAGGTTCTCCCTCGCACACGAACTGGGGCACTGGGAATGGCACAGGGGAGAACATCTGTTTTGTGCAAAAGAGGATATCGGGGGTAGCAAGGGGCGGGAACGAGGAATGTCCCGAGAGAAGGGCGCCAACCGGTTCGCCTCAGAGCTGTTGATGCCGGAGTTCATGCTCAAGAGCGCTCTGAATGACTTCAAGAAATTCGATATGCGCACCGTCCGTCTTCTTTCGGACGCCTTTTCTGTCAGCAAGACGGCCATGGCGTATCGCTTGGTGGATCTGGATTTCGAGCCGAGCCTCCTGGCCTCTTACAGCCGCGGCGGCCTCAACTGGTTCAAGAGATCGAAGAGCGTCGGGGAGCGATGGTTCCTGCGTCGAACACTTGACCCGCAGAGCAACGCTCACGATATCCTGCACAAGGGAGCCCGGGACGACATCTCGCTGTCTCTTATGGACGCGGACACCTGGTTCGATACAGAGGGCGCCGATCGGTATGAGCTTGCTGAGCAGTCGTTCCGTGTGGGTGACGACGAGGTCATGACCTTGCTGGTCCTGAAGAGCGAATACATGATGGCGCGATAAAAATTCACAACTTCAATAGCTTCTTCACCCAGCAAGTGCTCAAGCTGACTTAAATTTACCCACGCTGTATTGACGAGATGCCTCAGACTGTCTCCCAAGCATGCGTTCGTACACCTGCCGCTCCTGCTCTAGATCACGTGCTTGGTCGGCTTGCGCTTCACGTTCACAGCCTTTCGCGTATCGCTTCAAAGCAATACATCTCTTGGGAAATGACCGTGCAGCGTTTGAGTTCAAAGTCAGTGGCTGCATCGGGCCGCTTCTTCAAATTTCGCCCAATAATTTGTAGCCCCGCCGCTTCTTCGTCGCCGACAGCTTCATCAGAGCGTTGACCGCCCTGCCCTCGTCATCATGCTGTTCGATTAGCATCTGCCCTCGAAGCCCGATACGGCCCCATTCCCGCACAAGGCATGCGCCGCCAAACAGGTCCGGCTGAACGCTCATTCGATAGAAGCGCCGCATGTTGAGAGACGGGTCGATCCGCTTGAGATCGACCGTTGTCGGGAACACTTCCATTTGCTGCGACGTGTCGAACATGTTGTTGGCGCCTCTCTCCAGACCACAATATCAAGCGCTCTTCGACGTTTCCACATTGTTCTGTCCCGAAAAGAAAGAGAGGGCTCACGCCCCCTTCTCGAACTTCATGACCGGGATGCCGAGCTTCTTGGCCTTGTCGGCGAGGTTTTCCTGGATACCGGTTCCGGGGAAGACGAGGACCCCGACCGGGAGCACATCCAGCATCGCGTCGTTGCGCTTGAAGGGCGCTGCCTTGGCGTGCTTGGTCCAGTCGGGCTTGAAGGCCACCTGCGTCACGCTGCGAGCCTCGGCCCATTTGGCGGCGATGAGCTCTGCGCCTTTGGGGCTGCCACCGTGCAGGAGGACCATGTCGGGATACTTGGTCCGGACCTGGTCGAGCTTGCCCCAGATCAGGCGGTGATCGTTGAAATCGGTCCCGCCGGTGAGGGCGACCTTGGGACCAGCGGGCAGCATCACTTCGGTCTCGGCGCGGCGCTTGGCGGCCAGGAAATCGCGGCTGTCGATCAGAGCGGCGGTCATGTGCTGGCGGTTCACGATTGATCCGGTGCGGGGGCGCCAGGTCGATCCCGTGTGATGGACGAACTCGGTGGCGGCGTGATCGCGCATCATGTCCATGCAGTTGCGCCGTTCAACGAGAGTCAGGCCTTCGGCCGTCAGGCGCTCGAGTTCGACGGACTTCACTTCGGAGCCGTCCTGCTCGCGCTGGAGGCGGCGCTGCGCCTGCTCGTTCTCATCGAGCGTCCGCTCGATCCGGGCCGTGGCGCGGTGGAAGAGGTTGACCTGGCCCCAGAGCACCTCTTCGAGGTCGGGTTCCATACGGGTGTCTTCCAGGGTCGCGACGAGGGCGTCGAAGATGTCGGCGACGGCGACGGCGAGGCGCTGCCCATCGGGCATCGGGCGCGGATCGGGCCCGTCAAAGGGGCGATAGCCGTAGAGCTGGAGCTCGTCGAGCGCATGGGCGGTCTGGGATGCGCTATGGGCGGGTTCATACGCGTCGTCGTGGGTGTGGATCGTCATCGGTTTCTTGCCTCCGGGCCTGTCTCGTCCGCGCGTCATCCCGCGCGGCCTTCATGGGCAGACCCGAGCCGTCGGGGCGGTTGCCCCTTCACCCCGGCTTCACCGGGGCCGGAACAACGTGGAGGAGGTCGGCAGGGAAGCTATTTGTCTCGCGATGCAAAGGCGGCTTTGCCGCCGGCGGAAATAGCTTCCCTTCCGACCTTGCAGGGGCAACTGCTTTGACGGCCTGCCCATCTCTTGAAGGCCGCTCGGGTGACGGGTGGATGCGGAAGGCCCGGGATGGGGTGAGGACGACGATCCAAAGCCACGACTGGGATGCAGCCCCCTTCCCCGTACTCCCAGCCCCCCCTGCGCGATGCAGCTCAGCTGGGCAGGCGATGCCGATCCTCTGGCCCGATCTGACCCGCCAGATGCTGGCGCAGCGCGTCCTTGCCGTTTGCCCGAAGATCATCGTTGAAATCCCCGAGCCGCGGCTCCAGCACGCGCACGTGCACCCCGACCTCGGAGGCTCTGGCGCTCAACTTCTCTGCCGCGCGATGCCCGGCCGGATCGCGATCGATGGCGATGTAGAGGCGCTGGAGCCCCTCCGGCAGCAGAACCGCCCCGAGGTGTCCCGACGAGAGCGCCGCCCAGACGGGCAGACCTGGGATTGCCTCGGACAGGGACAGCATGGTCTCGATGCCTTCGCCGATGACGAGGATGTCATCCTGCGGGGTCAGCCTGACAGCATTGCCGAGGAGGTGACCCATAGCCCGACGCTCTGGCTTCACTGCCGCCTTCCCCTGCCCGTCAGCGGCCAACCAGGTGCGATGCACGCCCTGAACGGCCCCTGCCCCATCGGTAACCGCCGCGATCATCGCCGGTCTGGGGATGTTCCGGGTCTGCCCCTCTTCCCGATGCCAGCACTTCGGGTGGAAGCGTAAGGCGCCGTTCGCCCCGAATTGGGTGATGCCTCGGGAACGGAGGTAGGTCTCAGCAAGCGTGCCTGTGATCGGGTTCGAGGCAGCGAACAAACGCGCCGCCGCCGCAGGAGTGCCACCGAGCGCCTTGGCCTTCCTCGGCTCTTGCCTATCCGGGACGACCGGCTGCGGACGGCCAAGATGCGCTCGGGCCTCGGCGAGAAGGTCGGGGAAGCGCGTGATCCCCATCCGGGCGCGGATGATGTCCAAGAGATCGCCATGCTCGCCTGTGGCCCCATCCGTAAACTTGCCCGCTGCCCCTGGTCCCGACGCAGGGCCCGTCAACCGCACGAAGAGCGACCGGCCGGGGTTGTTCTGCAGATCGCCGACGATCCAGTAGGATCCTTCCCGCCGTCCGGCGGGAAGGTAGGCACGACAGACGCCTTCGGCATTTTCAGCCAGATCGCGCACGAGGTCTTCGGTCTCGGAATACATGGGTCAACAACCTCCGCGATCATGTAGCCTTGCGACAGGACAACGTGCAAGCAGACGATCCAGTATCGCGACGCCATCGGCGTCGGTCGGGCAAAACAGCCGAAGCTTCCAGCTGATGATCTCCGAGAAGAAGCCATCGGCCTTGAGCCGATCCTTGGCGGCCTCCGAAAAGCCCGAGAGTTCGATCCGGTTCGCGCCCATGACGCGCGAGCAGTGCAATTCCATCCCTTCGGACAGGCACACCACGGTCTTGCCCTCCAGAACGAGGGCATGGACCTGCGCGGCCGAGAGCTTGGGCGCATCGGCGGCAAGCGTGGTCGCGACCCAGGCAGGCGAGACGCGGCGGCCGATGATGCGCTGCCCGTCATCGGTCTGAAGGCGGTAGACGCGGGTTTCATCCTGGGGGAGCTGCTTCCAGATCGGCAACAGGAGGCCAGCCACGATGTGCAGCGTGGTTTCCGAGAACTCCGGCACCTCGACCAGTTCCGCAGTCCAGGCGGCGGAGAAGGCTGCGCGGTCGGCCTCGAGCCAGTGGGTGTCCTCCATGACCTTGGCCGGGACCGTGCTGGCATCAAGCGGGCGGATCAGCCTGAGGCGTGGCTCGATGGTGCCATCATCCAGCATCAGGCTGGTGGCAGGCACCTGCACCGCGGCGCGGCCCGAGCGGCTGTTGACCAGCAGCCGCGCCTTCGGGTCGTCGAGCAAGTCCAGCGCATCCACGAGCGCGGTCGGCGTGTTGCGCCGCTTTTCCGCGATGGTCAGGAGCTGGGTTTCCGCGCCGGAGCCGGGATGGGTGTAGATCACCCGCGCATCCGTGACGCGGAAGCTCTCGGCGCACAGCGTCTCGAGCCCGAGGTCATAGACCCCGGCAGCGATGGCACCTTCGATGCGCTGATCGAGCAATTCCTCGAAACCCGAGAACAGCACGGCCTGCATGTCGATCGTCAGTGCGAGCAGGCGATTGAGGAAGGTCGTGATCGGCGGCAGATCGTCTTTGAGGCCGTTGTCATCCGTCAGGCTGAGCCCGGTCGCATCCTCGAAAGCCCCGAGCGAGCAGCCCGCCACATCACCGCGATAGATGCGGCGGTAAAGCTGGCGCAGCGCATCGCGGGCGTAAGGCGACTCGAGGTTGTCCTCAGGCCGGAACAGCCCCTGACCTCCGGTCTGGCGCTGGCCACGCGTGATCGCGCCAAGCGTGTCGAGGCGGCGCGCAATGGTCGACAGAAACCGCTTCTCCGCCTTCACATCGGTGGCCACCGGTCGGAAGAGCGGCGGTTGCGCCTGATTGGTGCGGTTGGTGCGGCCCAAACCTTGAATCGCCGCGTCTGCTTTCCAGCCGGGCTCCAGGAGGTAGTGGACCCGCAAGCGCTGGTTCTTCGCCCCAAGATCGGCGTGATAGCTGCGCCCGGTGCCGCCGGCGTCCGAGAAGATCAGGATACGCTTTTCGTCATCCATGAAGGCTTGGGTCTCCGAGAGGTTCGCGGCTCCAGCCCGGTTCTCCACCACGAGCCGTGCCGAATGCCCTTCGCCCTTGCGCACGATGCGCCGCGAGCGGCCCGTGACTTCGGCCACGAGATCCGTGCCGAAGCGCTGGACGATCTGATCGAGCGCACCAGGGACCGGCGGCAGCGAAGCCAGCTTTTCTATAAGCGCGTCACGATGGCGGACGGCTTCGCGGCATTCGACCGGTTGGCCGTCGCGCGTGACGGGGCGCGACGAAAGATTACCTTCGCTGTCGGTGAAAGGCTCGTAGAGCTGCACCGGGAAGGAATGGGCGAGGTAATCCAGGACGTATTCCCTGGGCGTGATGTCACAGCGGATATCGTTCCATTCTTCGGTTGGGATTTCCGTCAGGCGGCGTTCCATCAGTGCCTCGCCCGTCGAGACGATCTGGATGACCGCCGCATGACCCGCAGCCAGATCGGCATCGATAGATGCGATCAGCGTGGGGGTCTTCATCGAGGTGAGCAAATGGCCGAAGAATCGCTGCTTGGCGGACTCGAAGGCTGACCGCGCGGCAGACTTGGCCTGCCGGTTGAGCGTGCCGCTGTCGCCCGTGATGTTCGCCGCTTCCAACGCCGCGGTCAGGTTGTTGTGGATGATGGCGAAGGCCCCGGCATAGGCATCGTAAATGCCGCGCTGCTCGGAGCTAAGAGCATGTTCCAGCATCTCGTATTCGACACCGTCATAGGAAAGCGACCGCGCTGTGTAGAGGCCGAGCGCCCGGAGGTCGCGGGCCAGAACCTCCATCGCCGCGACCCCGCCAGCCTCAATGGCTTCCACGAATTCCGACCGGGTCTGAAAGGGGAAATCCTCCCCGCCCCAGAGCCCGAGACGCTGAGCATAGGCAAGGTTGTGGACCGTCGTCGCGCCCGTGGCCGAGACATAGACCACGCGGGCATTCGGAAGTTTGTGCTGCAGGCGCAGACCCGCCCTGCCCTGCTGCGATGCCATGGTATCGCCCCGCTCGCCTTTGCCCCCGGCGGCATTGGCCATGGCATGGCTTTCGTCGAAGATGATCACCCCGTCAAAATCCGTCCCGAGCCAGTCGACGATCTGTTCAACGCGGGATTTCTTGGCCCCCCGTTCTTCCGAGCGCAGCGTCGCATAGGTGGTGAAGAGAATGCCCTCGGTCAGAGGGATGTCGCGCCCTTGTGCGAAACGCGACAGCGGCGTCACCAGAAGCCGCTCCTGGCCAAGCGCCGACCAGTCGCGCTGCGCATCCTCCAGAAGCTTGTCGCTCTTCGAGATCCAGAGCGCCTTGCGTCTTCCTCGGGCCCAGTTGTCGAGCAGAATCCCGGCCGACTGACGGCCCTTTCCCGCCCCGGTGCCATCGCCGAGGAAGAAGCCGCGGCGGAAGCGGACGGCGTCAGCGGCCTCGTCGGGCGCGGCCGAGACCACGTCTCCGGTCTCATCGACGGTCCAAGACCCAGTGAGATGCGCGCCATGCGCCTCGCCCGCGTAGATGACGGTCTCGAGCTGCGCGTCGGACAGCAGGCCGTCGCGCAGGACGGCCGGGGGCAGCTTGGGGCGGTACGTGGGTTTCGGCGGTGCGACAGAGGCCATGGCCGCCGATTGCACAAGCTTGGTCGGGTGCGATGCGGCGTCTGGGATGTCGATAGCCTGCAGACGGAAGGTCTCGTAGATCGCATCGGACAGCCGTGCGGCGTCTTCGTCCTCGGCGGCGTCGCGGAGTGCGTAGTTTAGGTCCTCGGCCTCGATCGGTGTGTCTGGTTTCGCCGGTTGAGCGGCAGAGGTCGCGCGCGATCGGCTGGTGGTTTTGCGTGCGGTGAGGGCATGATTTCCTGGGAAGAGGGAAGAGTGGCCCAGACCCGCATTTGCGGCCTGATCCAGCTCGACACGCGGCGGGACCTCGGCGGTGATCCGGGACATCAGATGTGCGGCGTCAGTGGACATCTGCTGGCGCAGGTCTGCGGTGGTGCCGCCCGGCTCGCCGCCGCGGCATTTATCGAAGACAGAAATCCGCGTCTCGAAGCTCGTGCCATGCTTGGCGAAAGCCGCGCCCGATACCGCGCCGGTGAAGACGAGATGGGCCGTCTCGGTCAGACGGCCGAATGTCTTGGCCCAGGCCGGCGCATCCGGCGCGAAACTGGCCCCTGTGATGGCGACGAGCCGCCCGCCGGGGGCCAGCCGGGCAAGGGCCGAACGCAGATGCCGGGCCGTTGCCTCGGTCGACCGACCATCGACATTGGCTTGGGCCGAGAAGGGCGGGTTCATCAGGATGACGCTCGGGCTTGAGCAGGCGTCGAGATGATCATCGATCTGCGCGGCATCGAACCGGTTGACCGGTCGGGCCGGGAACAGCAGGCGCAGAAGATCGGCGCGAGTGTCCGCCAACTCGTTCAGAGCCAGAGTGCCGCCGGCGATCTCGGCGAGGATCGCCAGAAGCCCGGTCCCGGCAGACGGCTCTAGGACAAGATCACGGGCCGTGATCTGTGCTGCCGCCACAGCCGCGAGCCCCATGGGCAGCGGCGTCGAGAATTGCTGAAAGCGCTCCATCTCTTCCGACCGCCGGGTGTGCGTGGGCAAGAGGCCTGCCACCTTGGCGAGGATCGGCAAGAGCGCCGCAGGCGAGCCCGCCCGGGCGAGAAGGGCGCGGCCGAATTTCCGCAAGAACAGAACCAGCGCCACCTCGCCGGCCTCATAGGCGAGCTTCCAGTCCCAAGCACCGGTCGCATCGGAACCGCCAAAGGCATGTTCCATCTCGCGGCGCAGGCGCAGCGCGTCGATCTGAAGCCCTTGCGCCAGATCGGGCTGCAGCGCTTCGGCAACAGCAACGATCGCAGGGGCGGGATTTGCTGCCAACGGGACAATGGGCGCAGGCAAGGACGCCTGCGCAACGGG
The DNA here is from genome assembly GCF_010500775.1 of Salipiger sp. PrR002. NCBI lineage: Bacteria > Pseudomonadati > Pseudomonadota > Alphaproteobacteria > Rhodobacterales > Roseobacteraceae > Salipiger > Salipiger sp. PrR002. Next base: position 14,060 of record NZ_JAAGOU010000023.1, read on the forward strand.
GGCAAGGTGGGTCATCGGGAAACTCCGGAATGAAGGACAGGATCAGGCCCGGACACCCTCTCTCGGGCAGCCTCGGACCTGATCTTTCCCGGCCCCTCTCTCCCTTTCGCACCAAGGTGTTCCCGACGCTTGGCTTGATTTTGTTCTTGTTATGTTCTATGCTCAGAGCCAAGTCAGAAAGGGGGTTCCACCATGGAAAGCACCAAGCACGCCCTGCCCGCAACGCCCAAGCAGATTGCCTATGCGCGGTCGCTCGCCCTGCGCAACCGGACGCTCCTGCCCTGGGAGGTTCAGCAAGACCGGCGATCTTTGAGCGCCTGGATCGAGGCTCAGGCCCAGCTGAAACCGGTATCGGACATGGACCGGCTGCCCACGTCCAAGCAGGTGGCCTTCGCTGAGAAACTCGCCCGGATCAAAAGGCGCGCCGTTCCGGACGAATGCTTTCGCGACAGGGGGCTCATGTCGAAGTGGATCGACGGGAACAGGTGAGAACGGCACCGGCTGGCTCCGACCTGCCGGAGATTCTGCCATACCGCGGTTTGGCAAACCGAGCGCAGCTGCCAAGCTGTAGGTTGGCAGACTGGACCTTCGGGACATCAGCCTCGGTCAAGCTCCTGTCCGAAGGACCAAGGTCTGGTTCCGGCGGCACGCCGGGAGGTGCACCGCTGCGACCTTCGGTAACCACCGCAAGTCGTAGCCGTCTCTCAACCCAGCGTCTTCAGATCTCCCTCCCCTTGGGGCTAGTCCCTAAGTTCTTTGGAAATGGTGAGATAGGAGCGTCCATAACGCAGGAAAAGCATTTTCATCAAAGAAAACTGTAGATGTCTCTTTGAAAATCTATCACTTTAGGTATCATGGACACCGCAAGGTCACAGAATCTGAAGAAAGTGCTCGATGCCGTACCCGCCGGGTATCTGGTCGACGCGGCATGGCTCGTCTCGCAGGGCATCGCCTATGAGAGCTTCCGTGACTATGTGAAACGCGGCTGGCTGGAGCGCATCGCACGCGGTGTCTTCCGCCGACCAGTCCCGAATATGCAGGCGTCCAACAGCATCGACTGGAAGACCTGCATCCTTTCGATGCAACATATCATGGGTCATGATCTGCATGTCGGGAGCACAACGGCACTCGGTGAACAAGGACATGCCCATTACCTCCGCCTGGGGGAAAGCGCTCCAGTCTGGGTCTATGGGGACAAGGTCCCGAACTGGCTGATCAAACTGCCGACGGATGCCCCTTTCAGTATCCGCCCCCGTTCCTTGTTCACCGATCCGAAGCTGGGCGTGATCGAGGGCAAGAATTCTGGCCTGCCATGGGACTGGGGTCTGACGATGTCGACGCCGGAGCGCGCAATCCTGGAAGCCATGGACGAGTTGCCCCACCATGAGAGTTTCCACACGCTCGACATGGTCTTCGAGAGCCTGACAACCCTGCGCCCAAGGCTGATTTCCGACCTCCTGCAAGCGTGCCAGAAAATCAAGGTCAAGCGCCTGTTCTTCGTCTTCGCGGACCGCCACGATCATCCCTGGCGCAAACGGATCGACCCGCAGGCATTCGACCTCGGAAGCGGCGACCGAGCCTTGATCCAGGGCGGCAAGATCCACCCGCGCTATCGGATCATGGTGCCAGAAGAATTCGTGAAACCGGAGGCCGAAAATGGCGCGTGAGACCTATGAAGCCCAGGTTGCGCTCCTGGTGCGCGTCCTGCCCAATGTCGCGGGCGAAAGCGTCTTCGCGCTCAAGGGCGGGACGGCCATCAACCTCTTCTACCGCGACCTGCCTCGGCTGTCGGTCGACATCGACCTGACCTACCTGCCAATCAAGGAACGCGCCGAGAGCCTGGACGAGATCAACGCCGCGATGGATCGCATCGCGGCTTCCATCGAGACCGGTATCCGCGGGGCAAAAACTCAGCGCATCCAAGGGGGCGGCGGCGGAGCCACCCGGCTCCTGGCGCGCCTCGGGAATGCCGAGATCAAGATCGAAACCTCGCGCGTGACCCGGGGCGTAGTCCACGACCCGGAAGTCCGGACCGTATCTGCCGCCGTGGAGGATGCCTATGGCTATGCCGAAATGCAGATCGTCTCGTTCGAGGATCTGTTCGCTGGCAAGCTGCACGCCGCCCTGGACAGGCAGCATCCCCGGGATCTCTACGACGTCACGCTCCTTTACGAAAACGAGGGACTGACGCAGGACCTCTTCCACACCTTCCTGATCTATGTCGCCAGTTCGCCACGACCGGCGCATGAGCTTCTCGATCCGAACCTGATCGATCTCGAGCAACCCTACGCGCGGGAATTCGAAGGCATGACCAGAACACCCGTCCCGCTCGCTACGCTTTTGGCGACGCGCCTCAAGTTGGTCGCCGATCTGCAATCGAGGCTCGATGACAAGGCGAGGCAGTTCCTCCTGACGCTTCAGGACGGCGAGCCTGACTTCGCGGCGATCGACCGTTCGCAGGCCGCTGACCTACCGGCCGTGAAGTGGAAACTTCTCAACCTGAACAAACTGAAGCGCGACAACCCCGAAAAGCACGCAGCGCAGCGCGACGCCTTGTTGAAGCTCCTGGGTTGAGCCACGGCCATCACCGTCGTGAGGGGCGCTTTGCGTTGGCCGTCCTCATCGCGTCGATGGGAGGCGCCGAAGACGGGTGAACTCAGTCGGCGCTTCCAAGCCCTGTGTTTCGCTGAAATGACCGCGTTTTCGCCCGACGAAAGGCAGAGCGCAGTGCTTCGGTCGGCAAAGGCGGCGAGTCCATCGCTTCAAAGAAGTGCGCATGGTCGATCTGCTTGAGATCGGTGCGGTCAGGGCTTTCAATATCAGGCGTTGCCATCCTTATAGGCCTCCGGGGCAATTACGGTTTTGCGGATTAGCTGACAGCCGCAATCGAGTAGTGCGGTGTCCCATCCCAAACAAGATCCCAAGACGCGCCCGGACGAACGTTCTGAATTGCGTGGGGCTCGAAGCAGACCAGGCAATTCCCGCCCGGTGCAGGAGCCCGGACCGAAGGGTAAATCAGGCCCTTGGATCCGCCCCGACGCAGATGCTGTGCCAGGCTTTGGCCCTCGGGATACCCGACAGCCGGATCCGGATGCAGCGCCGGATGACCTGCCTCATCGGTCATGTCGTTGAAGACGCCGATGAAGTCGGCCAGCAATTCCACATAGCGGGCGCTGTCGTGGAAGCTGCCGGTAAAGCCGAGTTCGCGTGTGCGGTGCCAGGCCACTTCGCTGACAGAAACCATCACATCCCATGCGCAGTACCAAGCGCCGCGCTCCTCGGCGTTGAAGCGGTTTCCGCCGGCGCGGGTGTAAGTGAAGGCTGCGTTGACGTGACTGTCCCCATAGATGCGCAGATCGCGGCTGCGGCGTTGCCAAGCGAGTTCGCGCGGGTCCAGATGCGGGTTGCGCCCGCGTTCGGCCTGTAGACGTCCACTGGTCAGGCCCTCGATCTCTGCCAAGATCTCCATCTCGTCATCGGTATCGACGAGACCGCGCAGCGATGGTGGCTTGTGGTAGGTGGCGGGCAGGAGACGAACGAGACCGCGATCGGAAATCTCGGTCTGCTTCATGCCCCACCACGCAACGCATCAAGATAGGTCCGAACCGCGAGGATCTGCGGCAAACCCCCGTCGATGGCGGTGTCGACTGGTCGGCTTCCACCAAAGAGCGGCCCCTTGTTCGGTCGGGTGAACCAGCTTTTTGCCAGAGGCTCCGAAAAGTAGAGTTCAAGCGACTTGAAGATGCCAATTACAGCGCTGAGCCGCAGCAGTTGGTCCTTGGTGAGCTCCCCAGCGAAATCCGGCTTCTTGGCGCGCTTCCACGTGCTCTCTGACATGTCGGCAAGGCCAGCCGCTTCCTTGAGACTGAGACCCCAAGCATCGGCCACGCGTGCATAAGCTTTCAACGCGACGGCGTTGATCTGTGCGGGTTCCCGGATTTTCTCTGCAACGTACATGGCGTCCTCCATTGGCTTCAATATAGTCCATATGGACTTACTGTAAAGATCAAATGAACCTTGCGCGTTGATCACTGTTACCCGAACCGCCGCCCTCCTTCCGTGAACGTATACTCGTTGACGATGATCCCCTCCTCGATGGCCTCGTCCGAGGTAAGGTGGTCGTATTCGGCTTCAAGCTGGCGGTAGAGCCAGCGGGCCAGATCGCGCAGCGCCTCGGTCACGAGCTCCTCGGCGTCCTCGGTCGGCGGCTGCCACCTCGGGCTGTCCCGCGTGACGTCGATCGACATGGTGTATTCATGGTAGTAGCGGCCACGGTGGCTGGCCTCGGCGGCGAGTTGGTAGAAGTTTCGCCGCTGGATGGCCTGCAGACGGTCGGCGATGCCATGCAGCGTCGCGTCGGTCGGGGCGTAGTCCCGGATGCGCGTGGCCGCGCCCTTGGCGTGGGACCAGTAGCCCTCGAAGCAGGCGCCGTCGCCCTGGCTCCAGAAACCGGAAAACCAGATGCAAGGCTTGGCCCGCGCCCCGCCACCCATCAGGCGGACGGCGGTGGTCTTCAGGCAGATGCCGAGGATTTCGCAGACCCGCTCGAAATCCTCATAGACCGCATCCCACCAGTCGTCGTGGGGTCCAAGGTCGCGATACCAGTTGCGGGCCTTCTCCTTGGCGGCATCCGAGAGTTCGGGGAACTGGTAGACGGTGGTGCAGATCACCTCAGGCATCGATGTCCTCCCCGTTCAATGCGGCGGCCAGCCATTCTTGCGTGCTGGACCAGCCGATGGATTTGCGCGCACCGAGATCGATGACATGCGCGCCGCCACCAAAGGCGTCGAGTCGTGGCCGAGAGCAGGTCAGAGAATACTGGAACCCCCAAGGGCCGGTGAGGTCGAGCTCTTCAGCAAGACGCAGGACGAAGCGGATGACGGCTTCGACATCGCCGTTCCCGTCATCATGGATCCAGAGGCTGCTGCCCTCGGGCGCGTCCTGGCGCATGAGATCGAAGCCCGCGACATCCGGGTCGTCGGCGTCCTGATCCGCAGCGCGCAGTTCCTGGAACAGCGCGAGTGCACGGGCAGCCTTGTCGGGGCTGCCGACGTCGAGCAGGCACGAGAAATGGGTGAAGTAATCTGCCATGGGAACCTCCTTAATGGGGAAGACCCGGCCAAGAGGCCGGGTACTGAATCGGGATGAAGGGTCGGCCGGGAGCGATCAGCCGATCGACGTGTCGTCTGCCGCCTTTCGTGCGGCATGCGCGCAGAGCATTTGCCGGTAGAAACGCTTGCGCGCGGTCCGGAGGCCGCAAACAGCGCGTGTGTCGGGGTGCAGCGCCCGGGCCGCCGCGCGCAGGACGGCAAAGGACGAAGCGGTCGCTGGCAGCCCGAGGCGCTGATAGGCTGGGTCGGTCATGTCAGGTAACCTCGACCACGGGCGAGGCGAGATGCGGATCGACTTGTGCCTCGATCCGTTCGGCCCGGCCCATCCAGGGTTCGGGCCGGATCGCCTTTACCCAGTCGGCGAAGCTCGGGATGAAGCCGAGGTCTTCCTTCACATGCTGTTCCCCGACCCAGCGGGTCGGGATGATGCGCCCGGTCGAGAGCGTGAGGGTCTGCCCGAAAATCGTCTCGGCCATGAAGATGCCCTCGGCATGGTGGCGTAAAGCCCGGTGCCGGAAGTCCGCAGTAATCTCCTTGCTCTGGTCGAACCAGGCATGCACCGCCATGAAATCGTCGACCGTGCCGCCCCATTTTTTCACCGAGGACAGGGCGTGGTGATAGGGATGTGCCATCGCCGCCCCCTCAGAAATCGTGTGTGTAGAGTTCAGACGAGGTGAAGCGCTCGTTGAACTCAAGGTGGATGCAGCGGGCGGCCGCGTCGAAGCAGAACTCGCCCCAGGCACCGTCGTTGTTCTCCCAGCCACCATGGGTGTCGGAGAGGAAGTCGTAGGCCAGTTGCTCGACGACATCTTCGAGCGAGAGCTGCCGCATCTCGACCTCGGGGTCGTCCGAGGTCAGCGCGGCGTAGTCGATCTCGGTCGCGGGGAAATCGACGGCGGTCTCCCCGGACCACGCGCCGATGCTTTCGATCTGGCCGCTGTCCCCGGCCCCATCGAAGGTCACGGTCACATGGGTGATGCCCGCGGCAGTCAGGCCATCGAAGAGGCGCTCCTTGTTGGCCGGACGCAAAGCTGCGATCCGCGCGTCACGCTCGGACTGCCGAGCCAGCACGGCGGCGAAATCAATCCTGGACGGCGCCATCGGCGCGGCCAGGGTGGGTTCGATATTGGACATTGGAAACTCCGAAATGAGGGAAAGGATCTGAACCCCGAGGCTCTCTCTCGTCCTCGTAGGCTCACATCCTCCCCTGCCCTTCTCTGACTCTCGGGCGTCACGCCGCGATCTGCAGGGCGCGAGACGCGAAGACACGCCAGAGCGGATCGACAAGACGGGAATCGAGAACGTCGGCGTGGTGCCGCAGCCTTCGCGCGAGGCCATGTTCATGCCACTCGGCCGCCCGCATGGCCTGCGCGCGGGTCTGGCTGGCCTCGGACACGACGGCGCGGGCTTCGGCGGCATCCGAGACCGGGTGGCACCATGCGACCCCGCCATCACAGGTAGCTCCGGCCAGAACGAGACGGCCCTCCCGATCGAGGATTGCCAGGATGCGCGGAGCGTCTTCAGGTGTGATATCTTCGGCGTGAATGATTGCCCCCTGCATGGCCTCGGCCAGCGTGGCAAACCGCTCCAGTACCTTGGGGTGTGCCTGCCCGGACATGAGAGCTGCGGGCGCATGGCAAGCCGTCGTGAGTGCGAACGGTAAGTCTTGATCTGCAAAAACGGTCAGGAGGCTCGGCGGCAAACCTGTCTTCTGCGTTTCCGGCTGAGTTTGGAGAGGAAGGTCGAACATGGGCATATCTCCGACGGTGCGGAGAGCCTCTCTCCCCGCTTCAAACCGTCAAAGACCAAACCCCCGCCCTCTTCCTCGGAAGGGTGACGGCGGCAGGCTCGCAAGGCGCGTCACAGCTTGCCCAGGGCCCGCAGGCTCAGTTCCGTCCCGGCGCCGACGATGATGTGGTCATGCAGCGTCAGGCCGAAAAACTTACACCCATTCTGGATCTCCCCGGTCATGCTGAGATCGGCCTCCGACGGCGTTGGATCTCCCGACGGGTGGTTGTGGATCAGGATCAGGGCGCTGGCGTTCAGCATCAGAGCCCGTTTGATCACCTCGCGTGGATAGACCGGGACATGGTCGACCGTGCCGATCGACAAGAGCTCATCGGCGATGATGCGGTTCTTGCGGTCGAGATAGAGCACGTGGAACCGCTCGATCGGCCCGCGCACCGTAAGCGCGCAATAGTCAAGAAGCGCCTGCCAGCTGTCGATGACGGGGTTTCGGCTGAGATAGCGGCCGAGGATGTCGCGGGCCTCGAGGATGACAGTTTCTTCCTGGGGGGTCATGGGGGTCTCGCTGAAATGCGCAGGCCGAAGCCCCTTGCCCTCTCGGGGCGGGGCCAGTGGCGTGCATGTGGAAGAGGAAAACGCGACCGCCGCGGATGCAGGCGGTCGCTGTGCCGGGCTTCGCGTCAGCCGACCCGGTCGAGGAGCTTCTTGGCGCGCCCTTCCATATCAAGGCGGGCATCCTGCTGAGTCTTGTCGCGGGCGAGCCGCGTGATGCCCTGCACGAAATCGAAGATGCTCTCGGGCGGGCGGCCTTCCTCCATCAGCACCTTCTCGATGATCTTGCCGGATTCGGCTTTCGAGAAACCGCGCTTACGCAGGAAATCCGCACGGTCCTCATCGCTGCGCGCCACGATCTGCTGCCGCGCCGCCTTGATCCCGTTCACGAACCCCTGCGGCGAGGAATTGGCAAACCGCGTCAACGCGGGCGCGGCCTTATGTGCGAAGCGCGAAGCGGCGTATTTCGAGTGACGGATCTTGATCTCCTGGAAATCCTCGACACCCCAGAGGTTGCGGTTCTGGCACACCGCCCGCAGGTAGAAGCTCGCCATGCCGAGGGTCTTCGCGCCCACCTCGGAATTCCAGCAATAGAAGCCCCGGAAATAGAGATCGGGAGAGCCGTCCGCCAACTTGCCCGCCTCGATCGGGTTGCGATCGTCGACCAGGAACAGGAAGACGTCGCGGTCCGAGGCATAGAGCGTGGTCGTGTCACGGCTGATCTCGACATCGGGATTGTAGACCCCGGTCGACCAGTCCAGCACACCCGGCACCTTCCAGCGCGTATCGCCCGTGCCATTGCCCGCGATGCGCTGCACCGCTTCGACCAGCTCGAAATCGTGGATGCGGCCATAGTCCGGACCGGTCACTGCCCGCAACTCCGTGCGGCCATCCTCGGTCTCGAAGGTCTTCACCTGCTCGGCGCGGTGGTTGGTCAGGCCGTGTTGCAGGTTGATCCCGGCCAGCGGCGCGGGCAGCTGCCGCAGGTAAGACGCCGGAGCGCCGACGATGCTGGCAAGCTGGCCAAAGGCCCAGTGCGTCGGCGCGACCGGTTCATGCGCTTTCGGCAGCATCAGGTGCAATCGCTCGGGGTTGTCGCGCGCGGCCTCGACCCGGATGTCGGCCGTCTGGACCACCCGGCTGCGGCTGCGCTCGGAGCGGCCTTTCACACTGGCCCAGAGATCATCGAGCGACAGATACCTCTCATCATCGGGCCGGTTGAACCATTCGGACGACACCCGCCCGTTCCGCTCACCCCGGCTCGCGTCCACCTTCCAGCCACCAGCCCGCGCCGGTGCGACCGGATCCAGAACTTCCACAACACCCATCGGTATTCCTCCGTGACAGGCGCCGGGAGCCACTCTCCCAGCCCTCAACCCGTCACCGGAAAACCGGCCAACCTCAAACTCTCTCGGGCAAACGGCGCTAAGTCGGAGGCGCCGCACGCCCGCAACTCGCTGGTGTTGACCTGCGTTCAAAAATGGCAGAGTTTAAACATGGCCTTTCTCGCAGGCCGGTGTGCCCGCCACGCGAAGCTTTGCAGCGATCTTGATTTCGAACAGCAGACCTCATGCCATCGGCGGGTCTGATTAGCAGCGGGCACCTAGTCAGATCCAGCTTGGACATGGATCATGACAGAGAACGATCAACTTAAGACATTGAAACTTCTGGCAAAGCGATACGCTAGAGCGACGGGGCAGCCGCAGCACGTGGCGCTCGACTTTGTTGCTGCTCGATTGGGCTTTCCTCATTGGAACGCATTGACGGTCAGCGCAAAAGGAGAGTGGGCCCCATCCGAAGCACAAGTCGCCGCGATAAAGGCCTTCGTGCAACGGATCACGTCCTACGAGGGTACGACCTTTGACCATATCTTCGGGGGGCTCGACGCCATCACTCGAGGCGAAGTACGAGGGCATCCATACGAGTTGAGCACGATGCTTGGCGACGTTCGTATGGAAGGTGACAGCTGGCGCATAGTGCTGCCAGAAAACCCTTCGGCTGCCCCTCGTGTCGAGATCGACATCAAGCATGCCCAGACCAGCCCGATGAACGATCGCGTGCTACGTGAAGAAGCCATCGGGATTGCGAGGGAATTGATGCAGAGCGTCAAGGCGCGGCGATTTGCCGATTGGCCACGGCGCGCCACAAAGCCGGATGCGGAAGGAAATGTGCGGCACCCGTTCTTGGAGATGGAGGAATCGAACCTCTGGTACTGCCTTCACTGCAACTCAGAGATCACCGGCCCACAGATCGCTGGAAACCAATGGCACTGCCCCAGCTGCGGCGCATCACCAATCAACATATTTCCAGAAGCCTTCTGGCTGGAACCGACCGATGAAAAACCAGTGCCAGTCCAATCCCGCGCCGAAAGGCAAGAGATTGAACCCATCGTGTCAATTATAGATCCGCGGCCAAGGCTTGACCTCGACAGTGACCAGGTGACCCATTTGATCCGGGCTGCCCTTTTCGAGGATGCGACCAATGCAAGCGAGCGCATGGGAGCGAGTCTGGCCGAAATCTGGGTTGATGACGATCTCGACGTGGTTGTTTCCTTCGAGGATCACTACTGGCCCGAGGACAAGGAGCCGACCGCTGCGATCGAAGTGGCCGCACTGCTTGGGATCGAGATTGAGTTGGAAGTTACTTGGTCGGATCCGTTGTTCGCATGGCCCGGTTTGGGCACCGTGACCCAGAGCACGGCCGATTATACGCGGTTGATGCTCGACACGTATCTCAGTCACGGCGCGACCATAACCAAAGACGAAATCTAGCTCGTGCGCATGTTGAACAATTAGGCGCATTCAAGGCGCTCAGCACCGGAAGGCAAGCGTGGGTGCCTTTTCCAGTGGCCCGAAAAGACTTTAGCCCGGCGGTTTAACCCGCCGGGCCCGAGGGGGTGACCCCGCTCCTCAGAACGGGATCTCATCGTCGCGGTCGACCAACTCGGGGTTTTCGTTCTCGGCCGACTTCGGACGGCTCAGGAAGTCGACCTTCTCGGCGATGATCTCGCAGCCGTAGCGGTCGTTCCCCAGGCTGTCGATCCACTTGGTGTAGTGGATGCGGCCGTGGACGAGGACCTTCATCCCCTTTTCGCAATGCTCGGCGACCGTCTTGCCGAGACCGTTGAAGCAGGTGATGCGGTGCCATTCGGTGTCCATGACCCGGTAGCCGTTCTCGTCGCGCATCACACGGCCTTCCGAGAGGCGGGGACGCGAGGTGGCGAGGCTGAAGTTGGTGATCTTGGTGCCGCTCTGGGTGGTGCGGACTTCGGGGGTCTGACCGATGTTGCCGGCGAGGATGACGATGTTCTGCATGATAAGCTCCTGTTTTTCCTGTCTTCGGGACCGTCCCTTCGACAAGACCCTGAAAAAGCCCGTCGGGTGACGCGTGCACGGTGGACAGCATGGACACCGGACACCCCCAGAGGACCGGGGTGGAGCGGGCAGGACGCCAAAGGCGGCCAACACGGCCCGGACTGACGCGGGGTTGCGCGCAGGAGATCGAACGGGATTAGGGGATTGTCAGTCGAAGGGATGGCCCAGGAGACAGAGAGATACGGGGAGCCCATGCCAGACCATGTCCCCTTGCCCATTGGGACTGCTTTACCCCAAGCCCAGCACGCCGCTAGCGGCCCAAGTGGCTATCACCGGCTCTCGCCCCCCTGCCCTTCCGTGCTGCGGAATGCAGGGCCTTGCCGCGACGGGCTATCGATACCGGAATATTCAGGACACGGACCGCACCAACGGCTGCTTTCGATCTCGACGTACTGTCGCTCAGCGAGCTGAAGAAAATGCAGAATGACGTCGCCAAAGCGATTGCCACATTCGAAGATCGGCACAAGGTGGAAGCCCGCGCCAACGTGGAAGCTTCCGCCCGAGACCTCGGCTACTCCCTAGCCTACGGCGACCCCGAACAGCGCACCGACTCCAGCGGTCGCCGCCATGGCGAGTGCACCCCAGAGCGTGACCCTTGCAGCACCTCGAATAACACCAGCACCGCCAGCAGAAGCGCCTAATCCACCAAGAACCGCGAGGCCGAGGATCGTCGACACGGCGACCAAGAAAACGATCCGTGCATCCGGGACGACCAGTACGACGATCAAGGGCAGCACCGCACCCACGGCGAAGGTCAGCGCCGACACCAAGGCGGCCTGGATCGGGCGGGCTGTCACGGTCTCGGAGATGCCAAGCTCGTCGCGGGCATGCGATCCGAGCGCGTCACGTTCGGTCAGTTGCACGGCCACCTTTTCGGCAAGGTCTCGGTCCAGCCCTCGCTCGACATAGATTTGGGTAAGTTCTTCGAGTTCGGCCTCGGGTGTTTCCGCCAGTTCGCGGGTCTCGCGCGCAAGGTCAGCGTTTTCCGCGTCAGTCTGAGAACTGACTGAGACGTACTCGCCTGCCGCCATGGACATCGCGCCGGCCACGAGGCCAGCCAGCCCCGCTATAAGGACCTCCGGCTTTCCCGATCCTGCTGCGGCGACGCCGACCACGAGGCTTGCCGTCGACACCAGCCCGTCGTTCGCGCCGAGAACGGCGGCCCGCAGCCAGCCGATGCGATGCACCATGTGGATTTCGGAATGCGAGAGGCGGCTCATGGCGTGGCTCCTTGCGCGATGTCATCCTGCCCGGAGGAGACAGCCTTTGGTTTCGGAATAGTGGGTTCATGGGGCGCGATGCGCAGCGCGCGGAGGGCGTTCAGGATCACTGCAACGTCGATGACCTCCTGCAGGAGCGCCCCCTGCACCGGAGTGAGATAGCCGAAAGCCGCCGCGATCATGCCCATGACCGAAAGGCCGATCCCGGCGACAACGCTTTCGACAGCGATGCGGCGCGCGCCGCGCGCGATCTCGATCCCTGGCCCGAGGCGGTCGATACGGTCGACAAGCAGCACGACATCCGCCGCCTCCGCCGAGGCCGCCGCGCCCCGTGCGCCCATGGCGACGCCCACGTCTGCCGCTGCGAGCGCGGGCGCGTCGTTGACCCCGTCGCCCACCATCATCACCGGGCCGTTCTTGCGCTCGGTGAGAACGAGCAACACTTTCTGGTCCGGTGTCAGCCCGGCCCGCAGACCGTCGAGCCCAAGCCCTTCGGTGACACGCTCGGCCACGTCAGCGCGGTCTCCGGTCGCGAGCAGGATACGCGCGATCCCCTCGCGCCGCAGCCCGTCCAGCATCTGGCCCGCGCCGTCGCGCAGGGGATCGGACATGACGAGATGCCCTACCATGTGCCCGTCGACCGCGACAGCAACGAGGACCGAACCAGCGGCGATGGCGGAATGATCGCCGGGCCGCCGTCCGACGCGGGATGCGACGAAGGCATCCCCGCCGACGATGATCTTCCGGCCTTCGACATAGCCGACGACGCCTTCGCCCGGAATCTCCGCCACGTCTGACGGAACGGGTAGAGAGAAGCCCCGCTCCTTTGCGGCGGCGACGATGGCCTGAGCCACGGGGTGCTTGGACGCTTGGTCGAGCGCGGCAGCCAAGCGCAGTATGTCCTCCTCTGCCATGCCGTCGTGGCTGTCGATTGCAACGATCTGCGGCCGTCCGTCCGTCAGCGTGCCGGTCTTGTCGAGGATCAGCGTGCGGATGCGCGCCATCGTCTCGAGCGGCCCCGCTCCCTTGATCAGCACCCCGAAATGCGCCGCGCGCGACAGGCCTGCGACCAGCGCGACCGGCACGGCCAGGATCAGGGGACATGGCGTTGCGACGACAAGCACGGCGACGGCCCGGATCGGATCGCCGGTGAACCACCATGCCGCGAAGGCGATGCTGACCGTGACGGCCAGAAACCCCAGCGACCAACGGTCGGCCAGTCGCGACATGGGCGCCTTGGAGGCCTGCGCCTCTTCCACCAGCCGGACGATCCCGGCATAGGTGCTGTCCTTGGCCTCGTGAGTTGCGATCAGGTCGAAGGCTTCGCCCGCGTTGGTCGATCCGCTCATGGCCTCGGCGCCGTAACGGAGCCGGACGGGCAGGGATTCCCCCGTCAGCGCCGAGGTATCGACGAAGGCCGTCTCTGAGCTCACGGAGCCATCCACCGGCACCACGTCGCCCTGCCGGATCAGAAGGCGGTCGCCGGGCGCAATTTCGTTCAGCGGCACTTCCTCCAGCCCGCCATTCCGGTGTCTTGTCGCGGTCCGGGGCACACGGGACAGCAGGTCGTGCATTTCACGGCGGGCACGCCCTTCCGCGAAGGCTTCGAGGAAGGTGCCGCCGGAATACATTACGGCGACCACCGCCGCGGCGAGGGTCTCGCCGAAGACGAGCGCCGCCGACATGGAGAGCGCGGCGACAATATCGAGGCCCACTTCGCCGGAACGCAGGCTGCGCAGAATCTCGACCACGAGCGCGGCGAGCGCGGGAACGACGCCCGCGATCCAGACCGCGTTCGCGACGTCGGGTTCGCCGGAAAAGTAGAAGGCAAGTCCCGCAATCAGGCCGGTCGCGGCAATGAGCAGGATAGCGGTCTTGAAGCGGTCGGTCCGTGTCGTTTCCATGCGGCTCATCTCCCCTCGGCTGAGGCGATTGCCGCTGGCTCTTCGGAAAATAGTCGTCCGACTCCCACGCCCCTTACGTTGACAACATCATCGCGCAAGAGGAACAGGGCGTCGAGGCCGCTTTGTTTTGCGAGCGTCGCGCCTTTGACCGGCCCAAGCACCATGAGGGCCGTCGCCCAGGCATCTGCCTCTGCACAGCTGCGGGCCACGACCGTGATGGAGGCCGGCGACGCGATCAGCGGCGCTCCCCGCCTCGGGTCCATCGTGTGCGACAGGCGGCGCCCCTGCACCTCGACCCAGTGACGGTAGTCGCCCGAGGTCGCGACGGCGGCATCCTGAAGCGCGAGGATCGAATGCGGCGTCCGGCGCTCGGCGTCCGGCGCCTCGACCGCGATGGTCCAGGCTTCACCGTCCGGCCTGAGGCCCATTGCACGCATCTCGCCATCGATCCCGACGAGTCCGTCGGATATGCCTTGATTGCGGAGGATTTCGGCCAGTCGATCCACGCCGTAGCCCTTGGCGATGCCATTCAGGTCCAGCGCGATGGGTGCGGCCTTGCGCACGTGTTCGCCGTTGATCTCGAGCACGTCATGCGCCGGGCGGCGCGAGGCGGCCATCGCGGTGCGGATGCCATCCGGCGCGGCGGCCTCCGGTCCGAAGCCCCAGGCCATCACCGCGTCGCCCATGCCGATGTCGAAGGCTCCGCCAGAGGCGCGGCCAATTTCCAGGCCGAGGCGTAGCACCTCGAGCAATCGTGCAGGAACAGCGATCCATTCACCGATCGGTGCCGCGTTGAGCCGCATAAGGTCGCTGTCCGGCTTCCAGGTCGACATCTGTCCGTCCACCTCATCCACGGCCGCCTGCAATGCCGAGCGGACCGGCCCCGGGTCGAAACCGGGGTCCGCGAATAACAGCGCCGACCACCTCGTGCCCATCGTCGGCCCGTTCAGCGCGATGCGCGCCCGCTCAGTAGACATCTTCGACATACCGCCCCTCCGCCTTCAGGACTGCTGGTGTCAGCCCGGCCGGCGCGAGGATCTCGGCCAGCGCCTCGGCCACGCCGGCGGCCATGTCTCGTCCGCCGCAGACCATCACGCGCGCCCCATTGCGGATGAGCTCCGCGACCTGAGTGGCCTCGCTGCGCAGCGCGTCCTGGACGTAATGGGGACGCGCCCCGCGCGAGACGGCCGTGACCAGCCGGCTTACACGCCCTTCGTCCTGCCATCCGGGGAACTCCTCGCCGTAGAAGAAATCGCTGTCGGGATGGCGCATGCCGAAGAACAGGTGGATCGGCCTGCGGCGCGTATTGCCGCGCACAAAGCCCGCTAGCGGCCCGATGCCGGTCCCCGCGCCGATCAGGATCAGAGGCGCCCGGCTTCGGCCCGTACGGAAGCCGGGGTTGGGGCGCAGGAAGGCGCTCACCGTATCGCCAGGTTCCAGCGCTGTGAGCTGACCCGAGCAGAGCCCGCCGGGATGCTTCTTGACCACGATCTCGATGAAACCGTCGCGGCGCCCAGAGGCGAGCGAATAGAGCCGCGGGACGGTCCCGCCTTCGGGCAGAATGCCGATCAGGTCACCCGCCTGGAACCGTGCGAACCCGCCCCCGAGCAGCCGTTGCCCGAGCGAGACGCGGGGAAACGCGAAGCGGAGGATGGCGGTCGGGGCCTGCACCTCGGCGCCGTAGTCGCGGCGCGAGACGAGGGTCAGCGTGGTCGTCTTCGGCAGGACCGGCTGGTGCGTCAGGTTGAGCGCAATGCCGAGCGCGTCACCGAGCGACTGGCCCCAGCGGGCGAAATCCTGCGGCGACTGGCGGTCGATTGTGTCGAAAGCCAGCAGTTCGGGCCAGCCCTTCGCCTCTGCCGCAGTTGCGACGGACTCCGCGTAGGCGCAATAGGCCGGAAAGCTTCTATCGCCGAAGCCGAGCACCGCAAGAGGGATGTCCGCCGCCCGGTCGCACGCGTTCAGCCGGTCGAGAAAGCCCTTCGCCGAGGCGGGCGCCGCGCCGTCGCCATAGGTTGCGGCGAGCAGGATGATCCGCTGGGCCATAGCGTAGCGTTCTGGCGCGAAGGCCGACATCGGTGTTGTGTGTACCTTCTGCCCGGCTTGCGTCAGTGCGGTGTGGAGCGTGGCCGCAAATCCCCAGGTGCTGCCGCCCTCGCTGCCGACGAGCAGGATCGTCTCGGCACGTCCCGCGGGCTGATTGCCTCGGATGCGCGGCCGCCCCCTCCGTCCCGCGAGCCAGACGACAACGCCAGTCACGCCCATGGCCGGGACGCCGAGCGCCATCAGGCCCAAAACGAGGCCAAGCGTCGCCGCGCCCTGTCCGGTGTGCAGCATGTAGATGGTTTCCGAAACGCGTTCCCACCCGGTCAGGTCAGTCCAGGCCAGCAGCGCCCCGGTGCCCTGATCGAGATACCCGGTCCCACGGTCGGTCTTCAGCGTGAAGACGTCCGTAGCGTCGCCGGGATAGGGAAAGCTCAGTTCGCGCAACTCGGCGACGGGCGTCTGCTGCAGCGTGGCCATCCGGTCCAGCGCAAACCCCGTCGCTCCACTGACCTCGGTCGGCATGGCCGGGATGGCGCCGCCATCCGGCAGGAGATCGAAGGTCGACGCCGTCATCCAGAGGGCGGTCGTGGAAGACAGAACGAAGCCGACGACGGCGATCCGGGCGATCTCGACGTGCAGCCGCCCGGCAAGCGGTCCGCGCAAGCGCGCGAACCAGTGTCGCCAGCCTCCCGCCCGCCGCGCGACCAGCGCCGCGCCGGAGAGCGAGAGGATCAGCATCGCGGCCGCCCCTGCGGCCATGGCGATGCGGCCGCCGTCCCCGAGGAACAGCGAGCGGTGCAGGTTGGTGAGCCAGCGTTCGGCCTGGTTCGGGTCGGCCGAGGCCACGCCCTCACCCGTCGCCGGGTCGATCACGGCGGCCCCCGGCGCGCCCTGATCGAACCAGTAGGCAGTGATCCGGCCCGAGGGCGACCGGCGGATCTGCTCCACGCCCGGATGGACCGCCCGAATGCGGTCCGCGAGGGCGGCGACCGTGAGCCCGGTCTCCGGCTGCAGGGCGGCAAGCCGTTCGGCCGCAGGGAAGACCGACAGTGCCGCGCCACTCAGCGCGAGAATCGTGACGAGCGCGAGGGCCAGAAGACCCGGCCAGCGATGGAGTGCACGGATCATGGCCCCGATCCTCACATGTCGTAGGCGAAGCTGGCGACGTACCGGCGCCCGCGCACCGGCGTGCCCGCGCCGTCGGTCGTGAGCGGCACCGCCACCTCGTTCGGACTGTCGCGCATGTCCTCGACGGCCGCGTCGATGTGGAGCGTGTAGCCCGCATCGAACAGCGCATCAGCCAGATCAAGCGTGATCTCAAGACTGCGGCCCGCGCCGACGCTGGCCCCGGTAATGCCGTTGACCTGCGCAGTATCGCCGCCCGTGGCACGGTACCAGTCGCTCAGATGCTCGTAGTATTTGGACTTGCCACCAGCCATCCAGAGACTGCCAACATAGGCGCCCGAGGCGTCGGTGACGTAAAGTGCAAGATAGGCTCCGTCACCGCCATAATTGTTGAGGGTGGTGGTCAGCGTCACCGGCCGCGCCATGGCGAGGCCGGGAACCGTCAGCGCCGTGGTAAGCGCGAGCGTTGCGAGAAGTGATTTCATGGGAATGATCCTTGTTCAGGGTGCTTCGGAGCTGTTCAGTTCACCTGAACCTGCGGAGGGGTGCCATTTCCGAAGAGGCCGTTCTGAGGAGGAGCGACCGTTCCAGCGGGCGCGGGATTGCGGGCGCCGCCCCGACAATCGTCGTCGTCATCATCGTCGTCACAGTCATCATCATCATCGTCATTGTCGTGTCCGCGACGCGAACCGTCCCGCCAGCGGTCGTCATCGTCGCTTGCGAGAATGAGAGGCATGTCTTGTGAGGCGTCGTCAAAGAGCGCGGCCACGGGCCGAAGCATGCTGTCGGCCGGGGCCTGCATCGCGCTCCAGGCAGGAACGCCGATGGCGGCGGTCAGCGCCGTTGTCGCTGCGAGAAGGGTCAGGGTCTTTTTCATGGCAAGGTCTCCTTTCGTCTGATGAGACAAATCTGGCGCGTCGACCTGAGGGCTTCCTGACGCCCCAGCGATTCCTCCTTCAGCTTGCCGTCAGGAAAAAAATGGCCCCGCCGATGATGGCGGGGCCAAAAAGATGCGAGCGCAGGCTACAGGGCTGGCATGGCTATGCGCCCTGCCCCGCGTTCAGGCGAATTCGAACTGCTCGAAGCGGACACGGCGAGGCGTTTGGCCTTGTGCTTTCAAGCCCTTGAGAATCCCGTCCTTCAGACCGGTTGGGCCGCAGAACCACAAATCGGCTTGCCGGATCGCGAAAGGGACCGCGCCGATCAGGCGCTCGGCCGTGAGCCTGCCATCGCGCGCCGTGACGACCACCTCGAAACTGAAACTCGGATTGCGGGCGGCCGCAGCGCGCAGCGTCTCCAACCCGATCGCCTCGTCTTGCGTTCGAACACAGTGGACGAGGTGAATGTCGCGCCTTTCCGCCTCCGTCAGGCTTTCCGCCCAGGCGAGGAACGGCGTGATACCTATACCGCCGGCCAGCCAGATCTGGCGCGCACCGCCCTTGCGAAAATCGAACCGCCCATAGGGGCCTTCGACCTGCACGCGCGTTCCGGTCCGCAACGTCGCCGGAAGGCTCCGTGTCCACCCACCCAGAGCCCGGATGGAAAACGTCAGGGAGCCATCAGGGCGCGGGGCACTGGCGATCGTGAAAGGGTGCGGCTCGGACAGTCCAGCTTCCGGCGCTCGAACGAAAGCGAATTGCCCGGGCCGCCACCGCATGGCACGGCCTTTGGGAGTGAGCATCAAGGTGGTCGTGTCACCGGTCTGGCTGATCTGGCTGACAGTGAAGTCTCTACGCCGTAGATGCGGAGCGAGCAACTCGGTGAAGATCCAGGCGACAACTCCGGCGATTCCGAAAGCATTCAGCACCAACATGAATGTCGGGTCCACCCCAGCAGGCACATCGACAAAAAACTGGTGAAACACCACGATAGCAAAAAGAGCTCCCATGAAACGATGGCTAAACCGCCAGAGCTGATAGGGAATCTCGAGCCCGATGAAGGGCAATCTCCGGAACCAGCTGACAGCAACCAGGGCGAGAAGCGCGTTGAAGGCGAGTTCGCCTGCCTCTTCACCCAGTTCCCCTAGGGAGGTTTCACGCACCAAACGCTCGAAATCCGGCTCTATCTGTTGGTGCAGGATCATGAGGACCATTGCGGAAATGCCGAGCCATTTGTGCACCCGGTACATGCGATCGAGACCGCCGAACAATGGTTCCACCAGTGGGGGCCGTGCGGCGAGGATCAATGTCTGCGCCATCGCGACAACCGCCGCGGCCCCGACGGCAATACCAAATGCTGCGTCCGCACCATAAGGCGCATAGGTGTTCAACCCGAGCAGAGCCGCCAGCAGGCATGGCAGCGCCACCAGCACCGGGCCCGTCAGAGCCAGAGTAGAGTTGAGGGAAAGCCGAGGGAGTGGGGGAAGGCCCGGCGCGGAGACATTACCATCACGATGCGCCGTATCAGTCATCGTCGTGTCTCTCGTGATGGCGGTCGCGACGATCATCATCGTCGTCCTCAAACTCGAACTCGATTACTTCCAGCGTGGCCGGGTGGACCGTCACCTCGATCGCCCGCCCCTGGGCATCCCGGCCGTCAATTTCGTAGCAGCCATCGTCGATCTTGATGCGGCGAACCGCCCAGCCATTTTCCTCGGCAAGACGGGCAACCGCATCGCGCGGCTGCCAATCAGCCATCGGGACGAAGCAGTCGTCGTCAGCCAGCGCCGCGCCGGCCGGGAAGACCGCGAGAAAGCCGATAATTGTCAATGTCTTCTTCATGGGGCACACTCCTAGTGGCTCGCCTCTTGATGCACTTCATGCGCTGCGAAGCTGACAACAGCCTGAACGGGCGCGACCCACAGGCTTCAGCTTCGTGTCAGCCAGACGGATCATGGAGGGACATCAGACAAGGACGGGTACGACCATGCGCATATTGCTGATCGAAGATGACACGACTCTCGGCGCTGCCGTCCGCGACCAGATCGCAGCCGATGGCCAGTCAGTGGATTGGGTTACGCGGTTGGATGCGGCGCGCGATGCCATGGCTGCTACGTCCTACGACTTGATCCTGCTCGACCTGATGCTGCCGGACGGGCGCGGTATAGGGTTTCTCAAGGGCTTGCGCACGCGGGGCGACGTGACTCCGGTCATCATTCTTACCGCACTCGACCAGGTGTCCGATCGGATCGACGGGCTTCATGCAGGCGCTGACGACTATCTTGTGAAGCCTTTCGACCTGTCGGAACTGTCGGCGCGGATCGGATCGGTCGCGCGGCGCTACAGCGGCAACCCCAACCCGATCCTGACCCACGGACCGCTCGACATCGACCTTGCCGCGCGCAGCGTCCATCGGGATGGCAGTCATGTGCCGCTGACAGCGCGGGAATGGGCGCTCTTCGAAGCGTTCCTCGCGCGTCCCGGGCAGCTCCTGTCCAAGGCGCAGTTGGAGGAGAAGCTCTACGCCTTCGACGCCGAGGTCGAGAGCAACACCATCGAGGTCCATGTCAGCCGCCTGCGGAAGAAACTGGGGAGCGCAATCATCGAAACCGAGCGCGGCATGGGCTACCGCCTGGGCAGGCCATGAGGTGGCCCGCAAGCCTTCAGGCGCGGCTCGGCCTATCCGTGGGGCTGGTGCTGACGGTGCTGTGGCTGCTGGCTGCGACGGTGACGGCCGTGATCGTCCGGGCCGAAATGGACGAGGTCTTCGACAGCGCGCTCCGTGAGACAACGGAGCGGATCCTGCCGCTGGCAGTAACCGACATCGTCGGGCGGGAAGATCAGGGTGTGACCCAGCGGCTCGCCCCGATCCGTGCGCACGACGAGTTCTTCACCTATCTCGTGCGCGATGCCGAAGGCCGCATCCTGCTGCAATCGCATGCGGCGGACCCCACCGTGTTCCCCTCCTATGACGGGCCCGGGTTTCGCCAGACCGCGACGCACCGTCTCTACAGCGACGCGGCGCTTCAGGACACGATCCGCATCACAGTGGCCGAGCCGCTGGCCCACCGCATGTCGGTGGCTCGCGAAATCCAGATGGGTCTCGGCCTGCCCTTGCTGATCGTGCTTCCAGTGGCCTTGATCGCGATCATCCTGGCAGTTCGCTTCAGCCTTGATCCTCTGCGCCGGTTCCGCGCGCGGCTGGAAGCACGTGGCGCTCGCGACCTTTCGCAGGTTCCTCACGAGGGGCTTCCAACTGAAATCGGCCCGTTGGCTGATACGCTGAACAGCCTGCTGGCCAGATTACGTGAGGCGTTCGAGGCCGAGCGAAGCTTCGCCGCGAACGCCGCTCACGAGTTGCGCACACCACTCGCGGGAGCGATCGCGCAGGCGCAGAGGCTCAGGTCGGAAACCAAGGACCGAGCGGCTGCACAACGTGCGACCGACATCGAGGAGACGCTGAAAAGGCTGACGCGACGCACAGAACGCATGATGCAACTCGCGCGGGCAGAAGGCGGGCGATTGAGGATGGACAAAAGCTCGGATCTGAGGGGCGTTGCGAGAATTGTGGTGGACGATATTGGCCGCACGGGCACGCCAGATCGTATCAGGCTAAATCTTCCCGACATGGCTGTCATGTCAGATCTTGATCCCGACGCCTTCGCCATTCTGTGCCGGAACCTCGTGGAAAACGCTCTTCGTCATGGGGGACAGACTACCCCGGTCGACGTCACGCTGACCGCATCTGGCCAGTTCACCGTGGCAAATGACGGCCCTGTCGTGCCAGGCGAAACACTCGACCGGCTGACAGCGCGTTTCGAGCGGGCCTCTGCCACCTCCGACGGCAGCGGCCTGGGTCTTGCCATCGTCGCCGCAATCGCAGAGCGGATCAGCAGCCGCCTTGTCCTTCAATCGCCGCGGCCGGGCCGGACCACAGGTTTTCAAGTATCGCTCAGGTTGCCGATAGACGACAGCGAGTGACAGCGACATCCACTTTGGTTCCCAAAGGGTCAAATGCAGCCTTGGGATCAAGATCATCAGGGCCTGGCCTGGCGCGTCGGTTACCGTGCTATGCAGCGTCACGCTCGGAAAGGCAGCGCACAGCGCCAGCAGCCTGTTCGGAATGGACCCCGCGCTGATGAACGTCATGTAACCAGCGCTCACCATGAGGGTGACCGCTGTTTCCAGCATATAGGGATGGTCGACGAAAAGGCTTCCCGAACATGGTAGAAGCAGACTGTCGGAAGCGATTGTTAGCCGACTGACTATCCCCGGTCACGGGGGCATTACTAGGCCCAGGTGCACACCTGTGCCACGCCTGGGCCCTCGGGAAGTGAGGCCGAAGCTTCACCCGAACGGGTCGTATTCCGAGACGATCACGACCTCGTCTCCGTCGATTTCGTCGGCGGGGACGGCGCCATAGGTTCCATCACCGGCCTGGAAGACGACGATCGAGACCATGAGCGTGGCGGCGAGGGAGGCGGCGAAGGCGTGTGCGTCTTTGCGGGACATATGTTTGGCTCCTGTCTTGGAGGCGGAGGACCATCCCCCGCGCGACAGGACCCCGCAGGCCCGAAGACTGGCTGACATCACCGGGTGCGTTCGGCCCGAAAAAGTGAAACGGGGCCGAATCCACCCGGCGGCACGGGCTCGCCCGTAGTCCGACCCCTCGCGGGTTGATCTCGAAGACGGGATTCGGGGCAAGGAAGGGAATGGCGAGCGGGGGATGGTGCGACCGCTGATTGGAGCCGGGTGTCCCGCTGATGCTTTCGCTGCCAGCCTCCCGGGCAGGCTTATCGTGGAAGACCTCCTTCCGTGTTGGATTGGATCCTATGGTGCCCCGCGATCTCGCGGGAGAGGGACGTGATGGGTGAGAGGCCAGCGCTTGGGCAGGCCCCTTGGGCTCGTAATGGGCTCAGGCGGCAAGCTCCGCGCCCCCTGCCCTGCCAGCGTCTTCTTCGCCGACGATCTCCAGCCGCGCATTGCGATAGCTTTCCCTGGCGATCCAGAGTTCGGCAGCCGTGACGGACTCGGCCAGATGCAACAGCTCAGTGCAGCCGCCAAAATCCAGAAGGACGCGCACCTGCCCAGGCTTCGGCTCTTCTGCCACCTCGAAGGTCAACACACTGTCAGCCGAATGCGTTCGCATGATGGTGACGAGAATGACCCCGTCCGAGGAGAAGTTCCCCTCGTGCAGCGTGAACGACGCCGGCGCCGTCCAGGTCCGATAGGGTCGCGGCGGCTCCTTCTTCACAAGCCGACCGACGCCGTTCGAGCGTTCCCAGGCCGCAAGCTTCTTCGTAAACCGCGCAGGCGGTTTCGGACTGTTGTCGGTGTAGCGAATGAGCGCGCCCAGGGGCGCGGTGTCGAGAATGGTGGTTGCAGACATGATTCCTCATCCTGAATGCGTCATTTTGCATTCATCTCGTTGATATTGTTGACTTTTATGTGATTGCGGGCGGGGAAACCCGCCCTCGGATGGCGCGGATCACTCCGCAGCCATCATCGATGCATCATCACCCGGCAGGTCAGCGGTGAGGAAGGCAGGAAGGTCGACATCCTCGCTCTGGTCGGCGTCGGAAACGGGTTCAGACGCCCCCTGCCCTTCCGCGTCGTCGAGTGCTGCCAGGTCGTGACGGCGAAGAACCTCCGGCAACCAACCGCTGCCTTTCAGCAGACGCTCGGCTTCGGTCGCCATCTCGCCCTTCTTCAGGTGATCGAGGAGTTGCGCCGTCCCCTCCCCTTTCGCCTCGAGCACGGCCTCGAGGATCCGTGCCTTGGGCACGCGGTTCAGGTAAGTGTCGGCCGTCGGCTCCCAACCCGCCTCGACCATGTCGAGTTCGACCGCCTGTGCGACCAAGTCGGACTGGGTCATCCGCTTGGTCAAACCGCTGGCGGAGATACCGGCACCATAAGGATTCACCTTCTCATGGAGCGCGTTGATACCGAAGCTGAGGCAATGCGCGAGTAGGGACAGCCGGCTCGGCTGATCAAGGGAGGTCAGGTAGTCCCAGAGCGCGGCATCGTTGCCGAGCGGCAAGTCGGCCTCCCACTCCGCGTGTCGGTCGTCCACCAGCTTGGCTACGACGCTTTCCTTCAGATCGCTCGCCTGCGCGGACATGTAGACGTGACGCACCGAGGCATCGAGGCAGCTGCCGGCCGAACTGGACGTCCGGAATGTGTCATTGACGAGCTTCAGGAGCAGCAGCGTCAACGCGACGTCAGGGGAGCGCCCGACCGCTTCGCGCAGTGCCAATGTCCGGTGCGCCGTCAACTCCATGACCAGCCGCTCAGGCAAGGGCTTCAACGCACCATCGTCCTCGTCGTCGGGCACGTTGGCGGCAAGCGCCTGACCGGCAGAGGTGATCACCGTGCCATGGCCGACACCATCCGCGCTGCTCGCAGCCGAAAGCTCAGTGCCCTGCCCGTCTGCTGCCGGTTCACCGCTGTGGACATCGGCGTCTTCCCGTGGCTCATCCTCGGGCCGCACAAAGCCCCGATAGACGGCAAGCTCGCCAAAGCGGTCAAGCGTCACGAAAGCCCCTGCCCGTGCGATCTCCACATCGTCGAAGATCAGCGGCCGGGCCTCGAGCTTCTCCATCGCGACTTCCAACGCGCCAAGGCGCGCGTCGATCTCTTCGGGGAATTCATCCTGGCCCTCGTATTCCTCCTCGAGCGCCCGGTACTCGGCAAGCAGCTTGGCATGGGCCGCGCCTTCGTCATCCGTCATCGGCGCTGGATCTCCGCTCAGTCGCCGCAAACCGTGGCTGTAGCCATAGGGCAGGTCGAGCGAGACCTCGATCCATTTCCAGCCCTCGGGCGCGATGGCTTCGGCTTCAGCCTGAAGCTTCTCGCTGACCAGGCGATCAAGCAAGGCAGGGTCTTCCAGCCAACCGCCGTCGTCACCCTGGAAAAGGTCGTGCAACATGGTGCCGCCAGCCATCTCGTACGCCTCGATGCCGACAAAGACGGCACGACGGTCAGAGGCGCGCACCGAGGTTTCCGTCAGCATCCGCCGGATCTGATAGGGTTCCTTGTTCCACGACGACCGGATCGCCTCCCAGACCTGAACCTGACGCTCGTGATCCGGATTGACGGTGAAGGCCATCAGCTGCTCCAGCGTCATTTCATCCTCGGCATAAAGTTCGAGCAGGGCAGGGGCCACGGCGGCGAGTTTCAGGCGCTGTTTCACCACCTGCGGCGTGACGAAGAAGGCGGCTGCGATCTCTTCATCGCCTTGACCCTTCTCCCGAAGCGCCACGAAGGCGCGGAACTGGTCGAGCGGATGCAGGGCTGCGCGCTGCATGTTCTCAGCGAGCGAGTCGTCTTCGGCGAGGATCGCGGAAGTGGCATCCCGCACGATGCAGGGAATGGGCGTCGTCTTGGCCAAGCGTTTCTGCTTCACTAGTAGTGAAAGGGCTTGGAAGCGCCGACCGCCAGCGGGGATTTCGAACTTACCGGTCTCGGACCCGTCATCCGCCAGAACGGGCCGAACGCTCAGGCTCTGCAGCAACCCGCGGCGGGCGATGTCTTCGGCCAGTTCCTCGACCGAAATGCCAGCCTTGATGCGCCGGACGTTGGACTGGCTCAGCACGAGCTTGTCGAAGGGAATGTCCCGGGACGGGGACAGGGTGACTTTCTGGGCAGATTTCGCCATCAGATCTTCTCCACGACGGGCGCCGGAAGCCACTCTCCCGATCTCACTTCCCGTCACCCCTCAAACCAACAAACCTTTCCCTCTCTTATTCTGACGCTCCCGAGACAGGACCTTAACAGCTGTTAAGTCGTCAGTTCCGATGTCGCGGAACAGTACGCAGTCTCTCAACCTTAACAGCTGTTAAGCTGCAGATCGTCGCCCAATCAATGCCATGACCATCGGCCCACAGGAAAACTCACCGGCCGCAGCTTTGGCAGTTAGAGCTCGCAAGTATCCACCAGGCGATCTGATGTCCTCAAAGCGTTCCAGCATGGCAGCAACGACGATCGACGCTTGCTCCGGACCCATGAACCGCTGAGCTTCTTCCCATGCAGACGCACTGATCCCCATAGCTGGCCGCACATGGCATGCCGCGTCAAAAAGCTGATGCCAATGTCGGATTTCGCCTTGGTAGAAGGTATTGAGCGAGGGACATGCCGCGATCACCAGGTGCAGCGGGATCTTTGGCAGGTGTCTTGTGTCCTGTTCATCGACGTCAGCCACGGGCTCATCCCTGTCCACATCTGGCACGCCGGCCGCCGCCCCGCTTTTTTCTAAAGCAGGTTCAAGATCTATAGATTCTATATTTGAACTCTGATGGTGGCGCTCAGATCGGGCATCATTGGTGTTCATTCCTTCTGTTTCAGAGCCATCAATGATGTTGCGTGCCTGGTCGAGGAGAGCTTCAAGATCGGCTCGATAGGCCACGAGGTCCTCAATTGAAAGCTTGCGGCGAAGCGCGCGCGCTGTGAGGATAGCCTTGTCACGAAGCTGGTCCCAGATGCCGAGGCCTGGCTGCATCTCGCCTCCGAACTCCGCGAGAGCCGCGAGATCACGCCGCATGAGGCTTACAACCTCTCTCAGACGCCTGACGCGCTCCTCAGCCTCACGTACGGCCTCTGCGGCCCGTGCTATCTCCTCGGACTGGCAGTAGAGCGGGGAAAGATCGAAGCCAAAGGCGACGCGCTCTTCGCCGTGCTTGCGGACGTAGCGCTTTCCATTGGGGCTATCACGCCGCTGGAGCAAACCAGCATCGACAAGACGCGCGAGGTGACGACGCATCGTGGAGCAGGGCATACCATTCAGGCGCTCACAGATCGCCTTGTTCGAGGGGAAGACTACCATCTCGGCGTTCCCGCCAAGTGCATCGTCTGGAAAGAAGCTGAGGAGCCCCTGCAAAACAGTCAAATCACGTTCTGACACGCCAAAGGCCGCTTGCGCCTTGGAGAGCTCGCGCAGGAGTTCCCACTTGTTGACGGGTCTGCCCGGAACAGATGCCTCGGGGCGCTCGATCACGCGCAGATGGGCGTGCGAGATCGGCCGCATAAACGGCGAAATCGGTGTGTACTCCATGAAAACATTCACGAAGGCAAAATTTCTGCGGCCCGCGAATCGCTTTGCGCTTGCGGGGTAGGGGCCAGAACGCTACATTCAGAAGTGCGAAAACTGAGATTTTGTAGCGGGCTGATCCCGGTGCGAAACCTTACAAAGGTCTCGTGAAGCTAGCTTCTCGGGGCCTTTTTCTTTTTTGCCTGTATCGTGCCTCCTTCTTGTTGGTTGCTCTTCCTCAGTCTTCTGAACGCTTCCAGCGCTCATGAAGCTCGGTAATCAGCTTTGAGGCATTGCCCTCCAACCAGCTGACAAATTCAGGTTCATCCGTAGTCAGATCGAGTTTTAGCTGCTTGCCTTGGCGACCGGTCCTGACTGTCGCAGCTCCGACACCGGGGATCGCCAAAGCAGGCGCGCCCTTGCGAGACGGACTTGCTTTCCTCTCCGCGCTCTTCGCAGCTTCCAGAACTGCGAGAAACGCACGATCAGAAACCTCATCGACCGAGCCGGAACTTTCGGACTTAGCTGTATGAGCTGCGGCTTGCAGTTGGTCTCGATCACCGTCGTAGGCACCCAAGGCCTTTTTGAGTTCTTCCCATCTTGGGCGACCAATCCCAGGAGCTGCACCAATTGCCTGGATGAGTTCCTCGCCGACTGTCCGAACGACACTCAAGAGTTGTGAAACCCCAGCTTCGTGGAGGTTAAGGACTTCGGCGACACCTCGATTGGTGCGCTCAGCCCCTTCCAAATGGTCACCGTCCAGAAGCGCCGTTGCAACAAGCGCGCGTTCAATAAAGCTCAGATCACGACGCTCTTGGTTCTCGAGAAGCTGATCTCGAAGCGCTTGATCACCCTCAACTTCCGTGACGATGGCTCGAACTTTGATACCGAGTTCGCGACATGCTTCTAGGCGCCTGCGGCCATAGATCAGGTTGTAGCGATCGCCTTCCAGTGGGCGGACCAAGACAGGCACACGCTGACCGTTCTTGGAGATAGAGTTCTTCAGGCCCTCAACTTCAATCTGAAGCCTGTCATCCAACCGTCCTTCGGTAACAATCTGCGCCGGATCGATCTCAAATACACCGCCACGCAGTCGGCGTCCTTCAAGAGCGTCAGGAGCGTTGCGAAGGGTCTGCAGCGGCAGGCCAAGTTTAGGCTTTCTTGCCATTCCGCCCCCATGTGTTCTGGATGATTTCAGCGATCTCATCGTTCACTGCGTTCATGGATTCGATCGCACGATCAAACGTCTGACGCGTGAAGTCCTTCTTGTCAGCTTCGTAGAGCGTTTGCTTGGTCAAGCCGGCATCAGAAATTGCGGTCGATTCAACCATGTGATTGGTCAGGACCGACCTCCCGAACAGCCCGCGAATGAAAGCGATGACTTCGGTTTGTGGCGCGTCGCCGACTTTGTATCGCGTTGGCAAAAAGCGCAGCCAATCGAAGCGCAGATTTGCGCCTGCATCCCTGATCACTCCCAGGAGATCCGCAGTCATTCGCAGGAATTGGGACATCGACATGAGGTCAAGCATCTGCGGGTGAACCGTCACGAGTACACCCGAGGACGCGGAAAGTGCTGACATCGTCAAGAAACCAAGCTGCGGCGGGCAGTCGATCACAACAACGTCGTAGTTTGCTTCAACACTATCGAGAGCATCATGAACTCTCGCAAAGAACGCCTTCGCTCCTCCTCGCTGGATAGCAGCAGGCGTCTCGTGCTCGAACTCCATGAGTTCAAGGTTGCCCGGGATGAGATCAAGGCCGCGGATGTAGGTCTTGCGGATCACTTCGCCGATCGGAACCGGATCGTCATAGCGAACTGCATCATAGAGGGTTCCGCCCTCCATAAGGTCGAGTTCCGGCTGGATTCCATGAAGAGCTGAAAGGGATGCTTGAGGGTCGAGATCGATCGCAAGAACCCTGTACCCCTTAAGCGCCAAGCGTTGAGCGAGGTGAGCAGACGTCGTCGTTTTGCCGGACCCGCCCTTGAAGTTCACCACTGAAACGACTTGAAGCTCGTCACCGTCGCGACGCCCAGGCACGTAAGTTCCAGACTTTTTTGCGTTTCCTTCAAGCGTCTGCCGGATTTCCCAGATATCGTCGAGCGTATAGCGACGATGACTTCCAGCCGTCGTCTCAACGTCAACGATCTTTCCTTCTCGATGAAGCTTCCGAAGATAGGTATGGTCGACGCCAAGGAGCTCAGCAGCTTCGCCGCTAGTCAAAGTGCGCATCACCTTCTTTGCATCCGGAGGGAAGTGTGCGGCGCGCTGAGCATGCAGGTTCGACGCGAGAAGTTCCGCGTAGTGCCCGATGGCGATGTCTAGATCCTGCTCTACTTCGCTCATGTCTACCCCGATCCGTGGGCGCGTTTTTTATGTGACCGCGCGTTATTTTTCGAGACTATTGCCCGACCAACCAGATTCGTGCAAGCACTTTCTAGATTTAGTGGAAATCGGTTAGGCCAACACAAGTGTGATCCTCAGAGGAGCCCCAGCTTTTCAGCACGCTCCAGCAGCATTCTGACTGAGGAAGGCTGCCAGCTGGTGCGACCGCGAGGGGTGCGCTCACGCATGGATTCCAGTCGGTCGCAGATTGCCTGCAAGGTGATCTCGGGGTCAGCACCTTTGATTGCGGCGACAATCGCAGGCAGGCGATCGTCGGTTTCGCGACGTCCAGCGCGTCCAAGCACTTCAGCAGGCAGGAATCCGTCCGCCACGTATGCCTTCACGGCGCGAAGCAAGCGGCTTTGCGTCCAGCGCCGATCATGGGGCAGGGGGCCATTGATGATCCGCAGGACGTCTTCCCAAGCCAGATCGGGGCGCAAACGGCGCACATGGGGCACCCAATCCTGCGCAGTTTCGTTCAAGCGCTCCATGTAGCCGTCCTGTCGCGCCAGCCGCACCTTGCGCAGCGCTTCAGGGTCCTTGGCGCGAAGACCTGGGTTGCCGCCGACGCGGCCCTTTGAGCGTGCCGAGGCAAGTCCGGCTTTGGTACGCTCGCGGATCAGAGCGCGTTCGAACTCAGCCGCAGCGCCCAGAACCTGCAACGTGAACTTGCCCTGGGGCGAGGCAGTGTCGATCGGGTCCTGGAGCGAGCGGAAGAACGCCCCCTTGCCCTCCAGTTTTTCGATCACCTCAAGTAGGTGCGACAAAGACCGCGCAAGCCGGTCGATCCGCACGACGACCAGCGTGTCGCCCTTGCCAATCCGCTCCAGCACACGTGCAAGCACGGGCCGCGCGCGATTGCCGCCCGAGGCGTGCTCTTCAAAGATCTCGGTGCATCCCGCAGACTGCAGTGCTTCAGACTGGGGCAGGGGGGTCTGATCCTCGGTGGAGACGCGCGCATAGCCAATCAGGGGCATGAAACTGGGCCGTTTGCAATTTAATATATCGCCAATAAACGACCGTTTGTAAACGAATGCAAGAGCGTGCTCTGTGGCACTGCTCATCAGAAACCCCTTAGTTTGCATAGGCTGAGCGCGATCAGAGAGTTCTGGCAGACCGTGCCGCGCGCATGCAATATAAGGAGCGCGGGCGCATTCCGACAAAACCCTTGGGTAAAAAGCAAAATTCCAGTATTTTGCACATATGAAGCCTCAAGTGCCTGCCTTTCATGATGAATCGGACGCTCTCTTCCTCGACGCTGAGGAGGTGGAACAGTCGTCCGAAGACGATCTTTGGTTCCTGCCCGGTCCGATGGAAGAGGAGCCGGATTACTTGCCACCAGGACCACGGGCCGAACTGCGTGAAGGCGAGGTCCTCGACGATTGGCGGAAAGCAGAGGCAGGTCATGCCGCGCGTCTTGCCCGTGTGGCCGGTCGCGTCGGCGCGCTGGACGACCGCCTGAAGCGCAGCCCGGAAGGATGGCGGCACAGGCTTGCCCTGATCGAGGCTGCCGACCTCAGCTGGTTCGCGGGTGACCGCATTGGCCCGGATCGCATTGCTATTTGGATATCCATGCGCCTGTCAGGCGTTCAAGAGGACCCCGCAGCACTGGCGCGTGTCGGTTGGGCGGTACGTCGTCTGACAGGGGGACCAGGCCCAGAGGTGGACCTTTCTGCCTTCCTCGATCGTCGCGATCCCGAGAACATGGTCGATGACGCCGAGCCTTTCGCGGATCGCGCGGGCGGTTGGCTGAACCTGATGGCGCAAGCCGCCGAGCTGCACCCGATAACCCGTGCCTGCGCGGGTTATCACCTCTGGAGCCTTGCGGGCCTTGGGCAGCAGGGCGATCGAATGGAAGCGGCAGTCACGGCCGCGCGGATCGCGGCCAGCGAGGGCAAGGGAGCAGTCTTTGCACCTCTGGCCATGGGTGGGGCAGGGGGGCTGCGCGCTGGCGGCCCACCCGCTGATCGTTTGGCGCGTTGGCTTGAGGGGATGGAGACGGCATGTCTGACAGCAATGCGGCACCTAGACGATGTCGAAGCATGGTCAGCGCGGGCGGAAGCCGAAATGACACCGCTTTCGGGCAAGACCCCGCGCGCCTTGCGCGCTGTGCTTACCGAATGGCCCCTTGTCTCTACCCCGATGGGCGAGGTCCTGACCAACGCTAGCCGTGCCGCCGTTCAACGCAATATTGCCTGGATGGAAGCGCGAGGCCTGATCCGCGAGGTGACCGGCCAGGGGCGATTCAAGATATGGGTAGCGGCACGATCTTGAATCTTCCAGTTCGATGCATGGGAGCTTCAAGAGTTCGGGAAGTTCGTGTCATAGTTTTCAGTTTCCAGAAATCGCGTCGAGCACCGGACAGTTGGGGACTTCGGCGCCAGAACACCTGGATGCCGTTGCAGCGAGGACGGATTCGATCCGCCGGAGATCCGCGATCTTCGCCCGCACGTCCGCAAGGTGACGTTTTGTCCGCTCCTTGACCTCGGCGCAGGTCGGCGCGGCACCATCGTCGAGCCCCATCAGCCCGCGAATGTCCTCCATCGAGAACCCGAGCTCGCGGGCGCGCAGGATGAAGCGAAGGCGCGTGGCGTGTGCGGCGGAATATATCCGGTAGCCTGCGGCGCTGCGCGGCGGGTCGGGCAGCAGGCCGGTTTTCTCGTAATAGCGGATCGTCTCGATGTTGCATCCGGTCGCCCGGGCCAGGTCGCCGCGTGTTAAGCTGCTCTCGCTTTCGTGATCGATCATGGGGGTTTTCCTCTTGAGCCTGTAGCTACTACAGACCCTACACCCATCGTCAACCACAGACGAAAGGTGCGCGACATGGCGCTGACAGACGACAGAACTGACACCTCAGCAGCGGATCGCCCCGCCCGAAAGGGCTGGCTTGCGGCGGGCGGGGTGATGGGCGCCTTTCTCGCCTCGGCCTGCTGTGTCGGACCATTGGTGCTGCTGACCCTCGGTATCTCGGGGGCCTGGATCAGCAACCTGACGGCGCTGGAGCCCTTCAAGCCGATCTTCGCCGTGATTTCGCTCGGCTTCATCGGGGCGGGATTCCGGCAGGTCTATTTCCGCAAACCGACCGTCTGCGAGCCCGGTTCCTACTGCGCGCGCCCATCCTCGGCGCGCATCACCAAGTCCGCTCTCTGGACCTCCCTGATCCTCGTCCTCGCTGCACTCACCATCGACTGGTGGGCTCCGCTTCTCTACTGATCTCGAAAGGACACCCTCATGAAGACGATCCTTGCCCTTGTTCTGTTCGGCCTGACCGCCACAGCACCCATCACGGCCATCCCTGCCGTCGCGCAAACCGTCGCCGCCGAGCAGACCCTCACCTTCGCGGTGGACAATATGACCTGTGCGCTGTGTCCGGTCACCGTGAAGCGCGCGATGGAGGGCGTCGAAGGCGTGTACGCGGTCGAGATCGACTTCGAGGCGCGCACCGCTACTGTCGTCTTCGACACCGCCGCGACCAGCGCAGAGGCGATCGCCACCGCGTCGGCCAATGCAGGCTACCCGGCGCGCGTCTCGGGTTGACGGGATGACCGAGCGGACAGACCGCAAGCTGATTGCAACAGGTGTCGTCGGCACCGTCATCGCAGCGCTCTGCTGCTTCACGCCGATCCTGGTCGTTCTTCTCGGCGCCGTGGGCCTGTCGGCCTGGCTGGGTTGGCTCGACTATGTGCTGCTGCCCGCGCTGGCGTTTTTAATCGGCCTAACCATCTATGCCGTCTGGCGGCGGCAGCGGCGCAGGGCATCTCAAGAAAATGGATGAGTTCATGAAATTCGAAACCAAGGCGCCCACGGGCGATTTCGACCTCGCCGTGATCGGCGCCGGATCGGCTGGCTTCTCCGCCGCGATCACCGCCGCCGAGGGCGGCAAGCGCGTCGCGCTGATCGGGCATGGGACCATCGGCGGCACCTGCGTGAACGTGGGCTGCGTGCCCTCCAAGACGATGATCCGCGCTGCGGAAGCCCTGCACAGTGCGCAGTCGGCGCATCGTTTCCCGGGCCTCAGCGGAGAGGCGCAGGTCGCCGACTGGTCGGCGCTGGTTGCGGCCAAGGACGATCTTGTCGCTACACTGCGCCAGAAGAAGTACGCCGATCTGCTGCCGGGCTACGAGGGTGTGACCTATCTCGACGAGGGTCCAGGCCGTCTCGTCCCCGGCGGGGTCGAGGTCGGCGGGCGCAGGATCACGGCTCCCAAGGTGATCGTCGCCACCGGCGGTCGACCGGCCAGGCCCGACATCCCTGGGGTCCGGGACGTACCAACGCTCGACAGCACGTCGCTGCTGGATCTGGACCAGTTGCCCGAAAGCCTGATCTTCCTCGGCGGCGGCTATATCGGCGTGGAGCTGGCGCAGATGATGGCGCGGATGGGCACGCGGGTTACCATCGTCTGCCGTTCGCGCCTGTTGCCGCGCACCGAGCCGGAGGTGGCGCAAGCGCTCACCGAGGTCTTGCGCGCCGGGAGTGTCACGGTTCTTGACGGCGCAACCTATCACGCCGCGCGGCGCGACGGAGACCGTGCGGTGCTGACCGTGACGGTGAATGGCGCGGAGCGCGAACTGACGGCCGACCGCCTCGTCCTGACGACGGGGCGCGCCGCCAACACCGAGGGGCTGGGCCTCGCGGAGATGGGCGTCGAGACCGACGCACGCGGTGCGATCCGGGTTGGCGACGACATGCAGACCACAAAGCCCGGGATCTTTGCCGCGGGTGACGTCACGGACCGCGATCAATTCGTTTATATGGCCGCCTATGGCGCCAAGTTGGCCGCCCGCAACGCCGTCATGGGCGGGGCCGAACAATACGACAATGCGGCGATGCCCTGGGTGGTGTTCACTGATCCGCAGGTCGCCGGGGTCGGGCTGACTGAGGCGCAGGCGCGCGCGGCGGGTCATGACGTCAAGACCAGCGTGCTGACCCTCGACAACGTGCCTCGCGCGCTTGCCGCGCGCGATACGCGCGGGCTGATCAAGCTGGTCGCGGACCGGGCGACAGACCGTCTGCTTGGCGGCGTGATCATGGCGCCGGAGGGGGCAGACAGCGTGCAGACGCTGGTCATGGCGCTTAAGATCGGTATGACGACGAAGGCACTCGGCGAGACGATCTTCCCCTATCTGACAACGGTCGAGGGGCTGAAACTCGCCGCGCAGACTTTCGACAAGGATGTCGCGAAGCTGTCGTGCTGCGCTGGATGAAACGAGCAGATTTATCCAGCTTGGACCCTCAAGCGTGTCTAAGACGAGCAAGGCAGGCGAAATGACCCCACTTTCGGGCAAGACCACGCGCGCCTTGCGCGCCGTGCTTACCGAATGGCCCCTTGTCTCTGCCCCGATGGGCGAGGCCCTGACCAACGCTAGCCGTGCCGCCGTGCAACGCAATCTCGCCTGGACGCAAGCGCGAGGCCTGATCCGGGAGGTGACGGGGCAGGGGCGGTATCGATTGTGGCGCATGTGAGCAACCAAATGGGCACCACCAGGAGCGTTTTTGCACAAGTAGAGACAAATGGCAGTAAAGGTTCGCTGAGCACTATTGCACGGGTTGCGGCAAAGTTAAAAAGCGGTGCTTGGGGTAGGTCAGGGGCGTCCTGATACCGGATGCGAAGGGGTGACAATTAAGCTTATTGTGCAAAACTCGATGGATCTGGGCCTGATGCTGATCACGGACTAGATCCCCAGCTGCAGGAATATTGACAAGATCTTCGCCAGTCATCTGACCGCACAATACAACAAGGGCCAGTATTCCAACGAATAACCGGTGCGCATGTCAAAATCATGAGGACCGTGAACGGGATCGGCTACCCGAATGGGTTTTCCGGTGGCATCGATCGATCGGTTGAGAAATAACAGCGTCGATTTTTGCTATGACATTGGTGTAATAGACCCACCTGAAAGGCTATCCTTCCTTGACATGATTGCTCAATTAAGGGCTACGTGACACCCCGTGGACAGACGGGGTCAGTTTATAGAGTTGGGCGACCGCCCCATGAAGCCGAAACAGCTGGGCCCGGCGATGCGTGCCGACATAATGCTCGATTGCCCTGCCGACCCGGGAACCACGCTTCCAATCGTCGACCGCGCCTATCGCGATAATGAATTCAACCTGCTGGATGTCGTCTTTGACGACGCGCCCTTGCGTGCCGCGCCGCCGGAATGGGAAATTGCCCTTCCAGCCAATCCGCTTGCCGAACCTGATCTGAACGCGGCCCGTCGTCACGAAATCTTGTTCACCGGGGGTATGATGGGAGCAATGGTCGAGCGCCAGATGGGCCTAAGCCAGTCCGGCAGTATGATGGGCGGAATGATGGGTGGCGTCGTGGGCGGCGGCATGTGGTTCGTCAATGGCGTTGCGGCCGAAGGGCACATGCTCGATCCTTTCCTGACATTGGAGCGCGACGCGAGTCATGTCCTCCAGATGACGAACGCCACGGCCTTCGACCATCCGATCCATCTGCACGGCCACTCCTTCCGCGTCATCAGCCGCGATGGGGTGCCGACCGATTTCCGCGAATGGCAAGATACCGTGCTGATCGCGCCACGCGAGCAAGTGGAAATCGCCCTGGTCGCCGACAATCCCGGAGACTGGATGTTCCATTGCCACATCCTCGAGCACCAGGCGGCCGGGATGATGGGCGTGATCCGCGTCGCATGAGCAGAGGAGCAAGCAGATTGAAATCGATTGAGATTGGATGTCGGCCAAACCGGCGCAAGGTTCTTGCTGCCGTCCTCGGTAGCGGCTTAGCCACGGTGTTGCCAAGGCTTGTGCAGGCTGCAGTCGATGGTGATCCAGCGGCTCTGGCCTTTGATGGTGATACCATCCTGCTGGCAGATCGAGGGTTGTTCGTCAGTGACGATGCCGGCCAGACTTGGACCGCGGCAGAGACACTGGGGAACGTGCTGTCGCTGGCGACCCATCGCGACCGGCCCGGCCGTGTGGTTGCGGGGTTGGCCGAGGGCGGTGTCAGCATTTCCGAAGACGGGGGCGCTTCGTGGCGTATCTTTGAAGCTAGGCTGCCTGACGGAGAAATCACTGCCTTTGCTATCGCCTCGCGGAACCCGGACATGATCTATGCCTCGCTTCGCGGCGACGGGTTGTGGAAGAGCGAAGACGCCGGTGCAACCTGGTCGCTCGCCATGGACCGCCCCTGGCTCGACGACGCAGAGCGGGAACTTCTTTCTCTGGCTTCGGTCGAGCTTGAGACCGGCATGGGCGGGATCTGGATCTATGCGGGCACCGAGGTTGGCCTAACGCGGGTGCCCGATTGCTTTTGTCGCTGGCAGGACGTGCAGCCAGGCAATGCGATGGACGCATTGGTTGCGGGTGAAGCCCCACCGTCCGAAGCGCCATTGCCAGGAGGTGAACCGATCCTGTCGCTGGCCAGTGCCCCCTCGGCGCCGGAAGTGATGTATGCCGCGCTGCGTTCGGGCCTCTGGGCATCGCAGGACGGCGGAGTCATCTGGCAAAAGCGGGCGAGCAAAGCTGCGACCGCTGTTGCGGTTCATCCAAGAGACGAGACCTACATCGCTGCCCTGTTGGGCGGCATCTTGAAAATCAGCCGTGACGGCGGCGCAACCTGGATCGAAACAGGAGAACGATGATGGAGAAAATGATGCAGAGAAGAAACGCGCTTGGTCTGATTGGCAGCGGCATTGTCGGAATGGTGGGCCTGACCACATCGGCCTGGGCGCAAGCGACAGGCGATGTGGCGCCCGGTCTGGCGGGCAGCGAAAGGCAGATCACCATCTGGCGCGATCCGGGCTGCGGCTGCTGTGATGCCTATGGGGATTATCTCGAAGAACACGGCTTTACCGTAACGCGTGTGGATGACCGCGACTTCGACAAACGCTCGGTCGAAGTCGGTGTGCCCGCCCAGGGCATCGGCTGCCACTTGGCCGAGATCGACGGCTACTATGTCAGCGGTCTCGTCCCCGTCGACATCATCGAGCGGCTGCTGGAAACCCGTCCGGCGATAACGGGTATCACCTTGCCGGGAATGCCCGCGAACGCACCGGGCATGGCTGCGGTCAAGTCAGGCACGCTCAGGACCTACGCCTTTGGCCCGGAAGGAATCTCAATCTATGCCGATGAATAAGGGGCCGAAAGATCGATCGGCGAAGTGTACGGTCAGGCGGTCAGTGCACCTCGCTGCCCTAGTGTCCGCGCTCGCGACCACCGGCGTTGTGGTGCTGGCCCAATCGGAACCGGTTGACCCGCGTGTCGAGGGACTGACGTTTTTGGGAGAGCCCGTGCTTGCATCCCAGGTCATGGCAGGGCAACAGCTTTATGCGGACAACTGCGCCAGTTGCCATGGTGCCAGCCTCGAGGGTCAGCCCGATTGGCGTCGTCGTCTTGACACAGGAAGAATGCCGGCCCCGCCGCATGATGACTCAGGCCACACTTGGCACCATTCAGACCGCATGCTTTTTCAGATCACTAGGGTCAGGACCCATTGATCTTCCTTTTTCGGCATGATTCAGCCTCCGCAAGGAGACCGATCAATGAGCAACCTTTTCTGGCTGACGGATGCGCAGATGGCCCGTCTGGAACCATTCTTTCCCAAGAGCCATGGCAAGCCGCGTGTCGATGACCGGCGAGTGCTGAGCGGCATTATCTTCATCAATCGCAATGGCTTGCGGTGGTGTGATGCACCGAAGGAGTATGGTCCACCCAAGACCCTCTACAACCGTTGGAAGCGATGGGGCGACAAGGGTGTCTTTGCCCGGATGATGGAGGGGCTGGCCTCCGAGGCGGCCGTTCCGAGGACGGTGATGATCGACGCGACCTATCTGAAGGCGCACCGCACGGCGACCAGCCTGCGGTCGAAAAAGGGGGGCCAAGCGATCAGAGGGGTCGTTTGATCGGCCGGACCAAGGGCGGCATGAACACCAAACTGCACGCCGTTACCGATGCCGATGGACGTCCGATCCGCTTCTTCATGACCGCAGGCCAGGTCAGCGACTACACGGGTGCTGCGGCCCTGCTGGATAGCTTGCCATCTGCAGAATGGCTGCTCGCCGACCGCGGCTATGATGCCGACTGGTTCAGAGATGCGTTGAAAGACAAGGGGATAAAGCCCTGCATCCCGGGCAGGAAGTCGCGCGGCAAGCCTGTCAAATACGATAAGCGCCGCTACAAACGCCACAACAGGATCGAGATCATGTTCGGCCGCCTGAAGGACTGGCGCAGGGTTGCCACGCGCTACGACAGGTGCCCGAAGGTCTTCCTCTCCGCCGTCGCCCTCGCCGCAACCGTCATGTTCTGGCTATGACGAGAGAATGAGATGCCGTAACGGGGCCTGCGTCGCGACCCGCCCGTTACCGTTGCAGAATCGAGGGCAAGCTGGCGCCATTCCCGTATCGGATCCACTGGGAGGGCTGCGAGATGAAGCTGTTTGTCGGACTGGATGTGTCACTGGAGATGACCGCGATCTGCGTGATCAGCGAGCATGGGAAGATCTTGAAGGAGGCGCAGGTGGCGAGCGAGCCGGAGTCGCTGTTGCGCTGGATCAACGATCAGGACGGCGCGATCGCAGCTGTCGGGCTGGAGGCCGGTCCCTTGTCGCAGTGGCTGCATCGCGGGTTATCAGAGGCAGGACAACCTGTCGTGCTGATGGAA
Organism: Salipiger sp. PrR002; assembly: GCF_010500775.1. NCBI lineage: Bacteria > Pseudomonadati > Pseudomonadota > Alphaproteobacteria > Rhodobacterales > Roseobacteraceae > Salipiger > Salipiger sp. PrR002. Next base: position 53,046 of record NZ_JAAGOU010000023.1, read on the forward strand.
ACTCGGCAGGTCAAAGGAGCCCTGAAGGCCATGCCGATCAAGACGGACCGGCGTGATGCCGAAGGTATCGCGCGTCTGCTGCACCTCGGCTGGTTCCGGCCAGTTCACTGCAAATCGGTGTCTGCACAGGAGGTTCGCGCTGTGCTCAGCGCCCGTAAGGCTGTGCAACAAGGGTTCATCACACTGGAGATGTCACTGCGGGGGCTACTTCGGAACTTCGGCCTCAAGGTCGGCACCATTTCACGTGGCCGGTTCGAACAGCGTATCCGCGAACTGGCAGCAGGTAATCCGATGCTGGAAGCGGCAACCGAACCCATGCTCAGCGCGCGGTCGGCGCTGCGGCGAGAATTGGCGGGTCTTGAACGCCGTGTCCGGCAACTCGCGCAGGAAGATCCGGTCTGCCGCCGGTTGATGTCGATGCCCGGGATCGGCGCTGTCGTGGCCTTGACCTATCGATCTGCGGTCGATGATCCCGCCCGGTTCACTTCCTCGAAGAAGGTTGGGCCGTGGGTTGGCCTGACGCCGTCGCGAAACCAGTCGGGAGAGCGCGACATCTCGGGCGGGATTACCAAGGCAGGTGACGTCAACCTCCGCCGTGCCCTGTGCCAGGCGGCAACCGTGATGATGCATCGCGGGCGGGCGACATGGCTGCGAACATGGGCCGCGAAGATCGCGCGCCGACGTGGTGCCAAGCGCGCGATGGTTGCACTGGCCCGGCGCATCGCCGTGATCCTGCACCGCATGTGGAAGGATGACACCGAATTCCGCTTCGACATTCCGGTGCTTCATGCCGGCTGAAGATACGGTTTCCAGACTGCTGCCCGCCTAATCGCGGGCCTTCGAGGTCCCCACGGGACGCGGTTCCGGTGATGCCGTGCTCAGGACTGATGCCGATCGTATCGAGCACGCCAATGAGATGGGCACATCGGAATTGCATTGAACCAGCATCATGTTGGCGGCCACAGCGCTGACCACGGACCGAAGCATGCACCCGGGTCGATCTCAGACGAAGGCTGTCGAGAAGGTAGGCAGATCAAGTGTACAAGACACAAAACCGCAGTTTGGCGGCGCATCCCGCATGCGCAAAACCGCTTGACTGGAACGACCCCGTTACCGAAGTCCTGACCCTAAAGGCGGGGTCGGGGCCGTCGTGCCGGGATACGAGAGCGACATGCCGGCCTTCGGAGAGGATCTGACAGACGCAGAGATCGCGGCTATCCTCGTCTACATCAAGAGCACCTGGCCTGAGCGACAACGTGAGTTCCAAGCCGAAGTTTCGGCCAATGACACGGGCGGGTGAAGATCGACAGGGTGTCAGGATAGTATCTTTCGACCAAAACCGATCCACCGGGGGACCAATTCGGCAAATCTGTCCTACTCCGCCCCCTGACTCCCGCTTTACCACGCTAATTCGGACCTGACCTGGTTGGCCGTTAACCCGCCCGCAAGGCAAGCATGTGCTACCAGGGTCGCGTGCATGCGTTCACGAAAATTTGCCCTTGAACCTCCAGCCACTAGAAGTCCTATCTATTCAAGGAGAACATATACCGTTCTTGCCATCAATCGTCGGCGGGAACCGAAAGGGTACGAAATGCTGACAAGACGACACTTCATTCAAACGACAACAGCGCTCTTTTCGGCGACTGTGGCCAACCCTGTGTTTGCCGATAGCTGGCCCACCGAAGCGCAGAAGGCTGAATGGGACGCGCAAGTCAGCCCGCCCGGCTTCGATCCGGCCACGTCAAACCCTTGGGGACTACACCCACGTTTCTTGCCTCAGCGTGTGGACGCGAAGGACGGCCTCGTGCCAGGAGACATCCATGTCGATGCGGTTGCGCGATATCTCTACCACATTGAGGAGGGTGGAACCGCGATGCGCTACGGCGTGGCGATCGCGCGGGGCAACCTCTACGAGCCAGGTGTTTATAACATCAAGCGCAAGGTCAGGTGGCCGCACTGGACGCCGACACAGAACATGATCGAGCGGGATCCTGAAAACGCAAGATGGGCCGACGGGATGGAACCCGGCCCTCAAAACGCCTTGGGATCGCGGGCGCTCTATCTCTATGTCGGAGATCGCGACACCTATCTTCGGATACACGGCACACCCTATCCGAGAAGCATCGGCGGTCGCGCGAGTTCGGGTTGCGTGCGGATGGTTATGGCACACATCAACGAGCTCTATCCGAACGTCGAGATTGGATCGACAGCACATCTTTATTCGGCTGAGGACAGTGTTACCGCGAGAAGTTGAATGAGGTAATTAGCTTTGAGCGAAATGATGTGACGTGCGGGTCGTCGTCACGCTTCCCGCGCGACGCAGATCGGATTGCCGTTCACCGTGCGCAGCGGCAACAAGGTCGTTTCAACGGGGCCGCTGTGTTCGTACCAGTAGCACCCGTCTTCCGGCACCAAGCGCGCGGTTGCAACATCCTGATCCGGGGCAGCCATTGCAATCACAGCTTCGGGAACGTTGCCCGGCTGGTCTGCCGAGTCGCCCGATCCAGTCGGCTGGATTGCGCACCCGGCCGTAAGCGACAGCGCCACTGCAAACATTATTTTTTGCTTCAGCATCAAAACCCGCATCAAGCTTCCTTTCGTGTCTGTTTTTCTTTGCATCGGCTTTTCATGCCTCAAGGCGTGATGGAGCCGGTCGCCGCATCCTCTAGCAATAAAACAAACTGAAATACCACCGTATTTTGCTCTTGAAGCTCTAGCTACTGTAGGGGCTATGTCATGGTAAAGCACCCGAATCCAGAGGTCCATTCATGCCGTCCGACACCCATCGTCACGACCACGATCACGCCGAAGATGCCCAGAAAAGCGGCGGCAGCTGCTGCGGGAGCGCCGGAACGTGCGGCGACATCGTTCCGGCGATCCCCGCGCCAGCGTGCGGGCGCAGTTTTCAGGTGTCCGGCCTCGATTGCGCCGAGGAGGTAGCAATCCTGAACAAGGTGGTCGGCCCGAAGATCGGCGGGGCCGAGCATCTCGCGTTCGACGTGATCAATGGACGGATGACTATTCTCGACAGCGCCAAGAGTGTATCGGACGGCGAAATTGCAGAACTGGTCGCAAGCACCGGCATGACCGCCAAGCCCTGGGATGCCGAAAACGCGTCGGTCGACCAGGCGGCCCATCTTGCACGCCAGCAGCTGTTTACGGCGCTCAGTGGCGGCTTCTGGGCCGCGGGATTTCTGTGGCACATCATCGAGACCGGCATGGGGGGGGCACTCGGCCTCTTCGCAGGGCACGGCGAAGCGCCGATGCCACTGGTCGAGGCAGGGCTATTCGCGGTTGCGATCCTGTTCGGTGTCTGGCTCGTGGCACCCAAGGCATGGTCGTCTGCACGGAGGCTGTCGCCCGACATGAACCTGCTGATGGTCGTCGCAGTCGCGGGTGCAATTGGCCTCGGCGAATTTTTCGAGGCGGCGACGGTCGCGTTCTTCTTCTCGCTCTCGCTTTATCTCGAAAGCTGGAGCGTCGGGCGTGCGAGGAATGCGGTTTCAGCTCTGCTCGACCTGGCGCCGCCGACGGCAAGAGTTCTTCATGATGACGGCTCGGAAGCGGACGTTCCGGCTTCTGCGGTTGCTATCAACGCACGTTTCATCGTGCGCGGCGGAGACCGCATCCCATTGGATGGTGAGGTTGTCGATGGGGCAGGGGCCGTCGATCAGGCGCCAATCACCGGAGAGAGTGCGCTGGTCCCAAAGGAACGGGGCGACGAAGTCTATGCCGGTACGATCAACGGCGAAGGCACACTGACGGTGCGCGCCACGAAGGCCGCCTCGGACACCGTGTTGGCCAAGATCATCCGCATGGTCGGCGACGCCCATGCCCGCCGCGCGCCGGTGGAACAGTGGGTGGCGAAGTTCGCCCGCATCTACACGCCTATCGTCATGGCTCTCGCCATTGCAATTGCCCTGTTGCCGCCGCTCATTTTCGGGGGGGCTTGGGATTATTGGTTCTACAATGCACTCGTGCTGCTGGTGATCGCTTGCCCATGCGCTCTGGTCATCTCGACACCGGTCTCCATCGTCGCCGCACTCACCGCCTCAGCGCGGGCCGGGGTGCTGATCAAGGGCGGTGCATATATCGAGGCACCGGGCAAGACCACTGCACTGGCCATGGACAAGACCGGCACGATCACCATGGGCGAGCCCGAGGTGGCGGCGGTGCATCCGCTGGGCAAAGCATCGGCGCGAGATCTGATGACCCTCGCCGCTGGGCTGGAGGCACGTTCCTCGCATCCCTTGGCGCGCGCCATTCTCGCGCGGGCAGAAGCCGACGGCATCAAGGTGTCCGCCGCGGAAGATACCCGAACCGTTCCCGGCAGGGGACTTGAAGGACGCACAGACGGCCGGTCGATCTGGCTGGGGTCGGACCGGTTTGCCGAGGAGAAGGGTTTCGGCGACGCCATTCCGAAGGATTTGCGCGACCGCATCGAAGGGGCTGGCAGCACCCTTGTTGCCGTGGGCGACGACACCGGTGTCACCGGCATCTTGGAATTGCGCGACCGTATCCGCCCGGATGCCAAAGGCATCGTGGCGCAGCTTCACGCGGAGGGTGTGAAGACCATCGTCATGCTGACCGGTGATAACGAGCGGACAGCGCGCGCTGTTGCAGCCGAGGTCGGCATCGACGAGGTCCGTGCCGAGCTTCTGCCCGAAGACAAGGTGACTGCCATCGAAGAACTGGTCGAAACGCATGACATGGTGGCCATGATCGGCGACGGGGTCAACGACGCCCCGGCCATGGCGCGCGCGCATTACGCCATCGCAATGGGTGCCGTTGGTTCGGACGCGGCAATCGAGACGGCGGATATAGCCCTGATGACCGACGATCTCGGCAAGGTGCCTTGGCTGATCGGTCATTCGCGCCGGACAATGTCGATTATCCATCAGAACATCGGTATTTCCTTGGCGACCAAGGGCGTTTTCGTCGTCGCTACTGCGTTCGGAGTGGCATCGATGTGGGGCGCTATTGCAGCCGATGTAGGAGTGTCATTGCTGGTGGTGGCCAACGCCCTGCGCCTGCTGAACAGCCAAGAGGCCAAGGCACCGCCGTCCGGCGGTGAGCAGGTTGGCGAAGGCTTGGCCAAAGGGGCGCTGGCACATGGTCATTGAACTGGGAGAACCCGGAAAGGAGCCGAGACGAGACATGAGCGTGAAGGGCAGGATGATGTGTCCGGTTTGCGAGGTGCCCTTGAGCATGACCGACCGCCAGGGGATCGAGATCGACTTCTGTCCCGATTGCCGGGGTGTCTGGCTAGACCGAGGCGAACTGGACAAGATCATCGAGCGTTCGGCACCCGATGTGGCGCCTCAGCGGGTGCCTGAGCCGCGCGGCTACGACGATGATCGCTGCTACCGGCGCGGAAAGCACGGCGGCGGCAAGCACGGCTATCGCCGCAAATCCTGGCTTCACGAGTTGTTCGATTAAGGCTTGCCGTGGCCTCCCTGCCGGTCGCCCTCAAGGCGCTGCGGTAGGCCCGCAAGGCATTCAGCGGTGAGCAGGTTGGTCCAGAGATGGCAAAGGCCGCGCTTGCCCACGGACATTGATCACGCAGCATTTGCAAGGTAACGTAATGTCCATATCAGACCTCACGAAAGAGGCATCGAGCAGTGAAAACCATCCGATTTCCCCGCCGCGCCGTCCTGTTGGGCGGGTTGGCAGCGTTTTTGTCTGGCTGTGCCAGCAAGTTCCGCAGCTATGGCGGACCCGAGGTGACCCGTGTTCGGCTTTACAAGGGGCAGCGTTTGCTTGTTCTGGACGGAGCCGATCGCGTATTGCAAACCTATCCGGTCGGGCTGGGTTTCGCTCCTGAGGGTCACAAGCAATTCGAGGGAGACGGCCGGACCCCTGAGGGCGCTTACGTAGTCGATAAGCGCAACCCCGAAAGTACGTATCATCTTTCGGTTGGCATCTCCTATCCGAATGAGGCCGACATCGCCTTTGCTGAAGCGCAGGGCCTTTCCCCCGGCGGCGACATCTTCATCCATGGTGGTCCACGCCCAGGCATCGACCCAACGGACGTCCGCGACTGGACAGCTGGCTGCATCGCGGTCACAGATCGGCAGATCGAGGACATCTATGCAATGGTGAAAGACGGAACACCGATCGACATCTACGCCTGATGGGAGGAGATGATCTTCCGTCAGATCAGGCAAATCGTCGGCACAGGGCCACGTTGATCGCTTCGATGGCGATCACGGCCAAAGTGACGCTCGCCGCCGTGGGCCAGCGCAAGCACCCGGTACGCGTAAGGACACTACAATATGTGTCCAGCCGTGGCAGTGGCGAAACAGGCGGGCCCTAGCGGGGAAGAATACGTCTGGTATCATGTCGAATTCAATCTATCCGAGGGCATAGACGATGGTCACGACGGTAATCATGACAACCATGAACATGGCGAATGCGCCAAGGGCGAGGGTACGGCCCATGTCCCGGTTCGGCTTCTCTACTTTCAGACGCAGTTCCTCCGCGGTTTCCGGAAACTCGAGCGCCGCCGCATTCGATTGGCGCATCAGGTCGTAGCGGGACGTCCAGCGCCGTTCCTCCGCCGCGTTCCAGCCGTTCAGCACCAGGATGATTGCCACGATGAGAACCATCGACGACGGGACCCAGATTACGTAGCCGCCGATTGTCTCGTCAGCCAGGGCGCGAAGTCGACCACCGCTCGCTGCGATGATTTCTGATCCATAGAGGGGCACCTCCTTGAGCGTTGTCAGGGAGCCCAGAAAGATGTTGGAAACGATCACCACGAACCCTGACATCAGTCGAGCACCGCGCCGCGCTCCTTCAGGCGAATCACGCGGATCGAACAGCATAGCAAAGTACCAAAGCCCCGCCAGCACCATAGACAGATGTGCCAGCGCTTCCATCGCCGCAATACGTTGTGTAAGGGCGTAGATCATCGGGATCTGCCAGACGAAAAGCGCGCCAATCAACAGGGAGGTGGCAGATGCAGGAAGCGCCAAGAATCGCGGGATGCGCGCACGCCCAATCGCGGCAAGGCGTCGGCGCCATTCCCTTTTCAATCCAGCTTGAAGGCCAAGCCAGGGCTGAGAAACCGCGATAAGAAGCGGTCCTACCAGTCGCAGAAGAAGATGCTCGACCTGATGTACCGAAAACAGACTGTGCCCCAATGGCGCGAGCGGCCCATTCGTCGCGACGAGGACGGCCGCGAGGCCGGCAAAGAAGGCGGTTCGACGCCAACCAGAAACCCTTCCGAGACAGCGAGCGTGTATTTTGAGCCCACGCAAAAACAGCCATGCTGTAAGACCGACAACAATGAGCGACACCGGTGACAGCACATAGCCGAAAGGGTCGTATAGGAATAAGAAGTTCGTGATCATTCGCTCTGGCCCTCGCTCATCCGAGGGTTGTCGGAGGTAGCTGGTGTGAGCCGCGAGATCCCGGAAGCGCCGCCACGGGCCAGTGACAGATCGGTCGACATGGCGAGGTATTCGCCTTGTATCCACGAGGGAAAGAGATTGTCGTAGAATCGAGATAGCGGATGTCCCGACTGTCCGGCGGGCGAGATGTAGTATGATCCCGCTGCTTCCGATATCGACATGACCGCCTGAAAATTGCTTCCGGCACTCACAAGGAATGGACGGTCTTCTACGACACCAAATGATGTTAAGAATTGCGTAAACGGATCGCCGGAAATCGGCGCTTGAAGGGACAGCAGGTTGGTCAGCAACCGACGTGAACTGATCGGCGACCACTGCATGTCCAATCTATGCTCTTCCCCCCAGGTCCACGTCGAGGGATCGCGCCCATATCGATCGAACAGCCAGCCAAGGGCATCATCCAGGGCCACGCGAACCTGCTCCTCGCATGTCTCGCGAGGTGAGGATAGGCGGATGTCACACCAGATCGCGCTACCGCGACGATCGCTGAGTACCGCAAAAAGAAAGTTCGAGTTCGGACGGGTCCAGAGTTGCTCCGCTGTCGGAAACTCGTCCTTCAAAATGCGCTGCTGCAAAGCCCGGACCCAGGTCCAGAACAGCAGAGGTTCCGGTGAATAGCGATCCATTTCGCCATTCCACGACGCAAGCCTGTCCAGTAGCTCACGACGAAGGTTGTCCGCATCGGTGCCTTCGGTGCTGTCTCTGGACTGCACGAACCAAAGCTCTTTCGCCATCAGGGGCAGGAGGGTTCGCGCCACGGAACTTACGGTGTCCCTTTGAACACCGATGGCGCCTTCCGTCGAGAAGATCGATTGCCGCGCTTCAAGCTCCGCCAGTCGAATGTCGCGAAAAGACGACGCCCGAACGGCCTCCGCTCTTGGCCATCGGGCAACGGTCTCTCGGTCAATGGCCAATGCCTCCATGCCCTTCGGCAACATGTCTGCGGCAACTCCGATGGCATCGGTCGCGTCGGCCGAACGCGCGAACAGCTCCAGCATCGTCAGGAAACCTGCCGCCTGCACGGGTGACGGCCCCCTTGGTGCCTCCTCGTCTGGCACGGGAAATGACCGGAAGGCCCAGGCGACGCGCGTATTGCGACCGACAATAACGAAAGGTACGCCCGGCATTGTGGCCCCTATGGCCGGCCCTGTCGAAAATTGAAGATCTGCGAGATACCATTCCGAGGGAAGCGACAGGGAACCGCTGGTATCGGCGGCTAGAATTGGCGTTCCGGTCGCTGTTCGGTCGCCGTCCATCGCCCATGCATCAAGGCGCTGCTCCGGATCAGTCGCAAACAGTTCGGGCACTCTCAGGCGATCCGCCGGTATAATGGCACCTGATATACTCGGCATTCCTTCCCGTGCGCTTCCCGGTCGCAGGCCATTCAGGAAAGACCGGGCAATCCTCAGGCTATCGCCGGGTGTCCAGGCCGCGATCGACCGTTCGTCTGCGATCAGCAGCTCCGGAGAGCCTCTGCCACGCCCGCCTTCTGACACAAGCTCGAGCCACGCATTGACGCCCGCGGCATAGGACGCGAGCGCGTCTGAGACCGCTGGCGCAACGGACAATGTCTCATCGGATGGCCACGATGCTTCCGCTTTTCGCCTTGCCCTTAACAGTTGACCGAGCCTGTCTTGGGCGTGAACGAAGCCGATCGCGAAGTAGACATCTGCAGCGGAAGTTGCGGAGATGTGCGGGACTGCCGAAGAATCTCGCAGAATGTCGACCGGTCCGCCTAAGCCTGCGACCGTGAAGTCCTCGTCGTAGTCGGGAACGGATGCGCTCAGCAGAAAATAGACCAACCCGGAACCAACCGATACCGTGATGCAGATTGCCAGAAACCCGTACAGCAATATGTTGAAAAGCCGTCTCATGTCGGTGCTGTTTCGAAACCCTTCTTAAAAAAAGATGCGCAAGAGGACCACCGATATGAAATAGGTGAGAAGACCGAAGGCGATCGCCGAACTCGCCGCATACTGGAGGATATCCAGCCGGTTTCCTTTTCGGCGTCGCGCCAGATATCCACCCCAGATCGCACCCGCGACAATGCCCGCGATTACCAGCATGACTTTTTCTCCGTTCTTGTTCTCTTGTTGCACCGGTGTGTGCCGACCAGATCTGCAGCCAGTCCCACGGCCCAAGTAGTGAAGATGAGAGCCAGCAGCGCCCAGTCGCCGAAGCGCGCATAGAGGGTTGACGGATGAGCAGAGGGCAGAGCCGCATCTATGACACCGGTTTCTCCGTTGCCGAGCCGCGCGACGAGGTCACCGTTTGCGTCGATGATCGCGGAGATCCCTGTGTTTGCGGCCCGGACGATGGGAAGCCCTTCCTCGACAGCGCGCATGCGTGCGGAGGCGAGGTGCTGCTCCGGTCCAATGCTGGTTCCGAACCAAGCATCGTTGGTCGCATTGAAAATCCAGTCCGGCCGGAACAGGTCGTCGACCACATGCCCTGGGAAGATGATCTCATAGCAGATCGCCACGGCGACCAGCGGCACACCCGGAAGCGCAAGCGTTCGCGGGCCCGGTCCGGGCGTAAAATCGCCCAGACCCGCCGTGAGCCGCTCGATGGGCAACCAGCCGCGGAATGGCACATATTCGCCGAAGGGTACGAGATGGTGTTTCGCGTATCCGGTCAGGATCTCGCCGGTCTCGCCAAAAGCCTGGACCGTGTTGAAATATCGCATGCCATCATCGCTCGGTACACGGTCCGGCACTCCGGTGAGCAGCACGCTGCCGTCCGGTAACGCAGCGGCAATGCGGGCCCGCGCCTCCGTATCCTCATCGAGGAAACCCGGAAAGGCGGTTTCCGGCCAGAGAAGCACGTCGAAATCGCCGGGCCGGGTTGAAAGCTCAAGATAGCGCGCGAAGGTCGCCTCGCGGTTCTCGGGAGCCCATTTCTCCTCTTGTGGAATGTTGCCTTGAACAATGCGCAGGTCGACAGTGGGTGGCTGTTGTGCATCCGACTGGAGGCGAAGCGTGCCGACAGCCCACATCGTCGCTATGCCGGCCAGCGCCATGAGCGAGATGGTCAATCGTTGCCGCCCGGACGCCATGGCAGCCGCGCCGGGGAGTACCGCAACGAACACGGTGAGAAAGCTTAACCCATAGCTTCCGACCCAGGCGGCGGGCTGGCGAAAAGCGGCGTAATCGACCAGAGCGTAGCTGGCGAGGTTCCACGGAAACCCTGTCAGAACGTGACCACGCAACCACTCGGCCACGGTCCAGGAGGTCGCGAACAGGAGGCAGGTCAAGAGACTGCCCATGACTCCGCGCCGCGCGATTTCGGCAAAAAGCGCGGCGGCAATGGCTGGGAAAATCGCGAGACCTGCGGACAATCCCGCGACCGCCGGGATCGCCATCGTCCCAAACCGCTCGGCCTCGACGTAGAAACTTTCCGCGATCCACGAAATCCCGAAACCGAACTGGCCAAGACCAAACGCCCAGCCGACGAGGAAAGCGCGCCCGAAGGAGAGATCGCGAAGACCGACAAACAACGCGGAATAGGCAACGGGAACAAGCAAGAGAAGCGAGAAAGGCGGGAAAGTCAGAACGGTCAGCGCCCCGGCGACGAAACCAAGCGTCATCCGCGAAAGAAAACGGTGGCGCAGAGCGATGCGGTTCAGAATTTCCGGCTTCACGACTTGATCGAACGCCGCGCGCTGATCCATGGCGCGGCGAGCAAGAGCCCCACGCCACTGACTACAAATACATCGGCCAAGTTGAAGGCAGGCCAATGTGTTGTGCCAATGTAGAAATCGAGAAAGTCTGTTACAGCCCGATACCGCACACGATCGATGACATTGCCCAGGGCTCCGCCAATGATCGCGCCATAGGCAAGTGTTTCGACCGCATTTTCGGCGCGAAACAGCATAACCCCCAGCCAAACACAGATGGCAAGAGCGAGAGCGATGAGGCTCCACCACGGCGCGCCGCCCAACATCCCGAAAGTCACGCCGTCATTACGATAAAAGACGAGGTTGAATCCCGGAAACACGGGAATCCCGGCGCTTAAAGTGACGGCATTCGCAACGACAATGGCTTTGGTGATCTGATCGATCGCGAACGCAGCAAGTGCTGCGAAGACGCCGATCATCGGAGATACCTTGTTTAGTGACATTGCCTCATCCCAACCAGACATCAAGGAACAGCATCAGAACGAGCCCGACTGCGAGACCGAGCGTCGCCCTGTTCTGATGGCCGCTGCGATGGGTTTCGGGGATGATTTCGTGGCTAATGACGTAGAGCATTGCGCCCGCGGCAAAGGCCAGACCCCATGGAAGCAGCGGTTCCGACAGTGTGATGATGCCGGCCCCGAGCAAACCGCCAATCGGCTCGACCATGCCCGTCAGCGCCGCGATGCCCCAGGCGCGCAGCTTCGGATATCCCTCGCCCAGCAGAGATACAGCGACGGCCAATCCTTCGGGCGCATTCTGAAGCCCGATGCCGATGGCGAGCGGCAGACCGCCCTCCATACCTCCGGATCCGAAGCCGACCCCCACGGCAAGGCCTTCAGGGAAGTTGTGGATCGTGATCGCAATGATGAACAACCAGACCCGCCGCAAAGACGCCGCTTCGGGCCCTTCGCGTCCCGTCTTGAAGTGCTCGTGCGGCAGCTTTTCGTTCATCAGGGCGACAGCCCCCATGCCCAGAAGAATCGAAACGCATACGATGGCCGCAGGCATCGCGCCGTTTTCGAACATCGGCTCCGCCGCATCCAATGCCGGGATGATCAGCGAAAAGAAAGAAGCGGCGAGCATCACACCGGCAGCGAAGCCGAGCGACAGATCGCGTGTGGCCCGAGACGGGATGCGCCCGAACAGCACGGGAACTGCTCCGACTGCTGTGAGCGATCCGGCGGCAAGACTTCCGAGAAAGCCGAGCATTATCGGAGACAAATTTTCCATGGGCGGGCCAGATTATCCTTCGGCGTAGCTCGAAAAGACTTCCGTCGACCCGTCCTTGCGGATGAGGAAGACATCATAGGCCTCGCGGTCGTCTTCTGGCCCCATGCCGGGCGAGCCATAGGGCATCCCCGGAACAGCGAGGCCGACGGCGTCCGGGCGCTCCTCGAGAAGGCGGCGGATGTCAGCGGCCGGTACATGGCCCTCGATCACGTAGCCGTCAATGAGCGCGGTGTGGCAGGAGACCATGCGCTGCGGCACGCCGTTGTCTAGCTTGAAGCGCACGAGAAGCCCGCCGAACATGTCCTGGCCGGTCGGCACAAACCCGTTCTCTTCGAGATGTTTCATCCACGAGAGGCAGCAGCCGCATCCGTTGGTCTTGCGGACGTCGATCGCCGTTGCCTCTGCGAGGGCCTGGGCCGCTGGGAACAGGGCGAGCGTGATGGCAAGAGCTTGGGTCATGCGTTTCATGGGTCAGAGCCTTTCGGTTGTCGTTTTGGCAATCTCGCTGCCGAGGTTTTCATTCAGAAGCGCCCGCGCCTCGGCCAGACGCGAGAGCGCGGCGGTATCATCCGCATCGCTCTCGGCCGCTTCGGCGAGCCGGTCGTCAGAGAGGGGGTCAGTCGGGCGCCCATCCACGAGCACCTCATAGTGCAGGTTCGGACCTGTCGCCGTGCCAGTCGCGCCGACGCGGCCGATCACGTCTCCCGCCGCAACGCGTTGGCCTTGTGCCAAGTCTTCCGGCACGGCGCTCAGATGCGCGTAGCGCGTCATGGTGTCGGAGCCGTGCAAGATTTCGACCACGCGACCATATCCGCCGCGCCAGCCGATGAAATTGACCCGCCCCGGTGCCGTCGCTTGAACCGGTGTCCCACGTGCCGCTGCAAAATCGACGCCGGTGTGCATCCGGACGTTGCCAAAGACCGGATGCGTGCGGCGTCCGAACACCGAGCTGAGGCGTGCGCCCTCGACCGGCTGTGCAAAGACGCGCAGCACCTCGCCATCGACGTAGATCGTCGCCTGACCGCTGCCGTCGTCCGGCCATACGATCTCGTAAAGCGAACCGCCGATCTCCAGTGCGGCGAAGGCGAGTTCGGGCTGTCCGATCCTGTCCTCGCCGACCCGCGCCTCACGCCAGAGAAGCCTTAGTGTTTCGCCGCCGGACATCTCGCGGCGGAAATCCACGGTCCCACCCAGCATCTGCGCAAGGTCCACGGAAAAACGGGCGGGTATGCCGGCTTCGTCGAGTGCCGCGAAGATCGAGCTGTCGATTACGGCTTCGCCGGCAAGGGTTACGATCTCCGGATCCGGAGCCACGACCTGTGTGGACAACTGCTCGCCGAAAACCACCTCGATCCGAACCCCGTCCTCGACGGCGAGTGAGACGGTGCGGGGGCTGCCGTCCATGGTCGAAGCAACAGTGACCGAGTGCCCCGGCCGCAGCCGTCGCAGATCGTATTCCGCGCCAAGCGCGAGGGCAACTTCGGCTCTGTCAGGTGCCGCAAGTCCAGCTTCGGACAGCAAGAAATCGAGCGTCTCGCCAGCTGCAACGTCGCGCGACCATGTCGACAGCGGTGGCTCGATCGCCCGTACCGGCCTGTCGGCAACAGCGACCTGCAGAAGGGGCAGCGGGCTGAGATTGTGTGCATCGTCTGCCCATGCCGTCACGGGCAGCGTCACGGGAATGTCAACGTTCTGGGGGACTTCAGGACGTTGGGGCATCCAGCTACCTGCCTGGACAAGTTCCGGCGGCACGGGTTCTTTCGACAAAAGATCGAAGATGGCGATAGCCGCACCCGAAACCGTCCCCGCAATTGCAACACAAGCCGCCAAAGTTCTGAGCCTCATGTCGCCCCCTCCGTTTCTTCTTCCAGCGCGCGGCGAATTTTCGGCACCGCGAATTCTCTGGGTTCGTGATAGTCGATCATGGTGACGAACCGCCCAGAGGCTGCGAACAGGAAGACGCTCGCGGTGTGGTTCATCGTGTAATCGCCGCTTTCCGTCGGCACCCGCACGTAGGTGGCGCGGAAGCCGTCCGCGACGCGCGCGATCTGCTCTTCCGGTCCCGTCCAGCCGCGGATCGCCGGATGGAAGTAGCCGACATATTCGGCCATCGTTTCGACAGTGTCGCGCTCGGGATCGACCGTGATGAAAACCACGTTCATCTCGTCGGCCTCGTCTCCCAGATCGTCGAGCCATCCCGAAATGTCCGATAGCGTGGTCGGGCAGACATCGGGACAGTAGGTGAAGCCAAAGAACGCCATCGTCGGTCGCCCGATGAGGGCTTCCGGCCCGACCACGTTGCCCTCATGATCCGTCAGACGGAAGTCCATCTCGGTCAGGGCCACAGTCAGCTGCCCGACAGGTGCGGGTGCACCGGGTCCGTCGACCCGCCACCAACCGACGAAGAGCATCAGGGCGACCGCCCCAACAACGGCCGCGCCGTACCCCAGGATCGCCCGTCGCCGCATCAGTCCTCCGGCCCCCGCGCGGCGATGCCGAGGATCGGCACCTCGACCGTCACTTCGCCTCCGTCGTCGAAAAGCAGGGTCAGCGGAAAAGTGTCCCCTTCCGTCATTGGTTCTTGCAGCCGCATCAGCATTGCGTGCAGGCCCCCCGGTTCGAGCGCGATGCTCTCGCCCGGGGCGATCACGATCTCCCCCGCCGGGCTCATGGAGCTCACACCTTCGGCATTGGTCTTCGTCTCGTGGATTTCGGGCATCATCGCGAGCGGTGTTGTAAGGCCGATCAGCGTCACCGGCTCGTCGCTAGTGTTGCGGATCGTCATGTAAGCGGCCCCGGGACGGTTCATCCCGATGGAGGCGCGGGACCACGCGTTCTCGACGACAACATCCTCGGGTCCGGCCAGCGCGGGCACCGAGAGCCCTCCAAGGGTCAAAAGCGCGGCCAGTGTGCCAGTCAAAATATACTTTTTCATCGTTCTGATCCTGCCCTTTCCATTCAGCTTTGCGCGGCAGCGACTTCGGCGGCCACCAGACGACGCAACTCTGCCTCCCCGAATGGATCGAGCGGCTTGCCGTTCACAAAGAATGTGGGCGTCTGGCGAATTCCCACGGCCTCGACGTCAGCACGATCCTGGTTAAGGATCGCCACGACACCGGGTGCCAGCATTTGCGTGCGCGCGGCTTCGGCATCGAGTCCGGCCGTGGCGGCGATCTGAAGGATCAGGCCAGGCGCCGGGGCACCGTGCGACGCCCATCTCGGCTGTTCCCGCAGAACGGCCTCGAGCACCGGCACGTAAACGTCCTGCATGCGCGCCGCCTCGAGCACGCGGATGGCTTCCTCGGATGCCGCGCCGTGGAAGGGCGTGTAGCGGATCACGACGCGGACAGCTTCCCCATGCTCGGCCATGATGTCCTTCACGATGGGATGAAAGGCGCGACAGGCCTCGCAGGCCGGATCGAAGAATTCGACGATCGTGACGGGCGCATCCGCAGGCCCGAGGATGGGCGAGTAGGGGCGGATCATCGCCTCCGCAAGTTCCGGAGCAACGGGCTCCGCTTCGGCCACTGGGCCGGGGCGGATTGCAAACCAGGTGGCTCCGCCGAAACCGGCGGCGCCGAGGGCAAGAACGGACAGGATCAGGCCGCGTCGATTCATGTTCGTGTGTCCTTCAATGAAAGGGCCGACAGCGCCCCGATCAGCGCGAAGGCGGCGAGCGCCATCAGCGGGATAGGGATGCCGACGACCAGTTGGTTGTCATCGGTGCAAGAGGGGCCGGTGGCCGTGCAGGGCTGGACGCGTTCGGGAACAAGACCGACGTACAGCCCCATGTGCCAGAGGGCGATTGCGCCGCCGCCAAGCGCCAATGCGATGCCGTAGCGCCCCACGCGGCCGTCCCGCCACCAAAGGCCGAGCCCGAGGACAATGGCCAAGGGGAACATGAAGGCGCGCTGGAACCAGCACAGCACACAGGGCGTCTGCCCCAGCACCTCGCCGATGAAAAGCACGGCAAGCGAGGCGACGAGCGCGATGATCCACGCCAGCCCGAGGGCTGTTTCTCCGGACATACGGTTCATGTCGGTCAGATCCTCTCTTCCAGATCGGCGAGGATCTCTTCGGCGGAGGTGCCGTAGGGCCACGAGTCGGCGAAGCCCGCGTCGGGATCGAAGAGGAACAGATGCGACGTGTGGCCCATCGTGTAACCATCCGGCGCCGCAGCCTCTTCGACGCGTTCGAAGAAGATCGGAAAGGTCTCGGATGTGGCGGCGATCTGTTCCGGCGTGCCGGTCAGCCCGATGATGCCCGCATCGAACAGCGGGACGTATTCGGCGAGTGCTGCGGGCGTGTCTCGTTCAGGGTCGATTGTTATGAAAATCGGCTGGACCTTGGCGGCATCGTCGCCCAGACCGTCCATCACCGCCGCGACCTCGGATAGGGTCGTCGGGCAGACGTCGGGGCAGTTGGTAAAGCCGAAAAAAACCAGCATCCAGCGCCCCGCAAAGTCCTCCTCGGTTCGAACCATACCCTGGTGGTCCGTCAGTTCGAACTCAGCGAAAAAAGGCGGTTCGGCGTCGGTTCGGGCGCTATCGGCACGATAATCGGACCATAGCAAAAGCCATATGAAGGCAAGCGCTGCCACGCCTGCCAAAACCCAAAGAAACTTCTGTGCCGATGTAAGGGACAATCCTGTTCGCCTGATTTTGATTCTTATTGCCTGTGCGGATACATCCTCTAGCTGCTAGAGGTTCAAGCACGAGATCATGGTATAGCTTGAACTCACGCGTCTGTGAATCCGACACTTGTTTATTCCGACGGCAAAACCTACACAAACTGTATCTTTTTCATGGAGGCGAAAATGCTCACGATCGGTACTCTGTCAAAGAAGACTGGCACAAAAGTGCAGACCATCCGGTACTACGAACAGATCGGACTCATGCCCGAACCTGGCAGGACCGAAGGCGGACAGAGGCGCTACGACAATGCACAGCTTGATCGACTGTCCTTCATCCGCCACTCGCGGCAACTCGGCTTCTCGCTCGATGCGATCCGCGAGCTGCTCGACCTCAGCGACCATCCCAATCGGCCCTGTGATGAAGCTGATGCCATCGCGCGTCGCCAGCTCAAACAGGTGGAGCAGCGCATGGCCCGCCTGAAGGCGCTGCGCACGGAACTGAAACGCATGGTTCACGAATGCAGCGGCGGGCGGACGGGAGATTGCAAGGTGCTTGAGGTGTTGCGGGACCATTCGGAATGCCTGACCGAGCACGAGGAAATCGGGGCCTGAAGGAATTCAGCCAACATTCCGGCTGGAACGCAGATCAGCCGCAGAAGTTAATGTGTCGTACAACACAAGCTGGAACCACAAAATGGCCGCTAGACAAGATTCAATGGAGAGACGGACGCTTTGGATCGTTCTGGCGCTCAATATCGGTTTGGCCGTGGCCTTTTTCGCAACAGGCGCCTTCGGCGACTCAAGTGCCCTGATCGCCAACGGGCTCGATAACCTCTCCGACAGCTTCGTCTACGCGATCAGCCTTTTCGCTTTGTCCCGATCCGCCAAATGGAAACGCGGGGCGGCGAACGTTTCCGGCGGGCTGCTGATCCTGTTCGCTGCAGGCATCCTCTACGATGCGTGGCGCCGCTACATCGGTGGGTCAGATCCGCTCGGGACGATCATGATTGCAATGGCCCTGATCGCGGCGGCTATCAACGCAGTCTGCGTTTGGCTGCTCGCTAAGCTCAAAAATCCGGACGTCAACATCCGCGCGGCCAACACCTTCAGTTACAACGATTTCGCCGCGAACCTCGGTATCGTCGTGGCCGGTGGCCTCGTCGCCTGGCTAGGAACCAACTGGCCGGACCTCGTCGTCGGCGTGATTGTCGCCGGGATCGCGGCCTGGGGCGGTATCGATATTCTACGCGACGCACATGGCGAACACCACAAAGCGGTTCACACGGGCAAATAGTTGCGGGAGATTCTTTCTGAAGAAAGGGTTGAAGCTATAGTGACTATAGCAATTAGGTTTGTTCCAAGACGATTCGAGGAGCGACTCCGTTGCAGATGACCGACCCCCTACTTGCACCCACCAAACTACTGGATTTTGACGCCGCGCCTCTTGCGCATCTAATTGAGACCCGCGGCTGGCGCGGCTTATCCGAATACGATCGGATCGGAGCTGCCTATGATTTCGTTCGGAATGAAATCGCGTTCGGATACAATCGAGCCGACGACATCCCCGCATCCGAAGTGCTTTCCGACGGCTACGGGCAGTGCAATACCAAAGGCACGCTCTTGATGGCGCTGCTGCGTGGTGTTGGCATTCGTTGCCGGTTGCATGGGTTTACTATCCATAAAGGCTTGCAGCGCGGTGTTGTCCCTGAGCTGGTGTATCCGCTTGCTCCGCAGGAAATTCTCCACTCATGGGTCGAGATCGAATTTCAAGGTGCCTGGATCAACCTTGAAGGCTTCATCCTGGATGACGCTTTCCTCAAAGTCCTGCAAACGTCTTTCTCGGACACGGACAGTCTCTGCGGTTATGGCGCGGGCACGGATTGCCTTGGCGCGCCTCCCGTCGCCTGGAACGGAGAAGATACCTACATTCAGAAAACCGGCATCGTGCAGGATTTCGGCGTGTTTGATACGCCGGACGCCTTCTATTTGTCCCATGAGCAATCCTTTGGATGGCTGCGTGGCGCCCTTTACCGTCATATAATTCGCCACTGGATGAATGCGCGCGTACGTGGTTTCCGCAGCGGCCGCCTGAAGACTGACCGACGCGCGACACACGCGCACGCGGAGCCTGCCAATGCCACATGACCACGGGCACGCGCATTTCGATCCGGATTCCGGCGATCGGCGGGTTGCCATCGCCATCTGGGCAAACGGGCTACTTACCGTTGCGCAAGTCGTCGGGGGCATATTCTCGGGCAGTCTGGCACTGATCGCCGATGCGCTGCACAACTTTTCCGATATGGCCTCGCTTGTCATTGCCTTCGCCGCACGCAAGATCGCGCGCCGCCCAGCCGATGAGCGCATGACCTTCGGCTATGGTCGGGTCGAAATCGTCGCAGCCCTGGTTAACTACACCACCCTGATTTTGATCGGCTTCTACCTGATCTACGAAGGTGGCATGCGCATGATTGATCCACCCGAAGTCATGGGTTGGACCGTCGTCATTCTCGGTGGAATTGCGCTTGTGGTCGACACGCTGACCGCAATGCTGACCTATTCGATGCAGAAGGGCAGCGTGAACATCCGCGCGCTTTTCCTGCATAACCTGTCGGACGCGCTTGCTTCGGTCGCGGTTATCGTCGCTGGGTCGCTGATCATCCTTTACGACATGCGTTGGGTCGATCCTGCCATCACCATCGGCATCGCCATCTACATCCTGTATCTGTCTTTCACTGAAATAGGCGGCCCAATCCGAACCCTGATGCTCGGGAGCCCGCCGGACATCGACAACGAGGCCGTCGTCGAAGCGATGCGGAAAGTCGAAGGCGTCGCCGACGTCCACCACGTCCATCTCTGGCAAATGCAAGAGCACGAGGCTGCGCTCGACTGCCATGTCGTCGTGGCAGCCGAGGGGTGGTCGAAGATTGAAGAGATCAAGAGCGCGATCAAGAAGCGGCTGAAGGGAGAATTCGGCATCAGCCATTCCAGCCTCGAATTCGAGCACGAGGATCGCGCTCATCAGAACGCCGATCTCTATGGTCACGGTAATTCGAGAGATGGGGAGGAAACTCATACTCACGAGAAAAGATAACCGAGCATGAGGATATCATTTCCTCATTTGCGACGGCAAGTTGACGTCGACCAACGTCAAGTGGACTGATGAACCTTTGCATGAGCAACTGGCTGCGAAGGGCAGTAACGAAGGTCTGAGGCGGATACACTACAGGGGTATCACGTCCAAGTTACAGAATGTCACTTGACCTCCCCTTGCTGGAAGGTTGTAGCAGCAACTGTATGACCTGCGTTTTTCGCCTTGTTTTGATTCTCATGCTGACCTTCGGTGCAGTGACTGCGCCGGATATGTCGTCGGCCAGTATGTCAATCACGGCTATGGCGCAGATGGAACCCACCGAAAGCGCCGATGGCCTCTGCAATGGTTGCGATCCCGCTGGATTTGCTGACGGTACTGCCTGTGAAGGTGGGTGTCCTGTTCCTTGCGGCTCCAGCGGTACGGCTGGCCTCCTTGCCAAGATGCCGTCAGAGCGGCTCGCGATGCCCTTTGGTACTGCCATCCGGGGTGCCGAACCTTTGATCCCAGCCGGCGCAAATCCGTCGCTTGATCCGTTCCCTCCCAAACTGCCTGTTTGAACCTGATACCGGCCTCGCCTGCTGCGAGGCCTGATTGTTGCCTTGGTCGAAGCTGGCTGAGTGCGACCCTTTCAGATCAAGGCAGTTGCGATGATTCTCCACAGACCGATTTCACGAAGGCACGTGCTTCGCACAGGTGCCGCATTCACAGCCCTATCCGCTCTGTCACCTGCACGAATGGCAATGGCCGATCCAACTGGGGACCCATTCGTCCTACGCGCGGCATCCGGACAGGCCGCCCTGCGCCCGTCACCATACGGCCCGACTAATGTCTGGAGCTATAACGGGTCCGTCCCCGGCCCTGAAATCAGGGTCCGGCGGGGCGACCGCGTGCGGGTTCTGGCTCAGAATGGGTTGGATGAAGGGACCACAATCCACTGGCATGGCATTCGCACGCCCAATGCGATGGACGGAGTGCCGTTCCTCACGCAGGACCCGATCCCGGTTGATGGCGATTTTCTCTACGAGTTCGATGCGCTGGATGCGGGCACGTTCTGGTACCATCCGCACCAGCGCAGTTCGGAACAGGTCGGACGCGGCCTTTACGGGCCACTGATCGTCGAGGAGGCGGACCCGATCCGCGTGGATCGTGACCTGACCTGGATGCTGGACGACTGGCGCATGACCCGGGACGGGCAAATTGCGGATGACTTCGGCAACCGCCACGACGCGACGCACGGCGGTCGTATTGGTAATTCCGTGACCATCAACGGCCAGATACCCGACCGCATCGCGGTGCGGCCCGGTGAGCGCATCCGCTTGCGGCTAGTCAATGCGGCGAACGCGCGGATATTCGGGCTGGATTTCGGTGGTCTTGCACCGGTTGTGGTCGCTTTGGACGGTCAACCCGTGACTCCCCATGCCCCTGACAGCGATATTGTGGTGATCGGACCAGCCATGCGTGTTGATCTGGTGATCGACATGACTGGCAAGCCCGGAGAAGTCGTCACCGTCACCGATGTCTTCTACGAAGGCCTCGAATACCGTCTGGTCGACCTCGTCTACGGGCCTGACAGGCTGCGGGACAGTGTGCCGGATTGGTCGATGGACCTGCCGCCCAACCCGCTGGCCGAACCGGACATGGCGTCGGCCGCGCGGCACCAGATCGTCTTCAACGGCGGAATGATGGGGCAGATGATGATGGGCAGCGGTATGGGGTCGATGATGGACCAGATGCGCGAGGGCAACATGTGGTTCATCAACGGAGAAGCCGCGACGGGTCATATGATGGACCCCTTGCTGGTCCTGCCGCAGGGCACGTCGCACGTGTTCGAGATGGATAATCGCACCGCCTGGCACCATCCGATCCATTTTCACGGGCATTCGTTCCGTGTGATCGCCCGCAACGGACAACCGACTCGGTATCGCGAATGGCAGGACACCGTCCTGATGGCACCCGAAGAACGGGTCGAGATCGCCTTCGCCGCGGACAATCCCGGTGACTGGATGTTCCATTGCCACATTCTGGAACACCAGGCGGCGGGCATGATGGGCGTCATCCGTGTCGAACCTGGCACGACCAAAACCTGAAACTCACACACTTAGGACCATGAAAATGAATGAACCGATAAAGAAGATACTTGGATTTGCCAGCCTCGGCACGGCAGGTGCCGTCGCCGTCCTTGCGATGAGCCTGAATGCCGCGCCTGCCGCGGCGCAGGAGGTCACGCTCTACAAGAACCCACAATGCGGATGTTGCGAGAGTTACGCGGACTATCTGCGCGAGAACGGTTTCACGGTGGAGGTGAAGCCGACCCACGATCTGGCGCAGATCAGCCGCGATGCGGGCATCCCGGATGACTTCCAAGGCTGCCACACAGGCTTTTTGGACGATTACGTCATCAGCGGCCACGTGCCGATTGATGTCGTCAACAGGCTGCTGGAAGAGCGCCCGGAAATTGCCGGTGTGACTCTTCCCGGCATGCCATTGGGGTCGCCGGGTATGGGCGGCGCGAAACAGGAGCCCTTCAAGATTTACACCGTCGAGGAAGGTGTGAGCCCGACCGTATATTCGGTCGAATGATCAATCGCGCGGTCTGGTGCGAACCCGTGCCAGACCGGTTTCAAGGGAAAACAAAGGATGGAATGCATGATGATGGACGGTGGAATGATGGGCGGCGGCATGATGATTGCGATGGGCCTCGTCTGGTTGCTGATCGTGGGTGTGCTGGTGCTCGCGGCGATCGCCTTGGTCAAATACATCCGCTCGGACAGCGGAAAATAGAGATGTGCCAGAATGCGGATTGAGGGTGCCAGCAGCGGCGACAGCCTGTTGTCGATGGGGTTGGTCTGGGCGCTTTGCGTCCTGCTTGTCCTGTCGTCGCTCGCGGCACTCATCGTCCTCTGTAGGTGGCTCGTAACAAGAAGGCGGAAACTTAGTGAAAAACACGATTAGGCTCTCGGCTGTCCTGCTCGCCACAACGGTTTTGCCCGTAGCGGCGCAGAGCGACGTGCTCATGGGCGAGCGCCTTTATCAAGAGAATTGTGCCAGTTGCCATGGGGCAAACCTGGAGGGGCAATCAGATTGGCGCACACGATTGCCGAACGGCAGGTTGCCTGCCCCGCCGCACGACGCCTCCGGCCATACCTGGCATCACCCCGACCGCGTATTGCTCGACATCGTGAAACGCGGACCGGCGGCGATTGTCGGGAACGGGTACGAAAGCGACATGCCCGGATATGAGGATGTGCTGACAGACGATGAGATCACGGTATCCGCCGTCTCTGCCCCATTGATGTTCGGGTTGCCCCTGGCTTTTTGGC